>JBFKMV010000126.1:0-15040 GCA_041629655.1 Candidatus Polarisedimenticolaceae bacterium
AGCGACGCGGGCACGACCTCCGGCCCGCCGCCGCCGGCACCCCCGGCGGCGCCGTCGTCCGCCGGCCCCGGAATCGCCTCCAGCCGATAGCTCCAGCGGTAGCCGGCGAACGGGGTCAGCCGCTCGTCGTCGCCGGCGAACCCGAGCAGCAGCGGACCGGCCGCGTCCTCGAGAATCAGCTCCGCCGCGTAATGCGGGCCGTGCTCCGACCAGCCGAACCGGAGCGGGCCGCGACGCGTGCTGCCGGTCGCGACGTCGTGCAGCACGTACTCGACCGGCAGATGCGGCAGGTACGTCCCGAGCCGCGGCAACGGCTCGCCCGGCATCACCGGGCGGGCGTCGGCGGCGACGCGCAGCCGGAGCGTCGCGCCGGCACCGTCGTCGAGGCGTTCCAGGTGTCCGCGGATCGCGACCTGCGCCTCGCGCACCTCGCTGTCGGGCGCCAGCAGTGTCGGGGCCCCGGCATGGACCGGCCCCAGGGACAACAGCGAGAGAACGAGCACGATCCGATGGCGCATGAATTCCCCCCGGCGGCGCGGCCGCCCGAAAACGTCCCCCCCTTATACGTCGATCCCCGCCGCCGGGCCCGCTCTCAGCGCGGCGACGACCGCCTGATCGATCTCCGCGCCGCTGAAACCGTCGGCGGCCCGCGTCATTGCGCGGTTGTCGCCCAATCCGGCACCGACCCCGGCTCGATACCGAACACCGCCATGCCCAGGGTGTAGAAGACCGCGGTGATCACGGCGACCCCGATCAGGTTGATCACGATGCCGACCGCCGCCATCTCGGCGATCCGGATCCGCCCGCTGCCGAAGATGATCGCGTTGGGTGGGGTCGCCACCGGCATCATGAAGGCGCACGACGCCGCGAGGGTCGCGGGCACCATCAGCATCAGCGGGTTGACCTTCAGCGCGGTGGCCGCCGACGCCAGGATCGGAAGCAGCAGCTCGGTCGTCGCGGTGTTCGAGGTCAGCTCGGTGAGGAAGGTCAGGGTCATGCAGACGCTTGCGACCATGACCACCGGCGGGGTGCCTTCGAGTCCGGCGAACTGTCCGCCCACCCAGGCGGAAAGCCCGCTGCTCTGAAACCCGCTCGCCAGGGCGAAGCCGCCTCCGAACAGCAGCACGATGTGCCAGGGAACGCGGCGGAACACGTCGACGTCGAGCACGGCGCGGCTCGCCCGTGGGTCGGAGGCGCGCGACGGGACCACGAACAACAAGAGCGCCATCGTGATCGCCACCGTGCCGTCATCGACCAGGTCGGGAAACGGCAGCAGCCGCGCCCAACCGGGCACGCTGAACCCGCCGATCACGAGGTCCCTCCGGAACACCCACAGCAACGCCGTCGCGAGGAACGTCACCAGCACGGCCCATTCCGCGAACCGCACGGGGCCCAGCGCCCGATGCTCCCGCTGGACCACCTCCGACGAGAGTCGCAAGCTTGGCGGCGAGCGGAAGAACACCCGCGTCAGCAGCAGCCAGATCACCACCAGCATCACCGCGCTGAGCGGCAGGCCGAGCAGGATCCACTGGCCGAAGCCGATCGGTTCGGCGTCGGGGAAGATGATCTCGAAGATGCGGACGAACGACAGGTTGGGCGGCGTTCCGACCAGCGTGGCCATTCCGCCGACGCTCGCCCCGTAGGCGATCCCCAGCAGCAGGGCGACGCTCAACCGGTGCGTCCGCCCCTTCCCCAGCGTGTGCTCCAGCTCGGCGATGATCGCCAGCCCGATCGCCAGCATCATGATCGCGGTGGCGGTGTTGGAGATCCACATCGACAGCAGCGCCGAGGCGATCATGAAGCTGAGCACCAGCCGGGAAGGTCCGCCTCCGATCAGGCGGATGATCCAGATCGCGATCCGCTTGTGCAGGCCCCACTGCTCCATCGCCAGCGCGATCATGAAACCGCCGACGAACAGGAAGATGACGTGGTTGACGTAGATCGGCGCGGTCGCCCTGCCCCCCATGATGCCCAGCGCGGGGAACAGGACCAGCGGGAGCAGGGACGTGGCCGCCAGCGGGATCGCCTCGCTGATCCACCACACCGCCATCAAGGCCGCCACCGCCGCCATGCGGGTGACCAGCGGCTGGCCGGGTTGCAGATCCGCGAACACCAGCAGCGCCAGGAACACCACCGGCCCGAGCCACAGGCCGATGCGCCGGCCCCGCGCATTCCCGGACCGGGCGGGTCCGGTTGCAGACTCCACCGACAAGGGCCCTCCACGGAGGGCCCAGGGTCCGGGAAGGACTCGCGCATGTCAAGACTCGAAGGTCACCGGCCGCCGGTCCGATTGACACGCCTCCCCGATGGGCGCTAGCCTCGCTCCAGGGCGCCACGTCGTCATGAGCGACATCTTCATCAGCTACGCCCGGGAGGAGAAGCCCTTCGTCGGCCGGCTGGCCGCCGCGCTGGAGGCGGAGGGACTCTCGGTCTGGTGGGATCCCGAGATCCCGACCGGCCGCCGTTACCGGCGCGTGATCCAGGAGGCGCTCGACCGCGCCAGGTGCGTGATCGTGGTCTGGTCGCGCGACTCGGTCGATTCGGACTGGGTGCTGGCGGAGTCGGGCGAGGGGCTGCGGCGCAACCTGCTGGCGCCGGTGGCGGTGGACGGGACTCCGCCGCCGCTGGAGTACCGCCAGATCCAGACCGCCGACCTCTCGGGGTGGCAGGGCGAGGGCTCGGCCCCGGAGTTCCGCAAGCTGCTGGCCGACGTGCGCGCGATCCTCGGCGCCCCGGCCTCGGATCGGGTTCCCGTGGTCCCGCCGCAACCGCCGCCGCCGCCGTGGTGGCGCCGCCGCGGGGTGCTGGTCGCGGGCCTCGGGCTCGCCGCGATCGCCGTCGCCGCGATCGTGATCGGCGTCGGCACGGGCCGCGGCGACGGGCAGCCGGACAACCCGCTCGGCGTCGACGACGCGATCTGGGAGGAGCTCAAGCGCAGCGCCAGCCCCTCCGGCCGCGCGGTGCTGGTGATGCCGTACCGGGCCACCTCGGACGACGTCGCGCCGTCGCTGGCGGGCTTCAACCAGAACCTGCCGGCCAACCTCCACGAGGGCATCCTGACGCGGCTGCAAAGCCTCGGCGTCGGCGTGCCGCTGCACGACGTCGGCATCGATCGCTGGCCCGCGCAGGCCGAGGTCGAATCGTCGAACACCGAGAAGGTGCGCCGGGTCGGCAACGAGCTCAACGTAATGGCGGTGGTCAGCGGCCGGGTGCGCCCCGCCGCGGACGGCGCCGGGCGGGTCGCGGTCTCCTCGACGTACCAGATCATCCCGGGCGTCGACGAGTTCGTGCCGCTGCCGGTGTTCCTGGACGACGAGTGCGGCGTGGACGAGCTGCCGGAAACCCTGTTCTCGCAGCTGCCCGATGCCTGGACGCTCAGCACGGCGCTGGCGCTGGCGGTGCGCGAGACCCAGGAGGCGCTGGAACAGCAAGACACCGTGCGGCTCGACCGGGCGCGCAGCCTGCTGGTGGCGGCGCGGGCCCAGGCGGCGGCGGACGAGCCGCTGCTGGCGCAGCTGAACGCGTTGAAGGACCTGCTCGATCGGAAGCTCGGATCGTGAGGCGCGCGATGGGCAACGGAGCCGTGCAGTTGCGGGGCCGCGGAGGCCGCACCGGCCGTCCGCTGCTGCGCGTGACGCTGGCGGCGCTGCTCGTGGCCTCGTTCGCCGTGCCGCTGGGCCGCTCCGGGGAGATCGTCACCACGCGTTTCGTCGACCGGCGCGGACCGATCCCCGAGGTGCTGACGCACGTCCCGCTGAAGGCGGTGATCGCGGAGCTGCTCGACCCGGGCGACACCGGTCTCGGCGAGTCGCTGGCCGCGGTGCTGTGGCGCGAGACGCTGACCGCGATCAGCGACCAGGCCGGGGCCGGCGTGATCCTGGCGCGCAACGCCGATCGCGAGAACCTCGTCGAGATCCTGGAACGCGACTACCACGTCGCCGCCGTGGAGATCGCCCGCGAGCAGCAGGCGCGGATGGCGCTGTGGGGCTCGGTCAACGAGCACGCCGGCCGGCTGTACGTGAACACCTACCTGACGCTGCTGACGGAAACCGGCGCCAGCGACCTGCGGATCCAGCTCGTCGGCGAGAGCGCGGATTCCCCGGGACTGTTCGGCGGGTTCGAGGTGGTGATCCCGCGCACGCGGTTCAACTTCGACGTGGCGGCGGCGCCGCGCGCCGAGCTGCTGGGTCGCGCGGTGGTGCTGCGACCGGGCGCGGTGGTGCGGCAGCGGCCGGACAAGGACGCTCCGGCGCTGCAACGCATCGACGAGGAGACCGCGTTCCGCTCGGTCGGGATGAGCGGCGGCTGGTTCGAGCTGCGGCTCGACGACGGCGGCGCGGGTCACGTGTGGTACGGCAGCGTCAACCTTCCCCCGCCCCGCGTCGACGCCGACGGCCGGCGGGCCGGGCTGCGGGCGGGGCCGGGGCGCGACCACGCGTTGCTCGCGACCCGCGAGCTGTCCGGAACGCTGCCCGTGCTCGACATGCGCTACCGCGAAGGCCACGGGCTGTGGTACCGGGTGCAGCTGGACGACCTGGCGGGCTGGGTCGAGGCGTTCCGGGTGCGCGCGCGCTACTCGCTGCCGGCCGTGCATTTCCTGGCCGGGCTGTACCGTTACTACGGCAAGCGCTACGACGACGCGGCGCGGGAGTTCGAACAGTTCATCGCCACGCCGGGCGGCGTCCCGTCGCACGTGAACCTCGCCGCCGCGCACCAGCTGCTCGGCGCCTGTCGCGTGCTCGGCGGCGGAAGCGGCCAGCAGGCGTTCGAGCCGTTCTCGCGTGCCGTCGAGCTGACGCCGTTCGATCCCTCGGCGTACCTGCTGCGCAGCTTCGCGGGCCTCAGCGTGCTGCGCTCGCCGGAGCGCTCGCTGGCCGACCTGCAGCACGCCCTGGAGCTGGACAGCCGCGATCCCCAGGCGCGCGCCTTCGGAGGTCAACTGCTGTCGCTGACCGCGACGCCGCTGCCCGCGACCCGCGCGATGGCCGCCGATCTCGGGCTGTTGCGCGTGCAGGGCGAGACCCAGGACCTGCTCCAGCGCTTCGGCATCGCCGCCGGGACGGTCGCGCTGGAACGGTCGCCGGTGAACGATCCCGGCTAGCGCGCCGGCACGAAGCGTTCCCGCGCCAGCTCGCGAAGCTCTGCGACGTACTCGCGCCGCGAGCGCGACAGCGGCACCGTGGCGGCGAGCTCCGCGAGCAGCCGCTCGGTGGTCAGCGCGGCTTCCCCCTCGGCCAGCAGGCCGTACAGCGCGGCGACGACGGCCTGCTCGATCTCGGCGCCGCTGAAACCGTCGGCGGCCCGCGCCAGCGCGTCGAGGTCGAACGCCGCGGGGTCCTGCTTGCGCAGCGCGAGGTGGATCGAGAAGATCTGGCGCCGCTCGGCCTCGTTCGGCAGGTCGATGAAGAAGATCTCGTCGAAGCGGCCCTTGCGCAGGAGCTCCGGAGGCGTCGCCGACAGGTCGTTGGCCGTGGCGGCCACGAACACCGTTTCCTTCTTCTCCTGCAGCCAGGTCAAGAACGTGCCGAAGATGCGCCGCCCCAGGCCGGCGTCGGACTCCGCGGACGTCGAGCCCGCGAAGGCCTTCTCCACCTCGTCGATCCACAGCACGACCGGGGCGACGGCCTCGGCCGTCTCGAGGGCGCGGCGCAGGTTCTTCTCCGACTCGCCGATGTACTTGTCCATCAGCCGGCCGGGATCGAGCCGCAGCAGCGGCAGCTCCCAGGCCCGGGCGATCGTCTTGGCCGCGAGACTCTTGCCGCAGCCCTGCACGCCGACCAGCATCACGCCCCGCGGCGGGCGCAAACCGAGCTGTTTGGCCCGCGGTCCGAAGCCGGCGCGGAAACGGGTCAGCCACGACTTGAGGTTCGCCAGGCCGCCCAGCTCCGGCAGGTCGTGGTCGACGTCGAAGTACTCCAGCACGCCCGACTGCTCGATCCGCTCGCGCTTGGCGTCGAGCACGTGCGCCAGGTCCGCGGCGTCCAGCACGCCGTCGTCCAGCACCGCCCGGCTGACCACCCGGCGCGCCTGCTCCAGCGTCAGCCCCCTGAGGTGGCTGACGATGGCGTGGATCCCCTCCCCGTCCAGCCGGAACTGGAGCCGCCGGTCGCGCGACAGGTCGCGGAACGTGTCGCGGATCACCCCGCGCAGCTCGGCCTCGTCCGGCAGCCGCAGCCGGTAGCTGGCCGCGTACGGGCGCAGCTCGGGCGGCAGCGTCAGCGACGGCCCCGAGAGCACCAGCGTCACGCGGTTCCGGGTCGCCTCCTGGGCGATCTCGCGCAACCGCCGCACCACGCGAGGTTCGGCGAGGTACGGATGGAAGTCCAGCAGCGCGTAGACCGCGGCCAGCCGCGAGGCGTCGATGTGCTGCAGCGCCTTGAGCGGGTCGCCGGTGTCGTAGACCGGCTGCTGTTGCCCGCGGCGGCGCATCCCGTCGGCCACCGACCAGGTGAACAGCGGCAGGTCCAGCTCGCGGCACACCGCTCCCAGCCGGGCCACCAGGCGCCGCTCCTCGTCCGACTCGACGCAGACCAGGGCGTGGCGGGATACGATCAGCAGACGCAGCTCTTGCATGCGCGGCGGAGTTTACATGGCCGACCGCGCCGGGACCAAGCGGGCGCCGAACTGGCGCGGCGAAACCGTTTCGCCCCGCCAGAGGGACGCGTCCCGATCGACCCGTCCGTGCCGAGCCCGCGGAAAAGCGAGCCTGCGGCGCCCACGTCTTCGAAACCGCGTCGCCGGCACGCCCCGTGCATCGACTGACGGTACGCGCCTATCGCGCTTTCCGCCCGTTCCCGGGCGACAAGGAGAGCATGCATGACGACCAAGACGGCCACGGTGCGTAGCGCCGAGGAGCTCGCGCGGCTGCACATCGAGTTCTTCAACAACCGCAAGCTGGAGGAGGGAGCAAAGCATGCGACCACCGACTGCGAGTGGGTGGTCGTTCCGTTCGGCGAGACCTATCGTGGCCCCAAGGGCTACGTGGAGTGCAACCAGAACTGGGTCAACGCCTTCCCGGACGGCAAGTGCGACATCTCGCGCGTGATCGCCTCCGGGAACACGGCCGTCGTCGAGTTCCGCGGCAAGGGCACCCACAAGGGCACCCTGGAAGGCCCCGACGGCAAGATCAAGGCGACCGGCAAGCAGGTCGACTTCCAGATCTGCGAGGTGTACGAGTTCAAGAACGACAAGGTCCATCGGGTCCGGACGTACTTCGACACCGCGACCCTGATGCGTCAGCTCGGTCTCCCGTCCTGACCTCCCCCACCCCCCGGAGACCGTGAATCCCGCCCGCCCCCGTCCCCCCCGGGGGCGGGCGGGTTTGCACGATTCGCGATCCCGAACAGCCGTCGCGCGTTGGCATCGGTGGTGCGTTCCAGCGCGCCCGCATCCTCCTCGCGTAGCTCGGCCAGTCGCGCCAGCGTGTGCGCGACGTAAGCCGGCTCGCAGCGCTTTCCGCGGTGCGGCACCGGCGCGAGGTACGGGCTGTCGGTCTCCACGAGCAGGCGGTCGGGCGGGACGAGGCGGGCCGCCTTCCGGACCTCGGCGGCGTTGTTGAACGTCAACACGCCGTTGAACGCCAGCAGCCAGCCCAGGGCGAGGTAACGCTCGGCCTCGGCCGGTCCGGCGGTGAAGCTGTGGATCACGCCGCGGGCCTCGGGGTGGTCCGCCAGCACCGCCGCCATGTCCTGGTGGGCCTCGCGGACGTGGATCACCACGGGCAGCTCCAGCCGCGCGGCCAGGTCGAGCTGCCGCGCCAGGCGCTCCCGCTGCACGGCCGGCGGGTCGAGGTCGTAGTGGTAGTCGAGCCCGACCTCGCCCAGCGCCGCGAAGCCGCCCTCGCGCAGCAGCGCCTCCAGCTCGGCCAGCGCGTCGTCGAAGCCCTCCCCCGCCCGGTGCGAGGTGAACGGATCGATCCCGGCCGTGGCGAACACGAACCCGGCGTGACGACGCGTCAGCTCGCGGCAGGCCAGGGCGTCCTCCACGCCGGTGCCGATCGTGACCACGGCGGCGAGCCCCGCGTCGCGGGCGCGCTGCACCACCAGGTCGCGGTCGGCGGCCAGCCGGGCGTGCGTGAGGTGGCAGTGCGTGTCGATCAACGCGCCCGCTCCTGTTCGCGCAGCTTCACCAGCGCCCACAGCGCCTGGTTCACGGGGGTCGCCACGCCCAGCTCGGCCCCGCGCGCGGCGATGTAGCCGTTGAGCGCATCGATCTCCGTCGGGCGGCCGCGGGCCATGTCCTGCTGGGTGGAAGACGTGGCCGCCCCGACGGCCCGGCAGACTTCCAGCCCGCGCTGGATCACGGCCTCGGCCTCGAGCGCGTGGCCCTCGGCGACGGCAACGGCAACGGCTTCCCGAGCCACGGCGACCGCAACCTGCCACGTCGGCTCGAACGCGGCCAGCGTTCCGTAGCTCGCGTCGGTCAGCGCGCTGATCGCGTTGGCCATCGAGTTGAGGATCAGCTTGACCCACAGCTCGGACTCGACGTCTGCGGAAACGCGGCACGGCACGCCCGCGCGCTCGAACCACCCCGCCACCCGCGCGACATCGCCGGGACGCTCGCGGTGTCCGATCACCAGGTCGCCGCGTCCGCGGTGCTTGACCGCTCCCGGGGTCTCGATCGCCGCCGCGACGTAGACCACGGCCGGAATCGGATCGATCCCCACGCGGCGCAGTCGCTCCGGGTTGTCGACGCCGTTCTGGAGATCGACCACGATCGCGTCCCGCCGGAGGTGCGGCGCGATCTGACGCGCAGCCTGGTCGGTGTCCAGCGTCTTGACGCAGAACAGCACCAGCCCGGCGTCGGCAACCCCTTCGGGCGAGGCGGCGGTGCCGACGCGGACGCGCTCGTCGAAGGTCAGCGTCTCCAGCCGCAGCCCCTCGCGCGCCATCGCCTCCAGGTGCGCGCTGCCGCCCCCGGGACGGCCCAGCATCGTCACCGGCGCGCCGGCGCGGGCCAGCATGCCGCCGAAGTACGCGCCCACCGCGCCGGCGCCGACGACGACGACGCGGGGCCAAGCGAGGGCTGCTTCGGTCACGCTTCCTCCAGCCAGCGGGTCGCGGGGAGGGTCGACCATCCCGGGCGAACTGTCAATCGCAGGCGGGCCGGGAGCTCCCCCGGCAACGGGCCTCCGACACCCTTGCCCGGTGTCCCCGCCGGTGGTAGCTTCGTCGCATGACGGAGCCGGTCCTCGGGTCGGCTCGCCCGACCCGAGTTTTCAGCGACACAGACTTGTTGACGGCTCTCCGGGCCGGGGATTCGTCCGCCTTCGAACGGCTGGTGACGGAGTACGGTCCGCGTCTCCGGGCCACGGCGCTGCGCTTGACGCGCAACGAGGCGGACGCCAACGACGTCGTGCAGGAGACCTTCCTGGCGGCGTTCCGGTCGTTGCGGCGCTTCAAGGGCAACTCGCAGCTCGGCACCTGGCTGCACCGCATCGCGATCAACGCCGCGCTGATGCGGATTCGCGGCCGGGAGCGCCGGCCGGAGCTGGACATCCACGACCTGCTGCCGCGCTTCGGCGACGCCGGGCAGCACCTCGAGGCCCAGCTTTCCTTCCGCGAGCTACCCGAGGAGTCGGCGGCACGCGAGGAGGCCACCGGGCTGGTCCGCGGGGCCATCGACAGGCTGCCGGAAAACTACAGAAACGCCCTGCTGTTGCACGACATCGAAGGATTGGAGTATCCCGAGGTGGCGCGTCAGCTCGGCCTGACCCTGAACGCCGCGCGGATCCGGATTCACCGGGCCCGCCAGGCGCTGCGCAAGCTGCTCGAACCCCACTTCGGCGGCCGTAAGGCATGAACTGCAACGGCTTCAAGAAGCACCTGCACGACTACTGTACGGGGGACCTGCCGCTCGACCTGCGCGGCGCGCTGGAGCGTCACGGTGAGCGCTGCGCCGGCTGCGGCGAGCTGATGCGGACCGCGCAGGAACTGACCTGCAAGGAGCTCACGGAGTTTCTGAACGACTACATCGACGAGGTGCTGTCGCCGGAGCGGAAGGCGGTGTTCGAGCGTCACATCGCGATCTGCCCGGATTGCCAGGCCTACCTGCAGTCCTACCGTCGCACGATGGAGATGGCTGCCCTGTCGATGAAGCGCGCGGTGGCCGGGCTGCCCGACAACCTGCCCCCGGACCTGATTCGCGCGATCCTGGCGGCGCGCTCCCAATAGGCCGGGGGCCCGGTCGCATTGCCGCCCGGGGGAAGCCCGCAGCCGCCTGTGCCGGGCGCGCGACCCGGCATTCGTGATACAGTTTGTCTTTCCCGCGAGCGAGTTTTCCCCGGGCCCGCGACCTCTCGCGCCACGGGAAACTGCGCGGGTTACGAGCACGGCAAGGCCCCACCGAGGGAGCGGAGAAGGAGAAACGATGGCCGAAACCACCAGCATGCACCCCGAAGCAGCCGAGGCGCAGCCCACTGTCGGCAAGCAGCTCAAGCAGCAGACCGCGACCGTGCGGGAGGACCTGCGCGAGCTCGGCCGCTTGACCAAGGAAGCTTCGCAGGAAAAGCTGCAGCAAGCCAAACAGACCGCTTCCGAGTATCTCGAGCGTGGCCGCGACAAGGCCAGCGCGGTCGAGGACTCGGTCGTCAGCTACGTGCGGGAAAAGCCGATCAAGTCGGTGTTGCTGGCCGCGGGCGCCGGCGCGCTGCTGGGCTTCCTGCTCTCCCGGCGCTGAGCCCCGGTCGCACCGATCCGTGACACGGGACCCGGAAGGCGTCGCGACCCGTGCGCCGTCCGCTCCCCCGCCCGGGGCCGGGGAATCCGGCGGGCCGGAAGCGGAGCACGGCACCGATAACGACGAGGCCTGGAGCGCCGCATTCGAGCAGTTGCGCGAGATCGGCCGTGACCTGGCCGATTTCGCGGACGTCAGCCTCGAGCGGGCGCGGCTCGGCGTGCACGCCGGCGCGTTCCGGCTGGTCGCCGTCGCGTGGATGGCGCTGGCCGCGGCGGCGGCGACGATCGTGGCCGTGTACTTCCTGATCGAGGGCCTCGCGGGCGGCTTCGCCGCGCTGTTCGGCGCCCCGTGGGCCGGACGGCTGGCGGGTGGCCTGGCGGCGTTGCTGGCGCTCGCGGCGGTGACCCTGCTCGTCCGCGCGCGAGCGCGACGCTCGAACCTGGAACGCCTCAAGCGCAAGTACGAACAGCGGCGCCGCGCGCGCAGCGGCAAAGGAGTTGCTTCGTGACCGACAAGGAGTTCCTGCACACCCAGAGCCGGCTGATCCGTGAGCGCTTGCGCCGCGACTCCGTGACGCTGGAACAGAAGCTGGAGCGCACGTTGGGACCGCTGGTGCGCCGGCATCCCCGGAAGAGCCTGGCCGCCGGCGCTGCGGCGGGACTGCTCGTGGGACGCATCATCGCGCCGTCCCCCGGCAAACCGACCAACCCGGCCCGGCGTGGCCCGCTGCGCGGAGCGCTGGCGTTCGTCCGCGACACCGGCGTGTTCGCGCTGCGCTCGACGCTGGTCGGTGCGGTGCTCCCGCGCTCCCGCGGCGCGGGCCCCGCCGAGCCGTCCGAGGGCTGAACCCGGCCCACCGACCCGCGCCGCCGCGGGGATAGAATCGCGCCAACGGGAGCGGGGGCATCGGCGTGTGCCGGTGACGATCGCGAGCGCTCCCGGCCTCCCTCCGCTCACGAAAGGAGAAGCGCGATGTTCGGACTGGAGATCATCGAGGTCGCCGTGGGGTTGGTGTTCACCTATCTCGTGCTGAGCATGGTGTGCTCCGGGATCTTCGAGGTGCTGTCCCGGATCGCCAAGATGCGCGCGCGGTACCTCGAACAGGGGTTACGACGGCTGCTGGCGGACCGCGAAGGAACGGGATTCGTCAAGCAACTCTACGGGCATTACCTGATCCGCTCGCCGCTGGAGGACAAGGTCGGCAAGCCGGAGCACATTGACGCCGCTGATTTCGCGACGGCGGTGTTCGACCTGCTGGCTCCGGACGCGACCAGCGACGCGGCCCGGATCGAGGCGATCCGCGAGGGAATCGCAAAGCTCCCCGACCCGCTGCTGAGGAAGCGGCTGCTGGCGATCATGCACGCCGGCGAGCAGCAGCTCGGATCGGCGCGGGACATGGTCGAGCAGTGGTTCGACCATTCGATGGAGGCCGTCACGGCGTGGTACAAGCGGCGCGCGCAGGTGGCGGTGCTGATCTGCTCGGTGCTGGTCACGGCGGCCTTCAACGCCGACAGCCTGCGCTTGGCCCGGACGCTGTGGAACGACGACGAGCTGCGCGCCGCGATGACCAAGGCCGCGGAGTCCTACGCGGAGGACCTCGAGCCGACGGCCGCCGACCCGGCCGCGCCGCTGGCCGAGCTGCAAAACCGGATCAACGACGCCAAGACGCTGCCGATCGGGTGGACCAACGAGGAGCTACCCGGGCGACCGGGTTACGGGGGCCCCGCACCGCCGGTGTTCTGGGTCTTGAAGCTGGCCGGACTGCTGTTGACGGTCGGCGCGGTGTCGCTCGGCTCGTCGTACTGGTACACGGTGCTGCGCAAGCTGCTCGAGCTGGCCTCCCGGCGGCGCGAGGAGCGCGGGCAGACGGTGGTCGTGGTGCCGCCGGGCGGCGCGCCGGCGCCCGCCGGTGGGACATCCTGACCCCTCAGCGGCGGTCGTAGCGCATGAAGGCGTAGGCGTGGGGGTTCCGCTGGTCGGGGTCGTGCTCCTCGATGTCGGCCAGCGCCCAGACCGACTCGTCGAGGACCGGGAACCAGGTGTCGCCGTCGAAGTGGGCGTGGACCCGCGTGAGCAGCAGCCGGTCGGCGCGCGGCAGCGCCAGCGCGTAGATCTCGGCGCCGCCGATCACGAACGCCTCGTCCTCGCCCGCGCGCTCGGCCAGCGCGACCGCCTCGTCCAGCGTGTGGACCACGTGGACCCCCTCGGCGGCACGGTAGCGCCGGTTGCGCGTGATCACCACGGAGGTGCGACCGGGAAGCGGGCGGCCGATCGACTCGAACGTCTTGCGGCCCATCAGCAGGTGATGCCCCATCGTCAGCCGCTTGAAGCGGCGCAGGTCGGCCGGCAGCTTCCAGGGCAGCCCGTTGTCGAGGCCGATCACCCGGTCGCGCCCCGTCGCCACGATGATGGTCAGCCTCATACCGCAATCGGCGCCTTGATGTGGGGGTGCGGATCGTAACCGCTGAGCTCGAAGTCCTCGTAGCGGAAGTCGAAGATCGAGCGGACCTCGGGATTCAGCCGCATCCGCGGCAGCGGCCGCGGCTCCCGCGTCAGCTGGAGCCGCGCCTGGTCGAGATGGTTCACGTACAGGTGCGCGTCGCCGAAGGTGTGCACGAAATCGCCCGGCTCGAGCCCCGTCACCTGCGCGACCATCCGGGTCAACAACGCGTAGGAGGCGATGTTGAACGGCACGCCGAGGAACACGTCGGCGCTGCGCTGGTACAGCTGGCACGACAGCCGCCCGTCGGCGACCCAGAACTGGAACAGCGCGTGGCAAGGCGGCAGCGCCATCCGGTCGACATCGGCCACGTTCCAGGCACTGACGATGTGGCGGCGCGAATCCGGGTTGCGCCGGATCTGCTCGATCACCTGCGAGATCTGGTCGATCTTGCGGCCGTCCGGCGCCGGCCACGAGCGCCACTGGTGGCCGTAGACCGGCCCGAGGTCGCCGCTCTCGTCGGCCCACTCGTCCCAGATCGAGACCTTGTTGTCGCGCAGGTAGCGGATGTTGGTGTCGCCCGAGAGGAACCACAACAGCTCGTGGATGATCGAGCGCAGATGGAGCTTCTTGGTCGTCAGCAGCGGAAAACCCCGGGCCAGCTCGAACCGCATCTGGTAGCCGAACACGCTCAGCGTGCCCGTTTTGGTGCGGTCGTCCTTGCGGGTGCCGTGGTCGAGGATGTGCTGCAGCAGACCGAGGTAGGCTCTCATGACCCGTTCAGGATAGACGGTTTGGAACGACCCCGAAAGGGGTGCTACGCTCGAACGGCAACGCGCGGGAATCGTGGAGGCAGCATGGAATACCGTCGTCTGGGCAGCTCGGGTCTCAAGGTCAGCGCCCTGTCCTTCGGCTCGTGGGTCACGTTCTCCTACCAGATGCAGGAGTCGGCGGCCGCCGAATGCCTGCACGCGGCCTACGAGGCCGGCGTGAACTTCTTCGACAACGCCGAGGTCTACGCCAACGGCGAGTCGGAGCGGATCATGGGCCAGGTGTTGCGCCAGGCCGGGTGGTCGCGCGACAGCTACTGCGTTTCCAGCAAGGTCTACTGGGGCGGAGACCTCCCGACGCAGCGCGGGCTGCACCGAAAGCACGTCGTCGAGGGCTGTCACGCCGCGCTGCGGCGCCTGCAGCTGGAGTACCTCGACCTTTACTTCTGCCACCGCCCCGACCTGGAGACCCCGATCGAGGAGACCGTCCGGGCGATGAGCGACCTGATCGCCCAGGGCAAGGTGCTTTACTGGGGCACCTCCGAGTGGAGCGCGCAGCAGATCCAGCAGGCCCACGGCGTGGCGCGGCAGTACGGGCTGGTGCCGCCGACCATGGAGCAGCCGCAGTACAACATGTTCGTGCGCGAGCGGTTCGAGAAGGAGTACCACCGGCTGTACTCGGAGATCGGGCTGGGCACCACGATCTGGTCGCCGCTGGCCTCCGGCATCCTGACGGGCAAGTACCGCGACGGGATTCCGGCGGGCTCGCGGTTCTCGATCCCGGACTACGACTGGCTGCGCGAGCAGGTGCTGGACAGCGACGAGGGCCGCGAGCGGATCCGCAAGGCCGGCGAGCTGGAGCGGATCGCCGCCGACCTCGGCACCTCGCTGCCGCGGCTGGCCATCGCCTGGTGTCTCAGGAACCCGAACGTGAGCACGGTGATCCTCGGCGCCTCGCGCGTCTCCCAGCTCGAGGAGAACCTCGGGGCGCTGGACGTGGTGCCGCAGCTTTCGGACGAAGTGCTGGAACGCATCGAGGGCGTCCTGGCCAACAGGCCCGAGCTGCCGAAGCAGTTCTGATACGTGAGATTCACGACCCGTTTCGCGATCCTGCTCGGTGGCGTGTTCCTCGCCACCGTCGTGCTGGCGCCGC
>JBFKMV010000127.1:0-15038 GCA_041629655.1 Candidatus Polarisedimenticolaceae bacterium
GGCGATGGTGTAGATGCCGTCGTTGTCCGAGGAACCGGCGACCGTGATGCGGTGACCGGCCTCGAAGCCGTCGTCCTTCCAGCTGCCGGCGTCGCGGGTGATCGTCGCCCCGGCGTCGGCAAAGCTCAGCTCGGGGCCGCCCGCCATCGCGACCGCGGCGGTCAGCACCAGCCGCGTG
Source organism: Candidatus Polarisedimenticolaceae bacterium (assembly GCA_041629655.1). Taxonomy (GTDB): domain Bacteria; phylum Acidobacteriota; class Polarisedimenticolia; order Polarisedimenticolales; family Polarisedimenticolaceae; genus JBFKMV01. The sequence continues at coordinate 179 of JBFKMV010000127.1, forward strand.
CCGTCGACGCTGGCCTGCATCCGCTGGCCCAGACCGGCCTCGTCCAGCGCCGAGTCGATGTCCACGGTCAGGTCGAGCAGCGAGTTGTTGTCGCCGGTCGGCGAGACGAACGGGAAGTTCACCGAGTCCGGGGCCTGCAGCACCGTGGCCTCGTAGGCCGCCTTGGCCGTCACGGCGCCGCCCGGGGCCTCGTCCGCGAGCGCGTCGGTCTCGACCAGGATCAGCGTGCGCCCGTTGGAGGAGATCTCCTCGATCTTGTACTTGCCCATGTTCAGGGCCGAGCCGGCCGTGAACTCGATGCGCATGTTCTCCCGGAAGCCGTCCGCGAACCAGTCGCCGGCGGCGCGCGTGATCGTGTCGCGCGACGTGACGGCGATGTCGGCCTCGACGACCTTGACACCCGAGACGTTGCTCTGGTTGGACACGCTGTCGAGGGCGTCCAGGGTCACGGTCAGGCCGTCGGAGGCGATCGCGCCGATCGTGTAGCTGCCGTCGTTGCCGCCGCCGGTGTTCTTGACGTTGATCTTCATCCCGACGCGGAAGCCGTCGGTGATCCAGTTGCCGGTGTCGCGCGCGATCGTGTCGGGATTCACGCCGTTGTCGGTGAAGGTCAGCTGCGGCGTCCCGCTCATGAACACCGAGACCAGCTCGTCATCGGCGGTCAGCGTCAGCGTCTTGCCGTCGACCGAGATCGCGTCGACCGTGTAGCTGCCGTTGTTGCGCTTCGAACCCTCGACGCGGATCGTCTGGCCGACCTCGAAGCCGTCCGTGGTCCAGCTTCCCGTGTCGCGGGTGATCTTGTCCGCGTCGCCGTCGTTCTGGAACTGGAGCTGCGTCGTGGCCGGGCTGGCCAGCTCGATGTGCTCGAACGTCAGGCTCAGGCCCGCCTGTTCGACCTCGTCGATCCGCAGCACGGCGTCGCCGGAGAGCCGCACGATCTGGCCGCCCTTGATCGCGACGTCGGACGACGCGGCGATCGTCTCGTCGGTGGCCTGGCTGGCCGAGGACAGCGCCAGCACGCTGTTGGACTCGACGATCGCGGTCACCAGGTAGGTGCGGCGGTTGCTCTTGGCGTCGTTGCCGCTGATCTCGATCAGCTGGCCGGGCTTGAAGTTGTCGGTGCTCCAGTTGCCCGCCAGGCGCTTGATCGTGTCGGGAACGAACACCTCGGCGCCGGCGACGTCGGCCTCGTTGGCCAGCGGTCCGTTGACCGTCAGCGTCAGCTTGTCCAGCGAGATCGCGGAGATCTTGTAGGTGCCGTCGTTGTTCTCGGTGCCGGTGATCGAGATCAGCTGGTTCACCGCGAAGCCGTCGGTCTCCCAGTTGCCCTCGGAGCGCGCGATGGTGTTGGCGCCGGAGGCGAAGGTCAGCTTGGCGTTGCCCTCCAGCATCGGGGCCGGTCCGGTGACCCGGGCGCCGGTCTTGGTCTCGTCGGTCAGGCTCTCGGCGACGGTCAGCTTGTTGCCGGCGACGGCGCTGATGTTGAACGTGCCGTTGTTGCTGCTGGTCCCGGCGACGGTGATGCGCTGGCCCTGGCGGAACCCGTCGTTGGCCCAGTTGCCGCCGTCGAAGCGGTTGACCTGGATCTGCTTGGTCCCGGAGAGGAAGACGAGTTGCGGCAACGCGCCGGTGGTCTTGTCCGGCGTCAGCGTCCCGCCGGCGTCCTCGAAGCGCAGTTCGGGCGCCCCCGTCAGCGCCGCCGACGGCGGGCTTCCCGGCATCAGCGCGTACTCGGTCTTGATCACGTCGGGCAGCACGTCGACGCTGTTGAGCGTCGTCAGCGCATCGGTGCCCTGGATCTTGTCTCCCGGCGCCTCGCCGAGGAAGATCCCCAGCGTCACCGAGAACTCGACGTCGCCGCCGAGCTTGATGAACGGGCTGCCGGTGGTCCCGACCTCGCCGACCGGGCCGAGGTCCAGCGCGAAGTCGATCGGCGTCTCGAGCTTGAACAGCTCGTGCTCGAAGTTGAGCTGGTAGGACAGGATCTCGTCGGTGGGTTCGTACTCGACCGTGCCCAGCCCGAACTGGTCGAGCAGCCGGTTGACCAGCTGGACCAGCTTGGCCTTCATCTCCTGCGCGGTGGCGAAGGTCGGCGCGTTGTTGCCGTCGAGCAGCTTCTGGATGTCGTTGCCGAGGCCCTCGTTCTCCATGGTGTCGGCCACGGTGATCTTGAACTCGGCCGGCTTCAGTCCGGAGGTGGTCTGGACCTCCAGTTTGAACTCGACGTCCCCGGTGAGGCGGCCCTGGGCCTGCGCGAACGCGTTGGCGGCCTTGACGATGCCGTTGGCGTCGGCGGTCTGGTTGTGGTTGAAGCCGAGTTGCCCGAGGTCCGAGATGTTCTTGACCGTGATTCCGGTCACCGACGGATCGTCGGCGATGAAGGTCAAGAAGCCGCCGTCGGCCTCAGCCCGCACCAGCTTGGTCAACTCGAAATCGGCGAAGCCGTTGCTCAACGAGCGGTCCAGGTCGACCGCCAGCTTGTTCGTCGTGTCGGTGCCGTCGTCGCCGTCGTCGAACAGCACCGCGTCGCCCACCGCGTCGGCCAGGTCGAAGACCTTGTTCAGCGCCGCCTTGGCGAACGGGATGTCGAAGACCGTGAACAGCTCGCTCTCCGAGACCCCGCCCAGGAAGTCGCGCAGCTGGCCCAGCAGGCCCAGCACCGTCGAGGCGCTGAGCTTGTTGAAGTTGAGCAGATCGGAGAAGTTGGCCGTGAAGTCGATGTCCAGGTCCCCGCCCACGAACGGGTCGAGGGTCGAGACGGTGACCGCCACGGCGGCGGGATTGAAGTTCAGGCCGCTCCGCACCTGCACCGGCAGGTTGGCGGTCAGGTCGAACGCCGTCTTCGGGTCGAGATCGTCCACGATCGTCGTCAGCGCGGCGTCGAGGTCGGCCTCGGTGATCCCCACGCCGTTCTTCCCGGCGTCGAAGTCCACGTCTACGCTGGCGTCCAGCGAGATGTTGCCGCCCACGATGTCCGCGCCGAGGAAGCCGACGCTGACCGCGGCGTTGAACGGGTTGGCGCTGGCCGTGGCGTCGACGCTCAGCTCGGTGAAGTCGAGGAAGAACTTGGGGTCGGCCTCGAACTTGATGCCCAGCGCCATGTCCGCGATCAGCTGGGTCGCCAGATTGATCTCGGTGTCGATGTCGAACGAGAAGCCCTGCTCCGAGGCCTCGGCGCCGAAGTCGATCCCGAAGCCCGTCGAGCGCGAAGCGCTGTAGTCGATGTCGAAGCGCAGCTCGGGGGTGCCGCCGCCGCCGAAGTCGACCCGCAGCTGGACGCCCGGCGCGATGGCGATGCTCAGCGGATCCAGCTCGGCGACCTTGTCGGTCAGGGTTTCCTTGAGGCTCGAGGCGAAGCCGAGGAAGTTCTCGGCGTTGGCGTTGCCCGCCGCGGTGCGGAACGCGTCGACCTTGTCGTCGATGGCCTGGATCGCGAAGCGCACCGGGTCGGCGACGACCAGCACGCCGCTCACGGGGTTGTCGCCGGCCAGGAAGTTGACCGGTCCGCCGCCCGGCAAGGTCACCGTGAGCGTGGTCGCCGTGCGGTTGCTGATCCTGTACTGGCCGTCGTTGCCGCCGTTGGTCAGCACGACGAAGATGTCCTGGCCGTTCTGGAACCCGTCATCGGTCCAGCTGCCGCTCTTGCGGGTGATCGTGTTGCCGGCGAACTGCAGGATCGGGTTGCCGGAGAGCGAGGCCACCTCGCTCTTGAGCAGCGCCAGCAGCCGCGAGCCGGTGGCGTCGGCGTTGGGGAACTTCGCCGCGAGCTGGGTGTTCAGGTCGCGCACCAGTGCCGGCAGGTTGTTCACGGTCGCCGAGATCGTGTCCACCACCGACCCGGCGCCGGCCACGTCGACCTCGAGGTCGAACTCGAACAGCTTGTTCGCGCCGCTGATGTCCGGCGACAGCACGTCGCCGATGATCCCGAAGTCGAGGTGGCTGATCGCGCTCTTGGCCAGCCCCTGCAGGAAGTCGATCAGGTCACCCGAGGTCACGACCGGGATGCCGTCGACGAAGTTCTTGACCTCGACCCGCAGCTGGTTGATCGACTCGACCAGGTCCAGCGCCTGGCCGACGTTGATGTTGATGCCGACGTTGCCGGCCAGCGCGGCCAGCGACTCGGCCAGCTCGCCGAAGTCCTGGAGCTTGCCGGTCCAGTCCTCGAACTTCTGCAGCCCGCGCTTGAGCGCATCCAGCGGCTTGCCCGCCAGCGAGTTGGTCAGATCGATCTTGCGCACGGTGTCGTTGAGCACGAAGCCCTCGACGCCGCTGTGCACGATCACCCCGCCCTTGGTGGCGGTGATCGTGCCGTCCGCCGCCAGGGTCAAGAGACCCGGGAAGCTGCCGAAGTCGAGCTTGTCGGCGCTGCCGCCGGAGTCCGTGATCGTGACGTCGGTGCCGGCCTGGATGTCCAGGCCGCTGAAGACCTGGATGTTGCTGGCCGTCTCGTCGTCCAGCAGCTCCTTGCCGTTGAGCACCAGGAACAGCCCGTCGACGCGGTCGACCTGGTACATGAAGGCCGGGTCGTTGCTGGTCGAGCCGACGACGATCACGTCGTGGTCGGCGACGAACCCGTCGGCGGCCCAGGTGCCGACGCTGCGCTTGATCTCGTCGTTGGCCTTGATCTTGACGCCCGCGGCGGCGAGCTCCTGGGTCATGCCGACGCCCGGCTCGAGCTTCAGCCGCGAGGCCGTCAGCGACTTGATCGTGAAGGTCTTGTTGTTGCTGGCCGAGTCGGTGACCATCACGGTCTGGCCGGCCCGGAAGCCGTCGGTCACGAAGCTGCCCGCGGCGCGCTTGATCTCGTGAACCTGGACGGTCACACCGGCGACGTTGGCCGCGGTGGTCAGCGAGTCGGCGGCCGACAGCGTCAGCGTGTCACCGCTGACGTTGGCGATGGTGTAGAACCCGTTGTTGGCGCCGGCGCCCTTGACCTCGATGATCTGGCCGTTGGCGAACCCGTCCGTCGCCCAGTTGTTGCCGTCGTCGCGCTTGATCGTGTCGGCCATGGCGACGTCGGTGAAATCGACCTGGCCGACGTGGCGCTCGGCGGCGAAGTCGACGTTGGGGTTGTTCTTCAACCGCACGTCGATGAACTGGATCGTCTGCGAGCTCGGGGTCAGGAACGGGCCGCCCACGAACTCGTAGACGTCGTCGCCCGCGCCGCCCTCCAGGAACAGGTCGGTGTTGTTGGCGTCGAAGGCCGGGTCGAAGCTGTCGACGATGATCCGGTCGGTGCCGCCCTGGGCGCGGATGGTCAGCGTGTTGGTGGGCACCACGAAGTCGACGTCCTCGGAGACGTCGCTGTCGACGCGCATCTTGCCCGTGGTGGGGTCGTTGCGCAGCGTCAGCACCTCGCTGAGGTCGTCGCGGTAGGTCAGGATCAGGTCGTTGGACGGCGCGTTGCTGGAGAACGGCTCCATGCCGGCGTAGGTCAGCGTGTTGCCGTCGTAGTGGGTGATGCCGGAATCGGGTCCGGTGGCGATGTGCTCGACGGTGTCGTAGGGACCGCCTTCCACGATCACGCTGTCGAAGCCCGCGGCGCCGCCCTCGACGAAGCCGCTCAGGCCCCAGCCGGCGGCGAACGTGAAGGTGTCCTCGTTGTCGGCCGCGCCGGTCAGGTTCTCGAAGCCGCGGAAGGTCACCCCGCCGACCTCGCCGGCGTTGGGCGCGTCGATGGTCCAGGCGCTGTCCTCGAGCGGACCGACCAGCTCGTCCTGGCCGGCACCGCCGGCCACGTCCTCGATCCCCGCGATGCCGCCGGTGCTCGAGGCCTGTCCGGTGCCCAGATCGACGATGATCCCAGAGCTGTAGGCCGCGTAGTCCAGCGTGTCGGCGCCCGAGCCGCCGTCGATCACGCCGCTGACCCGCGCGCCGTCGGCCAGCGCGAAGCGGTCCGCGCCGCTGCCGCCGCTCAGGTTCTCGATGCCCTGGAACGACACGCCGGCCACGCTGCCGCGGTTGAGCGCGACGATGTTCCAGACGCTGTCGGCGTCCGGGCCGACCAGCGTGTCCGCTCCCGCACCGCCGATCACGTCGCCGATGCCGCTGATCCCGGTCGTGCCGGTTCCCTCGCCGGCACCCAGGCTGACCCGGACCCCGCTGGTCCAGGCCGAGTAGTTCAACGCGTTGAGGCCGGCGCCACCCGCGATCGTCCCGCCGATCCCGGCGCCGTCGGCGAACACGAAGCTGTCGTCGCCCGCGCCGCCGGCGAGGTTCTCGATCCCGCTGAAGCTCACGCCGGCCACGTGGCCGGCATCGGGGGCGCCGATGCTCCACACCGCGTCGGTGTCGGGTCCGGTCAGCGTGTCCAGCGCCGCGCTGCCGCGCAGCTCACCGAGACCGCTGATCCCGCCGACGTCCGTCGCCGCTCCCGTCTCGAGGTTGACGCTCACTCCGGTCGTGCGGCCGGAGTAGTCCAGCACGTCCGCTCCCGCGATGCTGCCGCTGAGGCTGCCGCCGTCGGCCATCGCGAAGCGATCCAGCCCCGTTCCACCGACGAGGTTCTCGATGCCGCTGAACGCGACTCCCGCCACGTCACCGGCATCGGGGCCGGTGATGTTCCAGACCGTGGCCGCGTCCGGGCCGATCAGCGTGTCCGCCGCGCCGCTGCCGCGCAGCTCACCGAGACCGGTGACCGCCGCGACGTCCGTCAGCTCCCCGGTCTCGAGGTTCACGCTCACGCCGGTCGAGCGGCCCGAGTAGTCCAGCACGTCCGCACCGGCGATCGTGCCGCTCACGCGTGCGCCGTCGCCGAGGGCGAACCGGTCCACGCCCGTTCCCCCGGCGAGGTTCTCGATCCCGCTGAACGCGACGCCCGCAACGTCACCGGCATCGGGGCCCGTGATGTTCCAGACCGTGGCCGCGTCCGGGCCGATCAGCGTATCGGCCGCGCCGCTGCCGCGCAGCTCGCCGAGGCCGCTCAGGCCCCCGGTTCCGGTGGCCGTGCCGGCGGCCAGGTCCACGGTGACGCCCGTGGTCCAGGCGGAGTAGTCCAGGACGTCCGCCCCCGAGATCGAGCCGGTCAGGCCCGCGCCGTCGGCCAGCGCGAAGGTGTCGATACCGGCCCCGCCGGCCAGGCCGCCGAAGCCCTGGAAGGCCATCCCGGCCACGTTCCCCCGGTTCAGGCCCTCGATGCTCCACAGCGCGTCGGCGTCGGGTCCGCGCAGCACGTTGGCGCCCGCTCCACCGATCACCCGCTCGATGCCGGCGAATCCGCCGGTGCCGGTCGCGGCCCCCGTGGCCAGATCGATCGTCACGCCCGCGGTCCAGGCCGCGTAGCTCAGCGTGTCCGTCCCGGCGGCGCCGCCCGAGATCACCCCGCTGGTGCCCGCGCCGGCCTTCAACACGAAGCTGTCGTCGGCCGCCCCGCCGGTGAGGTTCTCGATGCCGTGGAACGACACGCCGGCCACCTGGCCCGCGTCCTCGGCGGTCAGGCTCCACGCGGCGGCCTGGTCCGGGCCGATCAGCGTGTCGCCGGCCTGCCCGCCGACCACGGCCTGGACTCCGCTCGCGCCGCCGGTCCCCGTCGCCGCGCCCGTTTCCAGGTTCACCGTCACCGCGCTGGTGTAGGCCCCGTAGTCGAGGGTGTTGAAGCCCGCGCCGCCGTCGACGGTCCCGCCGACGCCCGCGCCGTCGGCGAACACGAAGTCGTCCTGCCCGCTGCCGCCGGCGAGGTTCTCGATCCCGTGGAACTCGATCTCGTTGAGCCGGCCCGCGTCGAGGGCGCTCAACGTCCAGACGTTCCAGCCCCCGTCACGCCGCAGCTCGTCGTCGCCGGTTCCGCCGCCGATCTTGCGCAGCGTGCGTCCCGCCGGGCGCCCGGTGGCGTTCCCGGCGCCGATCCGCGACAGCACGGCCGGGTTGGGCACCGCGACGCTCAGCAGCGCGTCCAGCTCGCTGCCCGTTCCGACCGCGAGCAGGAACTCGTCGCGCCCGCTGCCGCCGAGCACCTCTTCGAAGCCGCCGAACACCATCTCGCCCGCGCGGCCGCGCCCGGTCTCGTAGAGCGTCCACACCTGGTCGCCGTCGGGACCCTGGAGGCGGTCGATCCCCTCGCCGCCGAACAACACGTCTCCGGCGCCGCCGGCGAGCAGGTCGTCTCCGGCACCGCCGATCAGCACGTTGGCGCCCGCGCCACCCGTCAGCACGTCGGCGCCCGCGCCGCCCGCGGCCTCCTGGAAGCCGCTCGTCCCGCCCGTGGCCGTCGCCGCGCCGGTCTCGAGGTCCACCGTCACGCCCTGGCCGAAGAACGTGTAGTCGAGCCGGTTGCCCTCGCCGCCCCCGGCGTCCACGACGCCGCTGACCGCCGAGCCCTCGACGAACACGAACTGGTCGCGACCCGCGCCGCCGACCAGGTTCTCGATCCCGCTGAAGGCCTGCTCGTTGAGGTAGCCCTCGTCGGCCCCCGTGATGCCCCACACGTTCTCGGCGTCGGCCCCGGTCAGCGTGTCGGCTCCCGCGCCGCCCGCGATCGTCCCGGCGACGCTGCCCTCGGCGCCGATCACGAAGCCGTCGGCGGCGCTGCCGCCCTGGAGCCCCTCGACCCCCAGGTAGCGCACGGTGCCGCCTTCGAGATCGCCCTCGCCGGCCGCGGTGAGGTTCCAGGTCGCGGCGACGTCGGGACCGATCAACGTGTTCAGGCCGCTGCCGGCGTCGAAGATCGTTCCGCCGGCGTCGATCAGGGCCTGCGCCGTGAAGGCGCTGGCGTCGATGGTCAGGTCCACGTCGTAGCCGGCGCCCTCGATTCGCGCACCGTAGCCGGCGGCGCCGGTCAGGTTGCCGAGCAGCTCCGACGCGAGCACGTTGTCGGTGCCGGTCTCGACGATCTGCAGGTTGTCCGCGTCGGTCGGGTCGAGGCGCAGCGTCAGCGCGCCGTCGGCGATCGCCGTGTAGCTCAGGTCGCCGCTGAGCAGCAGGCGCGGCTCGAGCGCCTCGAAGAGCACCCGGCGCGGGGCTCCGCTGGCGCGACGATGTCCTCGTTCAGGCCTGGCGGCGCGCTCCGGCCGCGAGCGCGGCGTGCGGACCGGCAGGATACGAGAACCGAAGAACCGACCGTACTTACGCGGCATGACCCCCTCCGTAGCGACACACGTCGCCCGTCCCGGGAGAAGCAGGGATTTGGAAGGACGTGCTCAGGAACCCCCCACACCCCGAAAAAACAAAAACTTGAGGCTTTTTTACGGCCAATGAGACCCTGGGTGGTATCGGAGAAACCCTGATTCGGCGGGAGCAAAAGGCCGAGACAGGACCGTCGCACGACGGTCCGGCGCGAAACGGAGCGACAGGCTCAAATTCCTAAACGGGATTCCGGCGGTCTGGGAGGCGGTCAGCCCTCGATGGAGGTCAACCCCTGTCGGATCGCGTATTTGGTCAGGCCGGCCAGGCTGCGCACCCCGAGCTTCTCCATCACGTGCTCGCGGTGGGTGCTGATGGTCTTGACGCTCAGCCGCAGCCGCTGCGCGATCTCCTTGGTCGAGCGTCCCTCGGCGATCAGCTGCAGCACCTCGCGCTCGCGCGTGGTCAGCGTCGAGAACGCCGAGGCCTCGGAGTCCGAGCGTCGCGTCGCGATGTAGTCCTCCACGACGGTGCCCGCGATCGTGGGCGAGAGGTAGGTCATGTTCTGGCGCACCGTCCGGATCGCCTTGACCAGCTCCTCGGAGCTGTTCTCCTTGACCAGGTAGCCCGCGGCTCCCGCCTCCAGGGCCGCGGCCAGGAAGCGCTTCTCCGAGTGCATCGACAGGCAGATCACCTTGATGCCCTTGAGCTCGGCGGTGATGCGGCGGGTCGCCTCGATCCCGTTCATGCCCGGGATCGAGACGTCCATGATCACCACGTGCGGCATCCGGTCGCGCGCGATACGCAGCGCCTCGAGACCGTCCACGGCCGTGCCGACGACGCTGATCCCAGGTTGCCGCTCCAGGAACGCGCGCAGCCCGTCCAGCAGCACGCGGTGGTCGTCCACCAGCAGGACGCGGGTGCCGTTACCGTCCACCGGCGGCCTCGGGAGAACGGCGCGGCGTCCCGACGGGCGCCGTGAGCACGACCCGGGTCCCGCGGCCGGGGCGGGACTCGATCTCCAGCCGGCCGCCCACGCCGCGCAGCCCCTCGCCCGCGCTGAGCAGGCCGTAACCGCCCTCGGGACCGCGATTGACGCGCACGGCGAGGGGATCGAACCCGACGCCGTCGTCGGCCACCTCGACCCGGACCGCCGCGGCGACGCGACGCGCCGTGACCGTCGCCGTGCGGGCCCGCGCGTGCTTGATCACGTTGAACAGCGACTCGCGCGCGGCCTGGAAGATCAGGATTCCGGCGTCCTCGTCCAGCGGCTTGGCCCCGTCGTCGCTGGCGAAGCGGATCCGCAACCCGTTCCGCCGCCCGAGGTCCTCGCAGAGCTGCTCCAGGGCGGCATCGAGGCCGAGCTCGCGGAGCACGGGCGAGCCCAGCTCGAAGGTCATCGAGCGGGTCGCCCGGATCGCCTCGTCCAGCAGCGCCCGCACCGCCTCGACGACCCGGGCGCTGTCGGGGTCGTCGTCGCGGATCGCAAGCTCCGCCAGGTGCAGGCGCGCCGTGGCGAGCAGCGAGCCGACGTGATCGTGAAGGCCCGAGGCGATGCGGCGGCGCTCGCGCTCGCCGGAGAGGGCGAGCTTCGCGGCGAGACTCGCCAGGTCGGCGCGACGCGACCGGGAGTCGCTCCGCGCGCCACCCGCTCGAGTCGTGAGGTCCCGCGAGTTCTCCATCGTGATCACGCCCTGGTGCCGAGACTCGCCGGACTGGATCGCTCCTCCGCGTCGGGCGGTTCCGAGCTGCCGGTCCGGGTCGGATTTTTTCTGAGTTGAGTCTTGGTCTCTTTACACCCGCCGCTTGCGGATTGTCAAGCAACATCTGCACTAAGCCTTCGATTCGTAGTGCGTTAGGCGCGAGCGCCACGACGCGGCGCCGCTCCGCGAGGGCGCGCCGGCGCCGATCGCTGCGCGGTCGTTTTTCTCGGGTTTCTGGTAACGACGACCGCTCGGAGCGGCGGGCGGATTGACGCCCACGGGACCCCGTGGTAAGAACCGGTGCTGCTGTCAGTTACGGAGATTCCGGGCGCTCGCCCGGCCGGGCGGGGCCTCCTTTTCCCTTCCCGAAACTGCCCCAGGGGGTGGAACGATGCTGAGGGTTGACTTGCGGCGCCCGCTCCTGGCCGCCGCGCTCGTGCTGCTGTTCCCGGCGCCGGCCGGCGGCGCGCTGGCCGGCGACGAGACGACGGCCGCCGACCTGCTGGATCTGTACACGCGGGCCCGCGAGCTGGACCCGGCGTTTCGCGCGGCGGCGCTGGAGCGGCAGATCGCCGCCCAGGGCGTGCGCGAGTCCCGGTCGCAGCTGCTGCCGGTGGTCAACGCCACCGTCGAGGCGACCAAGAGCTACCAGGACATCCGGAGCAGCGACAGCTTCCTGTTCACGGAGGGCCAGACCGACTTCGTCAGCGACACCTTCGCGATCTCGCTGACCCAGCCGGTGTACCGGCTCGAGGCGCTGGCCCGGCTGCCCCAGGCGCGCGCCCGCGAGCGGCAGGCCGAGGCGACGCTGATCGCGGCCGAGCAGGACCTGATCGTTCGGATCGCCGAAGCGCACTTCGAGTACCTGGCCGCTCTCGACGAGGTCGACCGCGCCAGCGCCGAGCGGATGGCGTTGCGGCGCCTGCTTCAGGAAACGGAGCAGCGACTGGGCTCCGGCCTGGCCACGCTGACCGACGTCCACGAGGCGCGGGCCCGCTTCGCGGTCGCACAGGCCACCGAGACGGACGCCCGCGACCAGCTGGAGGACGCGCGGCAGGCGCTGGCCGAGATCGTCGGCCTCCCGCCGGCGGACGTCAAGACGCTCAGCGAGACCTTCCCGCTGGTCGAGCCCGATCGTCCCGACGTGGAGTCGTGGGTCGAGACGGCGCTGTTCCAGAACCCCTCGATCAAGGCCCGCGAGGCGGTGATCGAGGTGGCGCGCCAGGAGCTGCGCGGCCAGCGCGCGGCGCGCCTGCCGCGGCTGGACCTGGTCACGTCGTTCGCCAACCGCGACAGCGGAGGGACCACCTTCGGCGACCCCGGCGGGACCGAGATCGCGACGACCGAGATCGCGCTGCGGCTCGGCATCCCGCTCTACGACGGGGGGCGCGCCTCGGCCAGCACCCGCACCGCGCTGCTGCGCCAGCGGATCGCGATCGAGGAGCTGGAGCGCGAGAAGCGCCGCACCGAGCGGGCGACGCGGGCGGCGTTCCAGGGGGTCCGCAGCGGGATCGTCCGGGTGGGGGCGCTTCAGCAATCGGTCTTCTCCCACGAGGCCGCCCTGTCGCGCAAGGAGCAGGGGCTGCGCTCGGGCCTCAACACGGGGCTGGACGTGCTGGACGCGCGGCGCGAGCTGTTCCGGGCGCGCCGCGACCTGACGCGGGCGCGCTACGCCTACGTCCTGAGCAGCTTGAAACTCAAGCAGGCAACCGGGATACTGGACGTCGATGACCTGCGGCAGATCAACGCCTACCTGCAGTGACCGGCGCCGAGCGGCGTTGCTCCGGCTGGCCGGCGTGCTGTTGCTGGCCGCGGCGCCGGCGGCGCACGCCGAGCAGTTCGAGTGCCTGGTCGAGCCCTACGCCTCGGTCAGCCTCAGTAGCGGCGTGCCCGGGATCCTGGATCAGGTTCCGGTGGATCGCGGCGACACCGTCGAGAAGGACCAGGTGGTCGCGACGCTGAAGTCCGACGTCGAGCGGGCGCACCTCGACCTGGTGCGGGCCAAGCTCGATTTCGCCGAGCGCAAGGCGCGGCGCAACGAGGAGATGTACCGCAAGCAGATGATCTCGATCCACGAGAAGGACGAGCTGGAGACCGAGGCCCACGTGATGAAGCTCGAGCTTGCCGAGAGCGAGGCGCGGCTGGGACTGCGGACGATCAAGAGCCCGATCGCCGGGGTCGTGGTCGAGCGTCACTTCTCGCCCGGGGAGTTCGTGCAGGACCGCCCGATCCTGGACCTGGCCCAGATCGATCCGCTGCGGGTCGAGGTGTCGGTCCCGGTGCGCTACCACGGACGGATCCAGGTCGGCATGCAGGGGACGGTCCAGTGGGAATCGCCGATCGGTGTCCGCCGCACGGCCACGGTCACCGTCGTCGACCCGGTCGTGGATGCGGCGAGCGGCACGATCGGGGTGCGGCTCGAGGTGCCGAACCCCGACCACCGCCTGCCCGCGGGCACCAAGTGCTCGGTGCGGTTCCCGGTGTCGGGGCCCTAGCTCACAGCGCGAACAGCCCCGCCACACCCACGAACACCGCCAGCTCCTTCCACAGCTTCTTCCAGTGGGTCGAAGGGCGCTGCACGACGATCTCGACGTCGTCGCCGTCGGTCTCGACGAGGATCCGGCTGCGCTGCCCCTCGCGGCTGTCGACCTCGATGCGCGCGCGTTCGGGATCGAAGCGGATCGCCTGGCGCGCGCCGCGCACCGGCTTGCCGTCGGCGCCCGTGACCGCGACCTCGTAGGTCGCCACCGGTAGCCGGTCGAACACGAACACCCCGCGCCGGTCCGTGACCTGCTCGAACGTCCCGGCCTCGGCGGTCAGGCGCACCCGCGCCCCGGCCACCGCCGCGCTCCCCGAGGCATCGGTGATCCGACCCTGGACGAACAGGTAGGCATAATCCCCCGCCTCGCCGGCGCGCGCCGGGGCCAGCGCGAACGGGGCGAGCACCGTCACGGCGAGCAGCGCCGCCGCCGCCGACCGCCGCCGCCCGGCGGTCAACGCCGGCTCCGGATCCGGGGCCCTGCGGAGGGCCGCGCCGGTCGTGGCGCCTCCGCGGGCGGGGAGGTCCCGACGGCCGAGCAGCCGCCGCGCAACGAGCGCGGCACCCCGCGCGAATCGGACCCGCCCCCCGTCTCGCCGGACTCCGTCGCCGCCGTGACCAGGTAGAACACCGCCCGGCCGGGCGCCGGCACGAACGGATCGCCGAGCGGAGACGCCGCCACGTCACAGAACCGCGCCGAGCCGCGGACCGCGTCGGCGGCCTGGGTGTAGTCCCCCGTCGCGCGGAGCGTCGCCAGGTCGCCGCGGTAGACGTGGAACCGTCCGTCCGGCAGCGCGGCCGGGCTCCACGCCAGCTCCCCGTCCGGCTCGACGGTCACCGCGATCGCTTCCGGCGGCGACGACGTGCGCGGCGAAGTCCGCGGTTCCAGCCGCAGCCCGCCCGCGTCGTCGCCGATCCAGCGCCGGGACTCCGGCCGCGCCGGGAGGTCGCCCGTGCACGGCGGGTCGGACCCGTCACAGTCGTTGTCCACGCCGTCGTCGCAGACCTCGGGCGCGCCGGGGTAGGTGTCCGGGTCGGCGTCGTTGCAGTCCGTGCCCTCGACCACCGGCAGCGCCACCGCGCTGTCGCCCCAGCCGTCGTCGTCGGCGTCCTTCATGCAGTTCAGCGGAGCCTCGATCTCGGCCGCCCCGGGGAACGTCGCCGCCGACGCGTCGTCGCAATCGGTCCCGGCCACCACCCCCGGCACCGGGGGCGCCTGATCGCCGTAGTCGTCGCCGTCCTTGTCACGCATGCACGCGCCGGCGAACGCCTCCTCCGGCGCCGCGCCGGGGAAGGTGTCGACGTCGGCCGGGTCGCAATCGTCTCCGCCCAGCACGCCCGGATCGTCGCCCTGGGTGTCCGCCCAGCCCGCGCAGGCCACGAAACCGTCACCGTCGCCGTCGGTCTCGTCGTCGGGCAGCACGGTGTCGCAGTCGTTGTCGTTGCCGTCGCAGACCTCGGCGGCGCCCGGGAAGCTCGCCGCGTCCGAATCATCGCAATCGGCGTTGCAGGCCCGGCCGTCACCGTCGCCGTCGAACACGTCCAGGGTCGCCGGGTTGCA
>JBFKMV010000128.1:0-15012 GCA_041629655.1 Candidatus Polarisedimenticolaceae bacterium
CTCGCCGTCCGGCGAGCGCAGCGGCGAGTCGGCCGGCCAGACCCACAGCACCAGCAGCGCGATGCCGACCGCCATCGAGGCCAGCGCGGCCCACAGCCCGCGCTTCTCCTCAGGTTTCAGCTCGTGCATCTCGACCATTTCCTGCTCTTCGCCGTCGAGCGCGGTCCCCTTGAGGCGCGGCTCGATGATCCGGTCGGTGACGTACCAGCCGACCGCGATCACCAGCACGCTGGAGATGCTGGTGAACAGCCAGTTGCACAGCGGGTTGACCTCGCGCGCCGGGTCGAGGATCTGGGCCGCGGACTGGGTGAAGCCCTGGAGCAGCGGGTCGATGCCGGAGGGGATGAAGTTGGCGCTGAAGCCGCCCGAGACCCCGGCGAAGGCGCACGCGATGCCGGCCAGCGGGTGCCGGCCCGCGGCGTAGAAGATCACCCCACCGAGTGGGATCACCAGCACGTAACCCGCGTCCGCCGCGGTGTGGCTGACGATCGCGACCAGCAGCAGCATCGGCGACAGCAGCGACTTGGGCGTGAACCCGATCAGCCCCTTGAGCGACGCGTTGATGAAGCCGGCGTGCTCGGCCACGCCCACGCCCAGCAGCGCCACCAGCACCACGCCCAGCGGGGCGAAGCCGGTGAAGGTCGTCACCATGCTGGACAGGAACGAGGCCAGCGCCGAGCCGGTGAGCTGGTTCTGCACGGCCAGCGTCCGCGCGCCGTCCTTGGCCGGCACCGAGAACTCGTGACCCGCCAGCAGCCACGAGACGACCCACACGATCACCAGCGCGATCACGAACAGCATCGCCGGATCGGGCAGCTTGTTGCCGACCCGCTCGACCCAGGCCAGGGCGCGGTAGACCCACCCGGTCGGTTGCTGTTCCGGACTGCCCTGCGCTTGCTTGGATTCGCCCATGCCCGTCCCCCGTGGCGGAAAAGGGGCGTAGTCTACCCCAAGATCGACGGGGAGCGGGCCGATTTCTGGACGGCCGGCTCAGGCCTTGAAGTGGATGTGGAGCACGTCCTTGTCGGCGACGACGTGGTCCCGGCCGACGGTGTGGATCAGCCCCTGGTCGTGGAGCGCCTGGCGGCTCTTGTGCTCGTACAGGTCCCCGAGCCCCATCACCTCGGCGCGGATGAACCCGCGCTCCATGTCGGAGTGGATCTTCCCCGCCGCCTCGGCGGCGGTCCCGCCCCGGCGCAGCTGCCACGCGCTGAGCTTGTCGTTGGCGATGGTGTAGAACGTGATCAGGTCGAGCAGCCGGTAACAGCCGGTGACCACGAGATCGAGCGCGGTCTTGCCGAGACCCATCCCGCGCAGGAACTCGCCCTGCTCCTCCGGCGGCAGCTCGGCGATCTCCTCCTCGATCTCCACCGGGACCGGCAGCACGCGCTCGGCCCCGCGCGCCTCGCGCAGCGCACGGGCGAGCTGGCCCTCGCCCTCCGGGTCGTCCTCGCCGGTGTTGGCCAGGTACAGGCACGGCTTGGCGGTCAGGAATCGCGCCTCGGCCAGGATGCCGCGCTCCTCCTCGGTCAGCGTGAGCTCGCGGATCGGCGTCCCCTGCCCCAGCGCCTCGACGGCCTTCTGGAACGCGGCCTGCTGTTCCGTCGCGGCGTTGGTGCCGGTGCGGGCGGTCTTCTTCCACCGGTCCAGCCCGCGCTCGGCGGTCTCGAGGTCCGCCAGCATGAACTCGGTCTCGACGATCTCCACGTCGCGCACCGGGTCCGGCGGCCCCGGCGTGTGGGCCACGTTCTCGTCCTCGAAACAGCGCACCACGTGCAGGATCGCGTCGACCTCGCGGATGTGGCCGAGGAACTTGTTGCCCAGCCCTTCGCCCTTGCTGGCGCCCTTGACCAGCCCGGCGATGTCCACGAACTGGATCGTGGTCGGGACGGTCTCCGTCGGAGACAGGATCTCGGCGAGCTTGTCGAGATCGCGGTCGGGCACCGCGGTGACGCCGACGTTCTTCTCGATCGTGCAAAACGGGTAGTTCGACATCTCCGCGTGCGCGTGGGTCAGCGCGTTCAGCAGCGTCGACTTGCCGACGTTGGGCAGCCCGGCGATCCCCACCGACAGTGCCATGCTCAGACCTCCCAGGTGACCAGGATCACGGCCCCGGCGCGCGAGCGGGCCGGCCCGTGGCTCGCGTTGCGCGGGATGTAGCGGTAGGAGCCCTTGGGGTACTCCTTGCCGTGGGACTCGTACATCCCCTCGAGCACGAAGTGGTTCTCGGCCAGGTCGTGGCTGTGGGCCTGCATCTCGAAGCCCGGCTCGAGCTTGATCAGGGCGACGCGGGGCTTGCCGTCGGCGCCGAGGCGCAGGACCTTGCGTCGGAGACCCTGGGGATGGTCCCGCGACGCCTCCCAGGGCAACGTCGAGGCGTTGACGGATCGCTCTTCCATGGCTGCCTCCCGTGCTGCGGCAGGGCCGTCGGATCGTTGGGACCCATGATACCCGCTCGAAGCGCCTCTCGAACGCGGGCCGTCGCGCGATAACGGACCCACAGCGTGACAATCACGTCGGGCCGCGGCTAGAGTAGGTGGCGCAGGACCGTGAAGAGACGCTCGTTTTTGAGGTTCGCGGGGTCGGCGGCCTTCGGGCTGCTCGCCGGGGGAGCGGCCCGGCCGAGGCCCGGCCGAGGCAGCGAGGTGAGCGGTCCGATCCGGGTGTTCCTGTGCGGCGACGTGATGACGGGGAGGGGGATCGACCAGGTGCTGCCCCATCCCGTGGCGCCGCGGCTTCACGAGCGCTGGGTCCGGTCGGCGCTGCAGTACGTCGCGCTGGCCGAGCGTCTTAACGGGAGGATCGAGCGCCCGGTCGGTTTCGACTACGTGTGGGGCGACGCGCTGGACGTCCTGGAGCGCGAGGCCCCGGAGGCGCGGATCATCAACCTCGAGACCGCGGTCACCACGAGCGAAGCGTCGTGGCCGGACAAGGGCATCCACTACCGGATGCATCCCGGGAACGTCCCCTGCCTGACCGCCGCGCGAATCGATTGCTGCGTGCTGGCCAACAACCACG
The DNA here is from genome assembly GCA_041629655.1 of Candidatus Polarisedimenticolaceae bacterium. GTDB lineage: Bacteria > Acidobacteriota > Polarisedimenticolia > Polarisedimenticolales > Polarisedimenticolaceae > JBFKMV01. Next base: position 3,019 of record JBFKMV010000128.1, read on the forward strand.
TGCTCGACTGGGGCCGCCCGGGTCTCGTGGAGACGCTCGAGACGCTCCAGCGCGCCGGCATCGCGACGGCCGGCGCCGGGCGCGACCGCGAGCGGGCCGACGCTCCGGCCGTGCTGCGCGCCGGCGGCGACGCCCGGGTGCTGGTGTTCGCGCTCGGGCACGCCAGCAGCGGCATCCCGTCCTCCTGGGCCGCCGGGGCCGGACGCCCCGGCGTGAGCGTGCTCGAGGATTTCTCGGATGCGAGCGTCGCAGGGCTGGCGGCGCGGGTGCGAGCCGTCAAGCGGCCCGGCGATGTGGCGGTCGCGTCGATCCACTGGGGCGGCAACTGGGGCTACCGCGTGCCCGACGCGCACCGCCGCTTCGCGCATCGGATGATCGACGAGGCCGGCATCGACGTCGTCCACGGCCACTCGTCGCATCACCCGAAAGGGCTGGAGGTTTACCACGAGCGCCTGATCCTCTACGGCGCGGGCGACTTGATCAACGACTACGAGGGCATCGAGGGCTACGCGGAGTACCGCGACGACCTGAGCCTGATGTACCTGCCCCGGCTCGACCGCCGGGACGGCCGGCTGCTCTCGCTCGCGATGGTGCCGATGCAGATCCGGCGCTTCCGCCTGCGGCGCGCCGCGCCGGACGACGCCGGCTGGCTGCGCCGCACCCTCGATCGCGAGTGCGCCCGCTTCGGGTGCGGTGTGGTGGCGGGCGCGGGTCGCACCCTGAGCTTGCGCTGGGATGCCGGGCGAACGGGAAGGGGCTGAGCGGCAAAACGGCTGCGGCCGCTCAGGCGTCGCGACCCAGCGCATCCTCACGCACGTGCAGCACGCCCGGACTCCGTAGCAGCGAGCGCAGCTCTTTCTCGGAAACGTCATCGCGCACGGTCGCGGTGAACGGGTCGCCGAAGAACTGCTTCTCGTTGAGCTTGTCGAGCACGGCGTTGATCCGCACATAGGTTCGGGCAACCGCCCGGTCCACGACGACCGTGATCTCCTGGTCGCGGCGGACGATCGCCCGCACCTCGGGCAGCTTGCGGATCTTGGCGGTGAAACGGTTGATCATCCGCCGCGGGCGGTTCTTGATCCGGCGGTGGACCATCAGCCCCGCGAACGCCAGCAGGATCAAGGCGGGCAGGTCCCAGCGGGACAGCAGGAAGTAGAAAAACGCGACGGCCGCCGCACCGGCGATCACGGTCCAGCCCCACTGGCGCGGCGTGAAGTCCTGGATCGATCGGAGCCCGTCGCGGATGCGCTCGGCAAGCGGGATCTTCTGCGAGATCCCGCTCTCGATCTCGTCACGCACCGTCTTCAGCGCCTCGGCGAGCTGGCCGGCGTCGGCGTAGCGGTCGGCGGCGCGCTTGCGCAGGCAGCGTGTGATCACCCGCTGCAGGCTCGGTGGCAGGTTGGCCCGGATCTGCGTCACCGGGCGCGTCTCCTCGTACGCGATCGCGTGCAGCGTGTCGATCGGCGAGCCGCCGCGGAACGGGAGCGTGCCGGAGGCCATGTGGTACAGCACGACCCCCAGCGAGAACAGGTCGCTGCGATGATCGACCGGCTGGCCACGGGCCTGCTCGGGGCTCATGTAGGCCACGGTTCCCAGCACCATCCCGGCCTTGGTCTTGGCGACGGTCTCCAGCTCCGCGGGGTCCTGCCCCGCGCCGCCCGGTGGTTCCAGCAGCTTGGCCAGGCCGAAGTCGAGGATCTTGGCGTGCCCGTCCGGGGTGACCATGACGTTCTCGGACTTGATGTCGCGGTGCACGATGCCGGCCCCGTGAGCCTTGGCCAGCCCCTGGGCGACCTGGGTCGCGATCTCGACCGCGCCGAGCACGTCTAGCTCGCCGGCGGCCACGAGATCGGCCACGGTGCGTCCTTCGACCAGCTCCATCGCGATGAATGTCACGCCGTCGACCTCATCGACGTCGTAGATCTGGGCGATCGTGGGATGCGTGATCGCTCCCGCGGCCCGCGCCTCCTGCAGAAACCGGCCGCGGCGCTCGGCGTCAGCCGTGAATTCCTCGGGAAGCACCTTGAGCGCGACGCGCCGCTGGAGCCTGGTATCCAGCGCGCGATACACGACGCCCATCCCGCCCCGGCCGAGGGTGCCCTCCACCTGGTAGTGCTTGAGGGTTGTGCCTTCCAAACGAGCGGTCTCCGTCCGTCGTCGAGCGCCGGCAGACCCGTGACCTGGCAGGGAGCCGGACCCAAGGATACCCGCTCCACGCTGCCCGTGTCACGGTGTGATGCCTGCGCCGTCCGGCGCCGACGCCCGCGCTACACCGCTGCCGGCATCCCGTCGGGGGCCTGCGTCACGCGGACGGCGCGGGCGGCCGCGCCGCACTTTCGCGGTGGCCTTCCAGGAACGTCTCGGGGCTGCTGAACACCTTGGCGATGTTCATGCCCTTGCGCACGGCGCTGACGGTGACCTGCCGCGTCGCCAGCGCGGCGAGCCACTTCATGTAGGTGGTCAGCTTGCCGCGGTGGCGGTAGCGCACCTGGAGCGTCCAGTTCCACAGCCGCGAGTACTCGGCGTAGAACTCCTCGATCGGCAGCTTGGTCGGCAGCACCGTGTGCACGATGTCGAACAACTCCCAGTCCTCGGTGTTGACGTCGGCCTTGACGTGGTCCCACAGGTCGGTGCCGGGCAGCGGGGTCAGGATCGAGAAACCGCTGTTGTAGGCGCCGTGCACGTCGATCCACTCGCGCAGCCGCGCGAAGTCGTCGCGGTCCCAGTCGGGGTCGACGATGAAGTTGCAGGTGAAGCCGACGCCGAGGTCCTTCAGGATCTGGATCGCGCGCACGTTGTTGTCGGCCTTGTTGCCCTTGTTGACCGACTTGAGCCCGGCGTCGTCGATCTTCTCGACGCCGAGAAAGATCGCCAGGTGGCCGCAGTCGCGCCACATCTCGACCAGCTCGGGGTGGCGGCAGATCAGGTCGGTGCGGGTCTGCACCGTGAAGTACTTGCGGATCCCCGAGGCCTTGAGCTGCTCGGCCATCGCCCTGCCGCGCTTGATGTTGAGCCAGAAGATGTCGTCGGTGATGAACACGTTGGGGGCGTCGATCGTCCGCAGCTCCTCGATCACCTTCTCGGGAGTCTTGGTGCGGAACGAGCCCTCGTGGAACTTCCAGACCGAGCAGAAATTGCAGCGGTACGGACAGCCGCGAGCGGTCTCCAGCAGCGACAGCGGCTTGCGGAAGTTGATGTAGTAGTGGTCCGAGTACTCGGCGATCAGGTGCCGCGCCGGCAGCGGCAGGTCGTCCAGCTCGCCGCGCGACGGGGCGTGGCCGGTGAATTTCGGGCCTTCGGGAAGGTTGAGCATGAAGCCGGGCACCTGCGACAGGTCGCGGTCGTGCTCGAGCGCCTCGATCAGCGCCGGGGCGATGTCCTCGCCGTCGCCGATGGCGACCGCGTCGATCGCGGGATCGCGGAACCACCCCGGGTCGCGCGCGGCGTCGTGCCCGCCGACCAGCACGAACACTCCCGGCATCTCGCGTTTCAGCCGCCGCACCAACCGCATCAGGCGGAAGCGCTCGGTGGTGAAGTTGCACTGGAGCCCCACGACCCGCGGCCCGAACGCGGCGCAGCGGGTCACGCCCGCGTCCTCGCCGTCGATCCGCAGGTCGAGGATCTTGCACTCGTGGCCGAGCGGCTCCAGCGCGCCCGCGACGCACTCCAGCCCCAGCGGCTCGACGAACGTCAGCATCTCCAGGCCCAGGATCCCGCCGATCGGCGGCTTCAGCAGAGCGACCTTCATCCGCACCTCCGGGACCGCACCGGCGACGTGGCAGCGTGTCGCACTCCGCACCGGACGTTGCCGGCCATCTCAGCAGACCCCCCCGCAACGTGTCAAGGCCGGGCGAATCGGGCCCGCGGATCGACGACAATCGTGTAGGATGGAGCCGGGGAGAGACGGAGCGGTTCGGAGATGAAAGACGACGGCACGCCCGGACCCGACCCCACGGGCCCGTTGTCCGTCAGCCTGGCTCGCAATCCGGCACGCCGGCAGGCGATGCTGGACGCGCTGCCGGACCTGATGTTCGTGATCCGCCGCGACGGCGTGCTCCTCGATTACCGCGCGCCCGACCCGACCGAGCTGCACGTCGAGGCGGAGCGGTTCGTCGGAAAGAAGCTCGGCGACGTGCTTCCGACCGACGTGGCCGAGCGCTGCCTGCGACGGGTGCAAAAGGCGCTCGAGCGCCGCAGCCTCGAGATCATGGAGTATCGGCTGTCCCGCCTCGACGAGGCGCTCCGCGACTACGAGGCGCGCATCGCGCCGTCGGGCTCCGACGAGGTGCTCGTGGTCGTCCGCGACATCACCGACCGCAAGCGGGTCGAGGCCTCGCTCGAGGAGCGCGTGCGCCACCGCACCAGCGAGCTGGCCGAGGCCAACGCCTCGTTGCACGCCCAGATCGCCGAACGCCTGCGGGCCGAGGAGACGCTCCGGCAGAGCGAGTGGCGTTTCCGCCAGCTCGCCACCAACATCCGCGAGGTGTTCTGGATTGCCGAGCCCGGCAAGCAGATCCTCTACATCAGCCCGGCCTACGAGCAGGTCTGGGGGCGCACGGTCAACGAGCTCTACGACGATCCGCGGTCGTGGCTGGAAGCGATCCATCCCGAGGATCGCGAGAGTGCCGCCCTGGCGCTGGAGCAGCAGCTCCAGCGGACCAACACCAGCGTCGAGTACCGGATCGTCCGACCCGACGGCAGCATCCGCTGGATCTGGGACCGCGGTTTCCCGGTCGATCCGTCGTCGGACGGGAAGCTCGTCTACACCGGAATCGCCGAGGACATCACCGAGCGCAAGCTGCACGAGCTGAACCTGCAGCTGACCCAGTTCTCGGTCGACCGCGCGGCGGACTCGATCTTCTGGATCGATCGCGAGGCGAGGATCTCCTACGCCAACGAGGCGGCCTGCAGCGCGCTCGGCTACACGCGCCAGGAGCTGGAATCGATGACGATCCGCGAGATCGATCCGGACTATTCCCGATCCGGCTGGGATCGGCACTGGGAGAGCATCAAGCAGGCCGGGCAGCGGGTCGTGGAGTCGCGGCATCGCGCGAAGGACGGCTCGATCTTCCGGGTCGAGATCAGCACGCACTACCAGGTCCATGGGGGTACGGAGTACGTTTGCGCGTTCGCGCGCAACATCGAGGCGCGCAAGCGCGACGAGCAGGAATTGCGCGCCAGGGCGCGACAGCAGGCCGCGGTGGCCGAACTCGGGCAACGCGCGCTCGCTTCCGAGGACGTCGACGCCCTGCTGGCCGAGGCGGTGGAGGTGGTCGATCGCACGCTGGAAGTCGACTACGTCAAGGTGCTGGAATCGATGCCCGGTGGCGTCGATTTCCGGCTCGTGGCGGGGCTGGGCTGGAAGCCGGGCCTCGTCGGCAGCGCCACCGTGCCCGGCGGGGCGGGCTCCCAGGCCGGATTCACCCTGAGCTCCTCCAAGCCGGTGATCGTCGAGGATCTGGCCGCCGAGAGCCGGTTCAGCGGGCCGGCGCTGTTGCGCGACCACGGGGTGACGAGCGGGGTCAGCGTGCTGATCCACGGTCGCGGGCGACCGTTCGGGCTGCTGGCCGTCCACACGCGCGACCGCCGGGAATTCACCGAGCACGACGTCAACTTCCTGCAGTCCGTGGCCAACGTGCTGGCCGAGGCGATCCGCCGCAAGCAGGCCGAGCAAGCGCGCCGCGAGCTCGAGGCCCAGATGCAGCATGCCCAGAAGCTCGAGAGCCTCGGGGTGCTGGCCGGGGGAATCGCGCACGACTTCAACAACTTCCTGATGGCGATCCTGGCCAACGCCGAGATGGCGCTGAGCAAGCTGGCGCCCGCGGATCCGGCGCGCGCGTACCTGCGCCAGGTCTCGACGGCCGCCGAGCGCGCGGCAACGTTGACCAAGCAGATGCTGGCCTACTCCGGGCGGGGCAAGTTCGTGATCCAGCCGCTCGATGCCTCGCTGCTGGTCAAGGAGATCAGCCACCTGCTCGAGGTGTCGATCTCGAAGCAGGTCACGATCCAGTACGGTCTGGCCGGGGACCTGCCCGCCGTGGAAGCCGACGCGGGCCAGTTGCGGCAGATCGTGATGAACCTGATCACCAACGCCTCCGAGGCGATCGGAGAACGCACCGGCTTGATCCGGGTCGGCACCGGGGTCGTCGACGCGGACCGGGAGTACCTGTCCCGGACCTACGTCGACGACGGCCTGCCGGCCGGCCGCTACGTCTACATCGAGGTGACCGACAGCGGGTGCGGGATGGACGCGGAAACCCGCGCCAAGATCTTCGACCCGTTCTTCACGACGAAGTTCACCGGGCGTGGACTGGGGCTGGCGGCGGTGCTGGGGATCGTCCGCGGGCACCACGGCGCGCTGTCCATCGATTCGGAGCCGGGGCGCGGGACGACGTTCCGGGTGCTGTTCCCGGCTTCCGAGATCCGGCCGGACGCGAAGCCCTCGCGCGGGGACGAGGCGGCGCGCTGGCTCGGCGACGGACTGGTGCTGGTGGTGGACGACGAGGAGCAGGTCCGCGACGTCACCCGCCGGATGCTGGAGAGCCGCGGGTTCAGCGTGCTGACGGCACGGGACGGGATCGAGGCGCTGGAGGTGTTCCGGGAACGGGCCGACGAGGTCGACCTGGTGCTGCTCGACCTCACGATGCCCCGCATGGGTGGTGAGGAGACGTTCCGTCGGCTCGCCGAGCTGCGCCCCGGCGTCAAGACGATCCTGTCCAGCGGCTACGGCGAGCATGACGTCGCGGAGCGGCTGGGCCGGCGCGGTCTGGCGGATTTCATCCAGAAGCCGTACCGGCCCGGGGATCTGTTCGACAAGGTCCGGCGTGCGCTCGAGGACGGCCCCCCGTCCTGAGCTCAGGGCCGCCCCGCGAACACGATCACGCGCGCCGACCTGCGGCTCAGCCGGTCCAGCAACGACAGCATCTCGCCGTGCGGCACGCCGGTCATGCGCCGGAAATACTCGGCATCGCCCAGGACGCGTCCCAGCAGCGCCAAGCGGTCCTCGGCCTCCGCGGTGAACGCGTCCGGGTCGAGGCCGCGCATCCGCGGCTCGGCCGCGATCCCGCGCAGGACGTAGTCGTACCACTCGCTCGAGCGCAGCTCGGGGTCGCGCAGCAGCTCCTGGAACGCCTGCACCACCGCCTCCACGTTATCGGCGCCGGTCTCGGCCGAGAAGCCCCAGAACCCGCCCTCGCCGTAGATCTCGGAATCGATGCGCGCGCCGTAGACCAGGTTGCGGCGCTCCCGCAGCAGGCGCTGCAGCGGCGAGCCGAGCCCTCCGGCGTCGCACAGCTCGCTCAGCAGCAGCCACGGATATGGAGCCTGCGCCGCCTGCTCGGTAGTCGGGAACAACGCGTAGACCACCGAGGACTCGAAGCGGGTCCGGCGCTCGGTGCGTTCCCCCGCGCGCCACGACGGAAGCGGGCCGTAGCGCACCGGCGCGCGCCGCTCCCCCAGCGGCAATGCGGGCAGCCGCGCGGCCTGCCCGGCCACGGCGTCGAGCAGCGCCCGCCGGTCGAGATTGCCGGCGACGATCAGTACGGCCCGGGAGCGCGCGTAGCCGCGATCGAACGCCTCACGCAACCGTCCGGCCTGCATCGAGCGGATCGTCTTCGCGGTCCCCAGCGGATGGTGCCCCAGCGGGTGTCCCGGCCACAGGATGCCCGGCAGCTCGTACTCGGCACGGTCCCCGGCGGTGGAGCGCCACTCCTGCAGCTCTTCGAGGATGATCTTGCGCTCGGCCAACACGTCCTCCTCGCGCAGCAGCGGCCGGGCGATCATGTCGGTCAGGATGTCCAACGCCTCGCGCCAGCGGTCGCGCAGCACATGCGCGTGATACGAGGTGTGCGTCGGCGTGGTGTGGGCGTCTGCCTCGCCGCCTTCCGCGGCCAGACGCATCTCGGTATCCCGGTAACCCCCGGGATAGCGCTCGGTGCCGCGCGACGGCAGGTGCTCGAACCAGTGGTAGATCCCGGGCGCGCCCACCGTGCCGTCGTCGGCGCTGCCCGTGAACATCAACCAGCGCAGGCTGACGCTCTCGACCACCGCCGGCATGCGCTGGAAGTAGACGGGGATCCCGTACGGACCGTCGAGACGCTCGAAGTCGATCATCGGTGCCCTTTCCGGAGTATCGTATCTTCGCAACCCGCCGGACGGCCGTCCACCCGGGAGGAACGCGGATGAGCTACGGGCGCGAGGAGCGAAGCTGGTGGAGTCGCAACTGGTTCTGGGCGCTGGGCTGCGGTTGCCTGCTGCTGCTGCTGGTTCCGCTCGGCCTGTGTAGCGCGGGTGTGGGGTGGTTCGTCTGGACCGTCCGCTCGCACGACGCGATCGAGGCGGCGCTGGCGCGGGCCCACGCCAACCCGGCCGTCGTCGAGGCGCTGGGCGAGCCGCTGGAGCTGGGCTGGCAGGGCAGCTTCAACTTCAGTACCGACGGCGGCGTCCCGCGCGTCGAGGTCGACACCCGGATCCACGGGCCGCGCGGCGAGGGCTCGTTCCGCATCCGTGGACGCAAGCCGCAGGACAGCTGGGAGTTCGACCGCCTGGAGATCTGGGTTGACGGCACCGACCAGCGGATCGACCTGCTGGAGCCGGGCCTCGAGGCTCGCCGCCGTTCGGGAATGTCGTGAGCCGCTTCCACCGGCCGGCGCTGGTCTCGGTCGTCGTCGCCGGTGCGCTGGTGCTGGTGGCGGTGGTGCGCCTGCTGTCGTATTCGCGGGGCTCCGGGCTGGCCGGATGGCTCCAGGAGTCCGCGCTGGGCTTTTTGGCCTACCGTCCCGACAGCGCGGCGAGCGTTCGATTCTTCAAGATCCTCGCCACTCCTTCGGTGGTCGCCGGCCAGTACTTCCTGTTCCGGCTGCTGAATCACCTGCATTCGCGGAACCTGCCGCCGGGCTACGACGCCGCCCATCGCCGGATCGATTTCCGGCCCGCCGGCGCGCGACTGGCGCTGACCACGCTGGTCACGCTGCACTGGGTGGTGATCGAGTGGTACAAGTTCGGCGGGCCGGACCGTTATCCGTTCTCGCCGCTGGAACGCCCCGCGATCAACGCCGTGGTGCTGCTGCTCAGCCAGGCTGTCGCGTTCTTCGGCATGAAATACCTGTCGTTCGAGCCGCTGCTCCGGCAGCGCGGCTGAGCGGGCATCGGGGTTGTCGGCCCTCTCGCCGCCATTCCGCGGCGCCGTAACGATTTTGGGTCTTGATCCGACATGACCTCTCCGTAGCTTCGAGAGCAGGGAGAGGAGCATGCATCGAACCATGGACGGCGGAATCCGCGAAGATACCCGGCCCTCGACGGCCGACCTGACCTTGGGCGAGACGATCGAGCTGGCCCGCAAGGCCGCCTGGAAGGGAGCGCGGATCGACCGCTTCTTTCACGGCCAGCTGGAATTCGCGACGGCCGGCGAGTGCCACCTGGTGTTCCTGGACGGCGAGTACGTCGGCGAGATCGGCGTCGATCCGATGGCCCGGGAACGCTCCCTGCTGCGTGGCTGCATCCGCGTCTACCACGAGTTCAACCCGCGGCACCAGTTCTACTACGTCTCCGACCCGCGCCGGTTCGCCCCCGGCTTCCCGGACAGCCTGGGCCGGCTCCCCTCGCGCGACACCGCGGCGATCGCGCTGCTGGATGCGCTGATGCGCGAGGGCAAGCTGCGCCGGTTCGAGAGCGGCTGGGGCCGTGACCGCGGCTCGCTGCAGCGGCTCGACTTCACCAGCGCCAGCCTGGCGGCGCCGTGGTTCCGAATCTGGTTCGACGGCCGCGAGCTGGGCTGGCTGATGGCCGAGCGCAACCGGTCTCACGACGAGGGACGCTGGTTCTATGTCGGTCCCCCGGCGCTCGGGCCCCACCGGCACCACGGCTTCTACCGCTCGCGCGACGAGGCCGCGCTGGCGCTGGTCGGCGCGCTGCGGGTCGTCTACCGCGACCGTCCGCGACGCTTCGAGGCGACCGGGGACGGAGGGCTCGCCGGATCGGCCGCGTGGAACCGGGTGGCGTCGGAGCTCGCGGCCGCGCTGGAGCACGAAGGCGACGAACCGGCCGCCGTGCAATCGCTCCCGCGCGAGATCTCCCGACCCACGCGCGTGCCGCCGCGGCGCCCGCGCCGAGGCGGTTCCCGTCCCGCCGAGCACCCGGCCTGAGCGGCGACGAGACCGGTCGACCCCTCCCAGGTCCGTAGACGACTCCACCCGCTCGAACGCGGCGCGGGGGCTCGATGGCGCCCCGCCGATCCGTTAAGGTGGGCCCGGAGCCGCGACGCGGATGCACGAGAACCGACAACAGGCACTGGCCCGGCGCCTCGAGCGTTACCGTCCGCTGGTCGACGACTGGCCGGCGCTCCTGGAGACGCTGGAGCGCCCCCTGCCGCTGTGCGTGTGGACCAACCGGGAGCGGGTCGAGGTCCGCGGTCTCGAAGAGCTGCTGCGGGCCGAGGGCTTCGAGCCGCGGCCGCTGGGCTGGCGTCCCGGGGCGTTCCGGGTCGAGCGGGAGCGCGGCCTCGGTACGCGCTGGTGGTACCTGGCCGGCCTGGCCCATTGCCAGGAAGAGGCGTCGCTGCTGCCGGTGGCCGTGCTGGATCCGCGTCCGGGCGAGCGCGTGCTCGACCTGTGCGCGGCCCCGGGCGGCAAGACGGCGATGATCGCGTTGGCGCTGGGCAACCGCGGGACGGTGGTGGCCAACGACGTCCAGGCCGACCGCATCCGCGCCCTGCGCGGCACGCTGGACCGGCTGGGGCTGGTCAACGTCACCGTGACGCGCGCCGACGGCTGCAACTACCCGCGCGAGGCGGGGCGGTTCGACAAGGTGCTCGTCGACGCCCCGTGCTCGGCCGAGGGAACGTTGCGCAAGCGCGCCTGGCTCGGGTCGACCGGCCCGGCCGCCTCGCGCGAGTGCGCCGGCCGGCAGCGGGCGTTGCTCAGGAAGGCCGTCCAGCTCTGCCGTCCCGGCGGGCGGATCGTCTACTCCACCTGCACCTTCGCGCCCGAGGAGAACGAGGCGGTCGTCGACGCGACCCTGCGCGAGTGCGCCGCGGACGACCTGCGGGTCGTCGCCGTCGAGCTGCCGGGGCTGATCACTGGGGGCGGCGTCGACCGCTGGAACGGCACGCGGTTCGATCCCGGCGTGAGGCGCGCGCTCCGGCTGTGGCCGCAGCACAACGATACGGGAGGCTTCTTCGTCGCCCTGCTGGACAAGCGCGGCGGAACGGCCCGTGACGATCCCGCGCCGCCGCGTCTGGAGCCCGCGGCCGATGACGAGTGGCGGCCCGCGGTGGACCGCTTCGGGATCGCGCCGGAGACCTGGCGGCGCTACGTGGTGTTCCGGCGCCGGGTCAGCGGGCTGCACATCGCCGATCGCGATCACGCGCCCCCGCGCCTCGAGGCCGCCGAGGGAACCGGGCTGCACTTCATGAAGACGCGCCTGACCTACCCCAAGCTGTCCACGGCGGCGACGCTGGTGCTGGCGCCCCACGCCACGCGGAACGTCGTCGATCTCGACCCCGGCCAGTCGCGGGAGTACATGGCGCGCCGGCGGGTCTCGCTGACCTCCGCACAACGCGGCCGCTGCACCGACACCGGCTACGTGATCGTCACGCGCCATGGGTTCGGGCTCGGGATCGCCTTGTTCGACGCGACGTCGGGCTCGCTGGGCAGCATGTTCCCCAAGCGCTGGCACGGCGGTCCGGGCGTGGGATAATCGGCGACATCCGGAGACCGACTCAACGGGCACGGCTCCCCGACACGAGGTGATTCGATGAGCGACCACGGCGGCACGGAAGTTCGCGACGCGATCGTGATCGGAACCGGTCAGGCGGGCAAGCCGCTGGCGCGGGCGCTGGGCAATGCGGGACTCGAGACCGTGATCGTCGAGCGCGACCGGGTCGGGGGCTCGTGCATCAACTACGGCTGCACCCCGACCAAGACGATGGTGGCCAGCGCCCGCGTGGCCCACCTGGCGCGGTCCGCGACACGCTGGGGCGTGCACACGGGAGAGACC
>JBFKMV010000129.1:0-14903 GCA_041629655.1 Candidatus Polarisedimenticolaceae bacterium
CCACGCAGTCGGCGACGCCGTCCCCGTCGCCCTCGGCGAACCCCTCGTCGACCTGCCCGTCGCCGTCGTTGTCCACGCCGTCGCAGGTCTCGGCGTCGCAGGCGTCACCGGTGCCGTCGCCGTCCGTGTCCTGCTGGCCGGCGTTGGCGTCGTTCACGCAGTTGTCGCACGGGTCGCCCACGCCGTCGCCGTCGCTGTCGGTCTGGTCGGCGTCGTTGAGCGCCGGGCAGTTGTCGGTGGGGCAGGTGTTGGCGGGGAATCCGGGATCGCCGAAGCCGTCGCCGTCGACGTCGGTGCAGTCGTCGCAGACGTCGCCGGTTCCGTCGGCGTCGGTGTCCGACTGACCCGCGTTCGGATCGGCCGGGCAGTTGTCGGCGCAATCCGGAACACCGTCGCCGTCGGAGTCGGTATGGTCGACGTCCCCGGGACACACGTCGCAGGCGTCTCCCAGGCCATCGCCGTCGGTGTCGAGCTGGTCGACGTCGGCGGTCGCCGGGCAGAGGTCGTAGTTGTCGCACACGCCATCGCCGTCGGTGTCGTTGGCCGCATCGTCGGGGCAGGGGTCGCAGGCGTCGCCCACGCCGTCGAAGTCGCGGTCGAACTGGAACGGGTCGGCGACGGCCGGGCAGACGTCGGCATCGGCGCAGAACCCGTCGCCGTCGGCATCGTCGTCGGCGTCGTTCGGGCAGGGGTCGCAGACGTCGCCGCGCCCGTCCCCGTCGCCGTCGGTCTGGGCGGGGTTCGCGTCGTCGGGGCAGTTGTCCCGGTCGTCGAACACACCGTCGGCGTCCGCGTCGTCGGGGCCGACGGCGATCCCGGAAACGCTGGCTCCGGGCGTGGGGTTCGAAAACGTGTCGAGCACCGTGGCGCTGTTGGGCTCGATCCGGTACAGCGTGTCGGTGTCGTCGTCGTTGATCCACAGCGTTCCGCCGTCGAATCCGACGCCGAACGCCTCGGCGCGGTCGGGGTTGGAGAAGGACGAGCGGATCGTGCCGTCGGCGGGGTCCACGTGCAGGGTCGTGATCAGGCTCTGCATCGCGTAGATGTCGCGGTCCATCCCGCCGCTGAGGTTCCGGGGCGGGTTGGTCGGGAAGCTCAGCACCACCGTTCCCGTCGCCGGGTCGATCTTGTGGATCTGCTCGGTCTGGAACGCTTCCATGAACAGGAAGCCGTCCAGGAAGCCCAGGCCGTCGGCGCGGTCGGCGGTCGAGGGAGTGATCGAGCCGAGCGAGGCCCCCGTGTCGGCGTCGATCTTCCAGATGTCCTTGCTGCCGAACCCGTTGACGAAGTACAGCGTGTTGGTTTCCGGATCGTAGGCCAGCCCGTCGGGGCCACCCGAGGCGTTCTCCGGCGTCGCGAACGAGTTGAGCTGGGCCGCCGTCACCGGGTCCAGCTCGTAGATCGTGTCGGTATCACCCTCGACCAGGAACAGCCGCGCGGTCCCCGGCACGTCGCACAGGTCGCCGAGGCCGTCGCCGTCGAAGTCGCCCTGGCCCGGGTTGGGCACGTTGACGCAGTTGTCGCAAGCATCACCGATCAGGTCGCCGTCGGCATCGGCCTGGCCGGGGTTGACCACCGTCCGGCAGTTGTCCTCGTTGTGCACGCTCAACGAGTCGAGGAAGATGCCCACGAACGCGTTCTGGACCCCGTCCAGCGTGTCGAAGCTGAACCGTACCCGCACCGGGCCCCCGGCGAACTGGGCCAGCGAGTAGCGGAACGTGGTCCAGGAGAAGTTGGCGTCGGTCCCGTCGAGCGTCAGGAAGTTGACGATGTTGCTGGTGAAGTTGTCATTGGACACATCGAGCCGCAACTCGTCGAACCCGACCGAGTCGCCGAAGTTCTCGACCTGGCGCCACAGGTCGAACTCGAGCACGGTGCTGGCGCTGACGCCGAGAATCTCCGGCGAGGTGAGCGTCCCGGCTGTGCCGCCGCCGACGTCGTAATTGCAGGAGGCGTCTTCGCCGTAGTACCAGGCGGTGGTCGGGGACGTGTAGCCGAGATCGGGCGCGGGACAGGGCGAGTTGCTGGCCAGGTGCCACAGCCCGGTCGCCGACCAGCCGTTGGTTCCGCCCTCGAAGTCGTCGAGGAACCGGATCTGCGGCCCGTCCGGGGCGCCGTCGGCGTCGTCGTCCACGTCGCACAGGTCGCCCTGGCCGTCGCCGTCCGTATCCGTCTGGTCCGCGCCGGCGGTCGCGGGGCAATTGTCGCAGGCGTCGCCGATGCCGTCGCCGTCGCCGTCCGCCTGGCCGGGATCGGCGTCGTCGGGGCAAACGTCGACGTCGGCGCACAGGCCATCGCCGTCCGCGTCGTTCGCGGCATCCAGGGGACAGGAATCGGCCGCGTTGGGGATCCCGTCGTTGTCCTGGTCCCCGTCACAGACGTCGCCGACGCCGTCACCGTCGCGGTCGTCCTGCGGGGTGTTGGCGAGCGCCGGGCAGTTGTCGCACGCGTCACCGACGCCGTCACCGTCGCCGTCCTGCTGTCCCGGGTTCGCCACCGCCGGACAGTTGTCGGAGTCGTCGTCCCAGCCGTCGCCGTCCGTGTCAGGAGAATCGATCTCGTCGGTCAGGCCTTCCTCGGGCGTCAGCCACGGCATCGAGCCGTTGGGCATCGAGTGCCGGCCGTCGTCGCGGCCGTACTCCTCCGCCATCTGGCGGTACAGCGCCTTGGCGGCCTCCGACGGATTACCGGGAGCTTGTCCGAGATTGCCCGGTGGGAAGAGCCCGGCGGCGAGAGCGAGGACCGCGGCCATGACGAGCCACGGCGACAACCGGCGCGAACGGCTGGTGTTCATCGGATATCATCCCCCGCAGCATCACGGTGCGAACGCCTCGACAGGGGATCGTGTCCGATCGGCCGTGGCACGATCAGCCGGCCGCTTGCCGAAGCTCGGACTTAAGGACAGCGATTGGGGTCCGTGAATGGCCGCTCCACCCCTGCGCTGTCGAATCCGAGGGTTCCCTCCACCACGTTGTCGATCACCGCGATGTAAAAAAACGTCTGGTCGGTCGCCGGCACGTCGAGGTCCGTCAATCCCGGCGTGCCCAGCCCGCAAAATCGGGCCGCACCCGGCACCGTGCCGGGATCCTGGGTGTAGGTGCCCGTGTTGCGCAGGTTGTCCAGGTCCCCGCGGTACACGTTGAACACCGCAAACGGCTCGATCGACAGGTCCCAGCCGAGGTCGGTCGAGTTGTCGAAACGAAGCCGCGTGACCCCCTCGTTCTCTCGCGCCCCGATGTCGCCGTCCGCCGTCCCGTCACCCTCGCCGTCGACCGGCCGCGGAATGCCGTTCATGTCGAAGCCGGGCAGGGGAATCAGCGTATCGTCGCCGGCGTCGACCAGCGGGGAATCGCTGCGCGGCTGGAATCCGGCGAAGCTGACCATCAGCTCGTCGACGAGCAGCGGATCCTGGTCGATGTTGCCGTTGCTGCCCACCGGGCTCCGCGTCGGTGTCGACGCAGCGTCGGCGGCGTAGTTGCTGGGCAGATTCTGGTAGAAGTCGTTGGACCGGAACTGCGCGTCCGACGTCGCCAGGTCGACCCCGCCGGCCCCGCTGGCGGCCTCGTTCCAGGCGATCAGGTTGTTGCTCAGCTTCACCACGCCGCTGTTGGTGATCAGGATCGCGCCTCCGCCCTGGGAGCACGGAATCGGCCCGGTGTCCGGGACGCAGTTGCGGACGAACGAGTTGTTGACGATCTCCGGAAACGCCTGGTAGGTGTCGAGTCCGCCGCCGCCGTTGGTCGCCCGGTTGTCGGCGACCACGTTGTTGGAGATCGTCGACCCGTCATCGGTGTCGACGGCGATCCCGCCGCCGAACTTCTCCGCCTCGTTGTTGCGGATGATGTTCCGCGTCACCGTCGGCGCCGTGATGGCGTCGATCGGGGGCGCGGTAATCATGATCCCGCCCCCGTAGCCCGAAAAACCGCCCAGATCCTGGGCCAGGTTGTCGGTAATCACGTTGCGGGTGATCGTCGGCTCGCCCGACTCGACGTAGATCCCGCCGCCGAGGGCGGCCGCGCCGTTGCGGATCGTGAACCCCTCGAGCACGGTCGTGCTGTCGAGGTCGATCATCGTCACGACACTTCCCGCGCCGCCACCGTCGATGACGGCACACGAGGTCCGCTCACCTCGCACGCTGACGCCGCTCTGCATGACGATGTTCTCGTTATACACACCGCAGCGGACCAGCACGTCGTCTTGCCCCGGGACCGCGGCGTCGATCGCGGACTGAATCGTGAGGTAAGGCGTGCTGCCGTCGGGATTGACCTCGAGCGTCGCGGCACCCGGAGCGGGCAGACCGAGCCAGCACACCGCGATCAGCGTCATCAACGGACGCACCATGCGCATCCGATCGTTCATGGCACCTCCTCCGGTCGGCACCGGGCTCCGCGCGGCGCACACACCGCCGCGAGTTCTCGCCCGGGGGTTGACGGAGACCCATGTCGGTGAAACCCGTTGGTTAAACCGTGTTATGACAGTTCTATACTCGCGCTCGGGGTACAGCGTCAAGCTTTGAATCGTGACGCTTCGCATCGGCGGTGCGTCGGCGGGGTATTCCGGGCATTCCGAAGCATCGAACGGGCGGATCCGGGGCGAAATCCGTCATAAACCGTAAGGTGCGAGGAAAACGCGATGCGGGCGTGGTATTCAGAGCCGTAGACCGGGCTGCGGCACCGTTCGCCGCATAGAAACCCCGTGCCGTCGCCGGTATCGCCGGGGCCGCCCTCGGACCCGCGCGCGCGTTGCCGATGCTGCAACTGCTTGCGCTGGCGCCAGTTGCTGCAACATCGCGCGTTGGGTTGCGGAGGTTGGTATCGCACGTGCAGACGAGGCGGCGGGACGGTAACGCCCGAGAGCGTCCCGGGGAACGCGGTCCCTCCCAAGGTCAGCGGTGCCGGAAAGCCCGCGGCCGCGGTCGCCTGGCGCTTCTCGCACTCAAAACGGGCGGGAGCCGGACGCGGTCCGGTTCCCGCCCGACGCTCGACGCTCGCTGCGCCGCGGCACGGTTCTTATAAGAACTATCGACAGTCCGGCGCGACGGAGCCGGTGGATCGCTGTGCTCCGTGTAAACACCGATGTTCCTTGTTGACACGTGCGGTAGCCCGTCGGTATAAGCGTCTACATACGGTTTACGCGGAGCCTCTACCGGGGCGAAATCGGGAGGGACAGGCCCCGGCTGCGCGCTGCCGACCGATCGACGTGCGGGCGACGGACCCGTCGACAGCGAGAGGTCCCGGCAGACCACGACAGCCGTGGCGTCCCTCCAGAAGTGCGCGACCTAGAGCTGCCGCGCGTCGGGGAAGGGATGGAGCACGAGCGACAGGAGACCCCGGTCGGCGAGACCGAGCGCTCCGGGGTTTCCGGGACCGCGGCGCGGGTCCCGAAACGGGTGACTCCCGAGGCCCGTCGTGCCGCCGGCCGCGTGGGTGACGACATCGCCGTCGGTCTGGCGTGTCCGGACCCCGGCTCCGCGCGCCACACCTGGTTCCTGGTCCCGTCGATGAACGAGACCGTCGGCGCTCCGCTGCACGTGCGCCGGGGACAGAGCATCCTCGGCGGGGTGCTCCAGCGCCGCGGCCCGCTCGTCGTCAACGAGCTGGGGAACCCCCGCTTCGAGGAGGAGCGGGCGATGGCGGCGGACGGGTTCCGTTCCTACGTGGCGTTGCGCAACGACACGGCGCAGCGCGGCCCCGCCGCGGCCGTGTTCGCCAGCCGCAGCCCGCGCCGTTTCGATGCGGTGACCGTCGGCGCGCTGGTCGGCTACCTCGAGGAGCCGGGCGCGCGCCCGTCGTCCGCAGACGCGCTGGGGGACGTCGCGCAGTCCGTTTCGGGCGGCCGCGACACGGTCGTCGGTGAATCGGAAGCGTTCCTCGAGATCTGCCGGCTGATCGCGATCGTCGCGCGCAAGAACACCACGGTGCTGATCCAGGGCGAGAGCGGCACGGGCAAGGAGGTGCTGGCCAAGACGATCCACCGCTACAGCGATCGCGCCGAGCGGCCGTTCGTCCGCGTCAACTGCGCCGCGCTGGCGGAGAGCCTCGTGGAGAGCGAGATGTTCGGGCACCGCAAGGGCGCGTTCACCGGGGCGATCGCGACCCACAAGGGCCGCTTCGAGATGGCCGACGGGGGGACGTTGCTGCTCGACGAGATCGGCAACCTGTCGTTGACCGGCCAGGCCAAGCTGCTGCGGGTGCTCCAGGAGAGCGAGTTCGAGCCGGTCGGCCAGTCCTCCTCGGTCAAGGTCGACGTGCGGATCATCGCGACGACCAACGTCGATCTCGAGCGCGAGATCCGCAGCGGCGGGTTCCGCGAGGACCTCTACTATCGCCTGGCCGTGGTGCCGATCCGGGTGCCCCCGCTGCGCGACCGCCGCAAGGACGTCCGGCCGCTGGCCGAACATTTCCTCGGGCGCGCCGTGGTCGACCTGGGCAAGCCGGCGCTGGAGCTGGCCCCCGAGACGATGGAACGCCTGATGGCCTACGACTGGCCCGGCAACGCGCGCGAGCTGCGAAACGCGATGGAGTACGCGGCGCTGGTCGCCCGGGGCGGCCGGATCCTGCCCGAGAACCTGCCGAGCCAGATCGACGGGGGCAACGGCGAGCCGCACGACCGCGACGACGGAACACTCCGCGAGCGCATGCAGCGCTTCGAGCGCCGGGTGGTGCTGGAGGCGTTCGAGCGCGCCGGGGGCGTGAGAAAGGACGTGGCGAAGATTCTCGGCATCGATCCGCGCAACGTGAGCTACTTCCTCCGGAAGCACAACATCCGGTAGGCGCGGAGGAACATGAATCGCGACCCGCATTCCCGCGCCGCGTCGAACGGCGAGACGGGCTGGCCGCTCGCGTGGCGGCTGCTGCTGCCGCTCGGCGCGCTGGCGCTGGCGACCTGCATCGTGGTCACGCTGCTGATCGCCAGGACGATCTCGGTGCGGATGGACGATGAGGTCGACGCGCGCCTCGCGCGGTTGACCCGGACGCTGGAGTCCAGCGGTCTGCTGCTCGACGGCGCGCTGCTCGGCCGCGTGCGCTCGATCGCCGGGGTCGAGGTGGCGATCGTGGGACCCGGCGACGAGCTGCTGTCGACCACGCTCGAGCCCGAGCGCGCCCGCGAGCTGGTCCGGCATGCGACCGCCGACGACCCGGTGTGGAACGACCGCGCGACGGGCGAGCGGTTCCGCACCGTGACCCGCCGCGGGGCGATGCTCGGTCACGGCAGCACCGCGACCCTGATCGTGGCCGGCTCGACGCGGGCGACCGACCGGCTCAAGCGCGACCTCGCCTGGGCCAGCGCGGCGGTGATCGCCTCGTCGCTGGTGCTGGCGCTGGTGGTCGGTCTGCTCGTGGTCAAGAGCGCCACCCGGCCGCTGGGCCGGCTGGCCACCGCGGCGCGCGAGGTCGGCCGGGGAGCGCTGGACGGCCGCGTGCCGGCCGGCGGCGGACGTGAGATCACCACGCTGGCGCAGGAGTTCAACGGCATGGTCGCCGAGCTGGCCCGCTCGCGGGCCGAGCTGGTGCGCAGCGAGAAGCTCGCGGCGGCGGGCAAGATGGCGGCCGGGGTCGCGCACGAGCTGCGCAACCCGCTGTCGTCGATCCGGATGAACCTGCAGTTGCTGGACCGCGGCAGCGAAGGTCGGCTCAGCGACCAGCTGGGCGAGGTGCTCTCGGAGCTGGACCGGCTGGACCTGGTGCTGGGGAACCTGCTCGATTTGACGGCGCGGCCGCGATTGCACCCGGAACCGGACGATCTCAACGCGATCGTGAGGAGCGCCTTGCGGCTCACCGCACGCAAGCTCGCCCATCTCGGCATCTCGGTGCGCGAGGAGCTTGCCGACGGGCTGCCCCTGGTGCGGGTCGACCCGTTCAAGGCCAAGCAGGCGTTTTTGAACGTGATCCTGAACGCGGCGGAAGCGATGCCGCGCGGGGGCGAGCTCCGGGTGGTGACACGGCATGCCGCGGAGACGGTCGCGGTGGCGTTCGAGGACAGCGGCGTCGGTATCGCGGGCCGCGACACGAGCCAGCTGTTCGAGCCGTTCTTTTCCACCAAGGCGGGCGGCGCGGGCCTCGGGCTGCACATGGTGCGCAACGTGATGGAGATGCACGGCGGCGTGGTGCGGCTGGCGGCGGCCGGGCCGGCGGGAGGCACGCGCTGCGAGCTGGAGTTCCCGCTCGACCCGGCGATCGCGGCGCGGGACACCCGCGCGGCGGAGCCGGAGCTGGTATGAGCGCCGTGGAACAGGCCCGGGCGACCGTGCTGGTCGTCGATGACGAGCCCGGCATCTGTCGCGCGCTCTCGGGATTCCTCGACGCCTCCGGGCACCGGGCGCTGACCGCGGCCAGCGCCGAGGAGGCGCTGGCGCTGCTCGACGGGACCTGTCCCGACGTCGCCTTCGTCGACCTGCGGCTCCCCGGGATGGACGGGTTGAGCCTGATGCGGGAGATCCGGCGGATCCACCCCTCGGTCCGGATCGTGATGATCACCGCGTTCGGCGACGTGGACATCGCGATCGAGGCCACCCAGGCGGGCGCGTATGCCTACCTCCCCAAGCCGTTCGACCTGGAGGAGGCGGGCCGGCTCGTCGAGCGCGCCATGAGCGCCGGGACCGTGGCCGTCAAGCCGAGCGACGAGACTCCCGATCCCGCCTCCGAGCCGCTGCTGCGCGGCGATTCGAGTGCCGTAAAGCGGTTACGCTCGGAGATCGAGGCCGCCGCGCCGGCGGCCCGCCCGGTACTGCTGGCGGGAGAGGTCGGCACGGGTCGCGAAGCGGCCGCCCGGGTCCTGCACCGCCGGGCGGGAGACGCGGGGTCGTTCCACAGCGTTCGCTGCAGCGCGGTCCCCGCGGGCGAGATCGAGAACGTGCTCGAGCAGCTGCGCGGCGAACGGGCCGGAACCTGGTTCCTCAGCGATCTCGGTGATCTGGCGCCCGCCACCGCCGAGGCGGTGCTGACGGCGTTTGCCGGCGGACGCCCTCCCGTGGCCCGGCTGGTCGCCTCGGTCCGCTCGGTCGCCGGGGGCCGCGAGTCGCCCGTCGAGGCGTTCGTGGCCGCGCAGGCCGAGGAGAAGGGCTGGAGCGTGTTGCGGGTGCCCGCGCTGCGGGATCGGCTGGACGACCTTCCGGAGCTGGTCTCCGCCGTGCTCAGCCGGGTCAACCGCGAGCTGGGCAGCGCGGTGGAGGGCGTGGCGCCCGAGACGCTGGCGCTGCTCGACGCCTATCGCTGGCCCGGCAACCTGCGCGAGCTGGCGAACGTCCTGCGCACGGCGGTGCTCGGCGCCCGCGGCGCCGTGCTGCTGCCCGACTCGTTGCCCGCCAGCGTGCGCGAGGCGACGCGGCGCGCCGCGGCCCGCGGACGCGGGAAGCGGAAATGACCCGGGGCCTCGACCCCTTGTTTCGAATGGAGGATGCCGTGATCCGAACCTCGCTGGCCGTCGTGCTCGTGCTGCTCCTGTTCGTCGCCGCGCAGGCGCAGGCGCAACAGCAAGACCCGTTGCCGCTGCCGAACCAACCGCTGCCCCCGGGGCCCACGGCGCTCGACGACCACCCGACGACGAACCCGCCGGCGATCCAGCCGCTGGGCGAGGAGCGGTTCCGGATCGGGACGCTGGTGCTGGATCGCAAGAAGCGCGAGATCCGGGTGCCGGGCGTGATCGCGCTGCAGCGCGGGACGCTCGAGTACCTGGCCTGCGCCCCCGAGGGCAAGCTCTACGAGAGCCTGCTGCGCGCCGACGTCGAGGCCTACCACCTGCACCTGGCGCTGCTGTTGATCGGTCTCGAGCCCAAGAACACGATCCAGTTCCAGGGCGACCCGAAACAGGCCGGCGGCGCGCCGGTCACGATCGAGGTCGTGTGGGACAAGGACGGCGCCCCGGTCGTGCATCGCGCCGAGGACCTGGTCTGGGAGGTCAACAACCGGCGGACGATGCGCCACACGTCCTGGGTCTTCTCGGGTTCCTTCTTCACGCCCGACGGCTACGCGGCGTCGTTCACCAAGTCGATCGTCGCCGTCTACAACGACCCCGCGGCGACGCTGAACAACCCGCTGCCGACGGGCGGTGACGACACGGCCTACGTGGCCTATACCGAAGTGCTGCCGCCGCAGGGCACCGAGATCGAGATCATCTTCCGGGCGGCAGACAAGGCCGGCGCGTGAACCCGCGCGCGACGTGGCGCGACGCGGCGGGCGCGGCGGCGGCGGGGCTCGTCGTCGCCGTGGTGCCGGCTCCGCTCGCCGCGACGCTCGGCGGCGCCGGAGCGGGGCGCCTCGTGGCGGCCGGGCTGGTGGTCGAGACCGCCTACCTGCTCGCCGCGTTCGCCTGCCTGGGCGCCGCGGTGCCCCGGGGCACCCGCATCGCGCGTGCCGCCCTGCTGGTCGCCCTGCCCGCGCTGGTTTCCGTGCCGGCACTGGCGGCGCTGACCGGCGCGGTCGCGCCCCTGGCCGCGGCCCAGCTTCCGGCTGCGGCGACCGCGTTGCTCGGACTCGGCGCCGGACGGGCCGCGCGCGACCTGGGTGGGCGCAGCCCGGCCGCTGCGGGGCTGGCCCTGCTGCTGGTCACGGCGTTCGGTCTCGGGCTGCTCGCGGTGTCGCACCTGGCCGGAGTGCTCGCGCCGTGGCCGCGCGCCGGCGAGCTGCTGCTGTCGCTCGACCCGTTCGTGGCCGTCACCGCGGCCGCGGGCTTCGACCTCGTTCGAACCCACGCGCTGTACGACGCGCTGACGCTTTCCGGCCACCGCTTCGTGTACCCGACGCCGCTGGGCTCGTCGCTGGTGCTGGTCCTGGCGGGACTGGCGCTGGGGCTCCGGTTGCGTCGCTTCCGTGCTTCACGCGGGCTCCGCAACACGCGGACGCAGCCCGCACTGTCCTCATCGAGGGAGATCTCCGCATGATGCACCCCACCCGTCGAACCCTCCTCGTGTTCGGCCTCTCGGCCGCGCTGTTGCTGACGGCGGTCCCCGCCGGGCCGCAGGCGGCGATCGAGGACGAGCAGCTTCGTGACGAGGTCAAGAGCGCGATCGATCGCGGGCTGAAGTGGTTGCGCACGCAGCAGAAGGAGGACGGATCCTGGGAGCACCACCCGGGCATCACCGCCATCGCGTTGACCGCCTACGCCCGCAGTCACCGCGGGTACACCCTGGAGGACGGGCCGTTCATGCGCAACGGCGTCCGCTTCCTGCGCGACAAGGCCAAGCCGGACGGCTCGATCTACGACCGCGACCTGCCCGTCTACAACACGGCGGTGTCGCTGATGGCGCTGTGCGCGGTGGGCAGCCCCGACCTGGCGCCGCTGATCGTGGCCGGAAGGAACTTCCTGGTCGCGCAGCAGACCGACGAGGGAGAGGGCTACGAGCAAAGCGACAAGTTCTACGGCGGGATCGGCTACGGCAACGACGAGCGCCCGGACCTGTCGAACCTGCAGTTCGCGCTGGAGAGCCTCAAGGCCGCCGGGCTGCCCGAGGACGACCCCACCTGGGACCGCGCGCTCAAGTTCCTCGAGCGCTGCCAGAACCGCAGCGAGAGCAACGACCAGGCCTGGGCCGCCAACGACGGCGGTTTCGTCTACTACCCGGGAAATTCGATGGCCGGCGGCACCAAGTCCTACGGCAGCATGACCTACGCCGGCATCAAGTCGTTCATCCACGCCAACCTGAAGAAGGACGATCCCCGGATCCAGCTCGCGCTGGACTGGATCCGCAACAACTACACGCTCGAGGAGAACCCCGAGATGGGCGCGCAGGGGCTCTACTACTACTACCACACGTTCGCCAAGACGATGCGCGTGATGGGAGAACGGACGATCGTCGACGCCCAGGGCCGGACCCACGACTGGGCCGCGGAGCTGGCGCGCGAGCTGCTCTCGCGGCAGCGCGACGAGGGTTACTGGGTCAACGACGAGTCCGCGCGCTGGTGGGAGGGCAACAAGGTGCTGGTCACCTCCGAGTCGGTGATGGCGCTGGCCGAGACGCTCGCCGACCTGGGGCAGCGCCGCGACGAGTGCCCGTCGCTGACCGCCGCGGCGGCGCGCGAGGCGGCCCCCGCCGCGAAGGAGTGAATCGCGAGTGACGAGCCGGACCCGGAAGCGGCACCTCCGATCGGCCGCGGCGGCGGCAGGCCTGCTGCTGCTCGTGTCGGCCGTCGGCGTGCACGCCGCGGAGCCGTCGGGGCTCGAGCCCGGTCGCACGGACCCCCGGGTCGCCAGCGGCAGCGAGGTGCTCGCGCTCGGACCCGACGAGCGCGCCGGCCTCGAGCGCTGGGTCCGCCGCGGGGGGCAACTCGCGCTGACCGGCGACGCGGGCGCGGCGGCGCTCGAGGCGCTGGCCTCCGCCGGCGCCTGCGGCGAGGGGAGCGGCGCCCGGTCGGGGCTCGGGGAGCTGATCCTGTCCGCGGACGGCGAGCCGGACCCGGCCGGCCTCCCGCGGCCGGTGCCGGCCGATCTCACCGCGCCGGCGAGCCGCCTGGCGGGCCGCATCGCGGGGACCGGTCAGGGGTCCCGGGTGGCAGTGGTCGCGCGCCTGGCGGGATACGCCGCGCTGTTGCTGGCCGGTCTGGCGCTCACGGCGGGTGCGACGGCGCGCCGCCGGATGCTGGGCGGGCTGTCGCTGGTGCTGGTGTTCGGGTTGTGGCCTGTCTGGGCCCGGCCGACCCCGTGGGCCGCCGACCGGCGAGCCCAGGTCGACGCGGTGCTGGACACCGGCTGCGGGCCGGTGCTGCTGTGGGGCGCGGCGACGCTCGAGGCAGGAGCCCGCGCCACGCACCGCTTCGATGCCGGGCCCGCGGCCTGGGACCTGCGGCTCGCCCCCGGGCAGGACGGTGTCGCAGCGGAGTCCTCGGGCACCTTCGAGCTCGCGCGGGGCGAGCGACGCGAGATCACGTGGCTGGCCGACGTGCCGCCGGAGCCGCGGCCCCCGCTGGCGCTGCTTCCCCGCCGCAGCGGGGACGACCTGCACGTGATGTTACGGAACGGCCTCGACCGCGCGTGGCGCGACGCCTGGATCCTGGTCGCGGGCCGCGAGGCCGTGCGGCTGGATCCGCTGGAGGCGGGCGCGGCGAAGCTGGTCGAGCTGCCCGCGCCGGCGCGCTCCGGAACGCCGGACCGTCCGCTGGACGCGCCGGCCGCGACGCTCGCGCGTGACGAGGCGCGGTTGCTGCGAGCCGCCGGTCCGGTGATCGGGCGCTGGCTCGGCGAGGGCCGGGTGGTGCTGGTGGCCTGGACGGACGCCCCCGTCGGGCCGGCGACGGACACGCGGGGCGGCCCGATCGGTGCGGGAGCGACGTTGTGGATCTCCGCGAGGCCCGCGTCGTGACGCGGCGCGCGCGGGTCACGCTCGGCCGCACGGGACCGGTCGTCGCGGTCGCGCTGGTCGCGGTGGCGCTCGGCGCGTTGCGCGCGCTCGATCCCGAAGCGCGCGGCGCCGCGGGCTGGCTGCGCGAGACCGGCGGCGCGCTGGCGCTCGGCGTGGCGTTCCTCGGGGCCGGTCGCGGCGCGTTCCTGTCATCGGCGCTGCTGGCGCGCGCCCGGCGGCGGCAGCCGGATCCCGCGCTGCTCGCACGCGCGATGCTGCGGAGCGGCCGCGCGGTGATCGTGGATGCGGCGCTGGCGCTGGCGCTGGCGTTGCCCGTGCTGGCCGCGGGGTGGGAGTTCGGCGCGCCGGCCGCCGCGGTCGTCTCGACGGCGGCCGTGGTGCTGGGTTGCGCGCTCGCGGCGTGGGTGGCCGGCCTCGTCTGCGGAGCGACGGGACTCGCGCCGACGGCCGCCGCCTTCGCCGGGGCGGCGCTGCTGTCGATCGTCGCCTGGCCGGTGACGCTGGGCTGGAGCGGCACCGGCGAGCGGGCGTTTCCGTTTCCCGAGCTGCCGGCGTGGGCGGTCTCCGCCGCGCTGTTGGCCGGTCTCTCGTTGGCCACGCTGCTGCTGGCCCGGAGGCGCACGTGGGTACGCTGAGCCCGGCGCGAGGGCGGCTGGAGCGATTCGTCGATCGCCTGTTCCGGCGCGCGCGGCTGCGGCGCGCACTGCTCGCGGCGACGGTCGCGACCGTGACGGTCTCTTTCATCGCGATCGCGGTCGGGCTGACCCGGTTCGCGGGGTGGATCGTCCTGCCGTGGCCGCTCTGGACCGCCTGGGCCGCCGCCGCGCTTCCGTTGGCGGTCGGGTTGCTCGCGCTGCTGCCGGCCCCCGGGCGTGACGCCGTCGTGCGCGAGGCGGACCGCCGGCTCGGGCTGGAGGGCCTGCTGCTGACGGCCGCCGAGGTGGCCGGGGAGCGGGAGCCGTTGTGCCGGTTGCTCGAACGGCGCGCCGCCGAGGCCCTCGCCGACGCCTCGCCCGCGCGCGCGCTACCGGTCCGGCCTCCCGCCGCCGGGCTGATCGCTCCGGCCGTGGTGCTGCTCGCCGTGGGGTTGAACGCCAGCGCGTTCACCCGCTTGCCCGCGGCCGGCGCGCTCGTCGACGAGGACGCCCGGGCGCTGTCGCTCGCGCTCCAGCAGGCCGCCGCGGAGATCCTCGAGCGCGGCGGCGCTCCCGACGTGCCGGGGACGCTGGCGTCCCCGGACGTGGCCCGTCGGGTGCTCGAGGTGGAGTCGGCGCTGCGCTCCGGTGAGATCGACGCGGCGCGGGCGCGCGAGGCGCTCGCGGCGCTGAGCGAGCGATTGGCGGCGGAGGCCACGACGGCCGCGCCGGCGGAGATGGCCGGGCCGCCGGCCGCGACGCCCGGGGAGCGACCCGTGTCGTGGGTCGCCGTGCTCGAGGCCTTGGCGCGGGATCCGAGCTCGGCGCGGCCGGTCGCGATCCCGGGCGGGGACGCTCGCGGCGCCGGCGGGCCGCCCGGAGGCGCGGCCACGGGAGGTGACGACGACCAGGCCGCCGGCCGCGGCGTGGCCGCGTTACGCACGCGCGGCCCGCGGGTGGGCGGCGCCGCGACG
>JBFKMV010000130.1:0-14675 GCA_041629655.1 Candidatus Polarisedimenticolaceae bacterium
CCGCAGCGCGTCGTCGGCGTAGCTCGGCCAGATCTCGACGGTGTCGCCGCGGACCCGGAACGTGCCCCGCTTGAGGTCGGCGTTGGTGCGCTCGTACTGGATCTCGACCAGCTTGCGCAGCACGGCGTCGCGGTCGGCGGTCATTCCCCGCTCCAGCAGCAGCAGCATCCCGTGGTAGGTCTCGGGCGAGCCGAGGCCGTAGATGCAGGACACGCTGGCCACGATCAGCACGTCGCGACGCTCGAACAGCGCCCGGGTGGCGGCGTGCCGCATGCGGTCGATGTCCTCGTTGATGATCGCGTCCTTCTCGATGTAGGTGTCGCTCTGCGGGACGTAGGCCTCGGGCTGGTAGTAGTCGTAGTACGAGACGAAGTACTCCACGGCGTTCTTCGGGAACAGGCGCCGGAACTCCTGGTACAGCTGCGCGGCCAGCGTCTTGTTGTGCGCCAGCACCAGCGCCGGCCGATCCACCCGGGCGACCAGGTTGGCGATGGTGAACGTCTTGCCCGAGCCGGTCACCCCCAGCAGCACCTGGTCGCGCCGGCCTTCTTCGAGGCCGCGCGCCAGCGACTCGATCGCCGCGGGTTGATCGCCGGTGGGGCGGAAATCCGAGATCAGCTCGAAACGCTGCATCGCTGAATCCTACATCCCCGGCGGTCGCCAAACGACCCTCGGACGCAGCGGACTCATGGACGTGGCCTCTATCGTTACTCCGGACACGATCCTTCGATGGCATCGACGGCTCGTCGCTCAGAAGTCGACACTCGAGGAAGTCGCCGGGTCGGCCCTGCGTCATGGAAGAGACCACGGAGCTGGTTTTCGGGATTCGGGGCTCCGAGCCCTTCCCGTGCGGCGGATGCGCGGTATTCTACTCCCGGATTCCCCGTTGAGTCGCGCGGGCCCGATAGGAGTCAGATCCTCAGCTTCGGTCCGATCTTCGAGGGCCGCTGACCCGCTCCGGGTCCGTCTCGGGAAAGACCAGACCGTGCCGGATGGCGTAGGTGGTGAGACCGGCGATGTTGTGGAGGTCCAGCTTGTCCATCAGGCTCTGGCGGTGGGTCGACACCGTCTTCGCGCTGACGTTCAGTAGCGCGGCGATCTCCTTCGTGGAGTTACCCTCGGCGATGAGCTGCAGCACCTCGCGCTCGCGCGCCGTGATCGTCGCCAGTGAAAAGCCATCCGGCGGGCGATGTCCGGCGATGTGATTACGCGCGATCGTGCGTTTTACGACCGGACACAGATAGACCTTGTCTGACAGCACGGTGGCGATGGCTTGGAGCAGCTCGGTGACGGCGCGCTCTTTGAGAATATACCCCGTGGCACCCGCTTCCAGGGCCGCGCTCACGATCTTCTCGTCGACGTGCATGGAAACGAACAGGATCTTGGCGTTCGGCAGCGCCGCCCTGATCCGCCGAGCGGCCTCGATGCCGTTCAACCGCGGCATCGAGACATCCAGCAGCACCAGGTGGGGCCTGGTCTGCTGCGCCAACTGGACAGCCTCCGCTCCGTCTCGCCCGACCCCGACCACTTCCATGCCGGGTTGCCCTTCCAGGGCAGCCCGGATTCCGTCGGTGACGAGAGTGTGGTCGTCGACCAGCACGATTCTTACGCTCATACCTGCTACTGCTCCGTCGTCGAGTCTTCCATCGGCTGAGGCTGCTCGCCCGACGTCAGGGGCACCGCCAGTACGGCCCGGGTCCCCGTTCCCGGAACCGAGTGGATCTCCAGCCTTCCCCCGAGCTCCTCAACACCCACCCGCACGCTGAACAGCCCGAACCCACGGTTGGCCCTGCCGTCAGCGCATCTCTCCGCGGGATCAAAACCCTGCCCATCGTCTTCAATGCGTATCACGATCTGATCATCGACCCTCGCCACGGCTATCGTCACGTTGTTCGCCCTGGCGTGCTGCTCGATGTTGGAGAACAGTTGCCGCACCGCGCGGAACAGCGCAATCTCCGCACCCTCGGCCAACCGTGGAGTCTGTTTGTCCGTCTCGAACCGGAAGCGGATGCCGTTCCGCCGCGCCGTGCGCTCGCCGAGGTCGCGGATCGCTGCTTCCAGGCCCAGCTCGTGCAGGACCGGAGAGCTCAGCTCGAAGGTGAGCGACCTTGCGCTCTCGATGACGCTGTCGATCCACGCCTTGATCTGCTCGATAAGGCGTTCGCGGTCGGCAGGCGCCGATGATTCCCTCAGCGCCGCAAGCTCCCTCGCCGCACGGGCGAGCACGCCGGCGATTTCGTCGTGCAGGCCCGCGGCGATCCGCCGCCGCTCCCGCTCCTCGCGAAGCGCCGACCTGAGGGTGAAGCTGCGCAGCCTGTCGTCTTGCTCCCGCAGCCTGAACTCGGCCTCTTTAGAATCGGTGATGTCCTGGCAGGCCACCAGGATCTGCGTCCCCCCGGACCGCGTTCTCACGGTGCGCACGGATTCGCGGACCCAGACGATGGTCCCGTCCCTGCGGATCTTGCGGAACTCCCAGCCCGCCACGCGCCCGGGAGTCGCCAGCACCTGTCGCAACTGTCGCGCGACATCGTCGCGGTCATCGGGGTGAAAGACCTCGAGCACCGATCTTCCGACGAGATCCTGCGGCTCGTATCCGAGCTCATGGGCACCATGCAAATTCACCGCGGTCACGTCGCCGTCGGAGCTCAGGGTGAAGTACATCAGCGGGATGTTGTCGTAGAGCGCCGCATAGCGCTCCTCGGCCGCCTGCGCGGCGGCCCTGACGTTCTCGCATTCGAGGGCCTGAGCCTCCACCTCGGCGAGGCGACGTCGTAGGACCTCGAGCTCGGCGGTCGAACTGGCCCCGCTGTCGTGCCGGTTCTTCAATCTTTCAGCGCGCCTCCTTCGCTTCTTCCCGACCACACTTGTCCCCCGGAAGTCACACAGAATCATCCTTCCTGACGACATGTGTCGCGGAAACCGGACACAATCCTCTCCCCTGGCCGGCGGAGTATATACGAACCAGCTATGCTATCTTACGATTTTCCGGACGCTGAAACCCCAGAAACGTCACCGGATGGGTGTTTTTTCAGGTTCATCGGCCCGGCCAGCTCCAGCCCTCGACGGTCAGCCCCTCTGCCGGGCGATAGCCCACCTGGCGGTGGCGGACGACGCCCTGCTCGTCGATCAGCACCAGGGTCGGGGTGCCGCTTACACCGTGGGCGACGAAGCTCCGCCGAAGCGGGTCCACCGCGACCCGTTCGAAGAAGGCGGTTTCTCTCTGCTCCAGGAAACCGGCCACCGTTGCGGCGTCCTCGTCGCTGATCGCAATCACCGGGAGCTCGCGGGCCTCGGCAAGGGCCAAGACCTCGGGCACCGCTGCCTTGCACGGCTCGCACCAGGTGGCCCAGAAGAAGAGGAGGTGAGACCGGCCAGAGAGGTCGGGTAGCTCGAGATCGCCGACGGGCCGCAGGCTGGGCGGTAGAACCGGCGCCGGAGCCCCGACCTTCGGGGGACCGGGCAGCTCGGGCCATTTGATGGGATACGGCCCCAGCGTGAGCGTCGCGACGAAGCTCCGGTCGTCCTTGGCGTCGATCGCCGGCCGGATCGCCGCGAGCGGCAGCGGTGTGTGCTGGGGCGACAGCATCGTCCACTCACGAATCTGCCCGGACGCCAGGAACGGTTTGCCCGGCGGGCCGATCACGATGTCGCCGACCTCGAGTCCGGCCGCGACGGCCGGGGAGTCGGGGTAGATCGCCAGGAGGAACGCCGCGCCGGTCTCCAGCTCGCGGCCGGAACGTAGCGACTTGGGGACGTCCCGAAAGCGGACACCCAGCCACGCGGGCAGCAGTTCCTCCAGCAACCGGATCTCATCCGCCAGCGGCGGAAATACGCCGTCCACGCTGGCGCCTTCGGTCGACGTCGAGGCCGGCGAGCCTCCGGGTTCGAAGGCTTCGCAGCTGACGAGCCGTTCGTAGGCCCGGCGCTCGGCCGGGACGTTCCCCGCCGGGCCGCCCATCGTCTGACCGATCAGCACCTGACCGGCGATTCCGATCAGGACGGTGCGCATGCGCTGCAGCGCCGCCCGGCGGGTCTCGAGACGCCACCGCGCCGCCGACGCCCGTTCGGCGCGTTCACGCAGGGCCTCGATGCGACTCCACAGTTCGGTGCGACCGTGAGCATACGATTCGAGCTGTGGGAGCAGTTCCGCCAGCAACGCCGGTTTCGCCTCGCCATCGAGCCGCTCGACCGCCGAGGGCGCGAGCCGGTCCCGCCACCTGGGGTTGTCCTCGACGAAGCTCCCCAGGTTCTCTTGCTTGACCGCGATCAGCGCGGACTTCCAGCGATCGGCGAACGTCGTCATCCGCTCGATCAACGGCGGCAACTCCGCCGCATAGGTCTCCAGCTCGGCGATGCTGCGCGGGCTGAACGTCCCGAATCTCTCGCCGATGGCGTCGAGCAGGCGGATCTCCGGCTCCCAGCCGGCGCGATCGATCCAGGCCTTTTCGAGCAAATCATCGACCAGATGGTTCAACTCGCGGCCTCGCGTCTCGGCCTCCCGGGCAACGAGCCGCTCCAGGTAGAGGTCGCTGGTGCGGACGGGTACGTCGGGTGTGGCGTCGGCGACGAGGACCTCCAGGTGGGCCGCGATGGTCGTCGACTGATGATCGAGCGCGTCGATGAAGTGGAATGCGTGTCCGATACGGTCGCGGTCCCGACCCTCCGGGTAACACCCATAGGCACGCTGGTCCCGAGTCGTGGAGAAAAACCCGCAGACGTCGCCGGAAGGCTCGGCGGAGCCGTCGCCGTAGATCAAGCTGGCGAACGTTCCGGAATAGCACTGGCTCATGACCATCACGGACTGCACACCGGGGCGCAGGCCTCCCACGAGCTCGTTGAGCTCCTGGACCGTGAGCTTCTCCTTCCAGAGCGAGATGGCGCCGTTGTCCGGATCGTCGCGGTTCTCCGTGCCGTGGTCGGTGACGAACATGAACAACCGATCGCCCGGAGCGAGCCACTTCTGGGCCGCCGCGAACCAACTTCGCAGAGCCTCCTGGGTCGCCGGACGGAGGGTCATGCCCTCCCAGCGGGTGTCGGTGACCTCGGTTTTCGGCTTGAGCGATCGGCCCAGGGTGGTGCCGCTGATCAGCCAGAAGCCGGCCATCGGCGGCTCGCGGACTGCCAGGTCGGCTGCCTCGTCCTCGCCGTCGGCAGAGAAGATATGAATGCGTCCACGCGACAGGCCGCGCTGTTCCAGCAGTTGCACCATGTCTTGCAGGTGATGCAGATGACTCTGATAGTTGGCCGCCGGTTTGGAGCCGCCGTTGATCAGCAGGGCGTGCGTCGCCCCCTGGGCCGATTCTTCCGCCGGTACCGCGAGCATCGACCCGATCGAGACGATCCCCAGCAGCGTAGCGAGACGGCCATACCGGCACCCGGCACCCGAGGTGGTCACATCACCTCCCATGCGGGGCTCAAACCGTTGACGGGGAGTTTGCTCATCGGTGTGCTCGAGGTCACGAGACTCACGGGAGGGAAAGATCGACAAGGCGCTCGGGACCGTGGACACCTGAAGCCGGCTCACGCTGGCCAGGTGCCGCCCCGCCGATAGGCCAGCCGGTTACTGAACCTCGGCCTCGGCGGGCACCGGAAGACCGCTGCTCTCGAGCTCAGCGTTGATCAACTTCGCGAAGTCCTCGAAGGGCTTGGCCCCGCGCAGGTAGCGGCCGTTGATGAAAAAGGCCGGCGTTCCGGTGATTCCCAGCTTCGCTGCCTCCGCCTTGTCCGCATCGATTTGCTTGTTGTTGGTCAGGTCGACCAGATCCTTGTTGAACCGTTCCATGTCCAGCCCGAGCTCCTCGGCATGGGCGCGAAAGTTCTCGACCTTGAGCTGTTTCTGGTTGGCGAACAGCAGGTCGTGAAACTCCCAGAACTTGCCCTGTTTGGCCGCTGCGACCGAGGCCAGATGAGCCGCGGGCGCGTCCTTGTGCATGGCCAGTGGCAGGTGCTTCCACACGATGCGCACCTGATCCCCGTAGACGTCCTGAACGCGTTGGAGGGTCGGACCGACCCTCGAGCAGAACGGTCACTGGAAGTCCGAGAACTCGGCGATCGTCACCGCGGCCGAAGCCGGACCCAGCGCCGGCGCCCCGGCCGTATTGATCCTGTAAACCTTGTTCGGGTCGGGACCGCGCTGGGCCGGCCTGGCGGCAGGCGCTGGAAGATCGTCCATCTTGCTGGAGACCTCGGTGATGCGGTTGTCGATCCGGTTCAACCGATCGTTGAGGCTCTGCTCGATGCCGTCGATCTCCCGCCAGTTGGAGAAAGAGATCATCAGCAGAACCACGACCCCACCGAGGGTGGCCAGGGACAGTCCGTTGCCGCCGGAAGCCTGCCGGTAGAACGGTGGGGGCGACGATGGACCTCGTCTTGCCTCGTTTTCTAGCTGTCGCTTTGCCAAGACCGTTGACTCCTCTTGCTTGCTGTTCCCGCTCCCGCCGGCGATCATCGCCCGCACGACGGGTCCCGATCCGCTCAGTATCCGTCAAAACCGAAGGGTCTGCCAAGTCGCCAGTCGCCGCCGGTGCCCGCCTCTCATGGGCAGGGTCCGGCGGCGTCGAGGTCGTCCCGCGGATCCGGGCCGATCGACGAATTCCCGTAGCTCGAAGCCGCGCAACTGTTCTCCGCCCGGCCCAGGTAGTAATCAGCGTCACCGGCCGGCGGGTCGACCGACGTGTCGTCGAACGAGGCGTCGGGCTCGTCGCTGACCAGGCAGCCGGCTGCGGCGAAACTTCCCGAGCCGCGGAGATCGCTGAGCGACCCCTTCACCAGGTCGTAGACGGTCCCCGAGCCGGCCGTCGCGGCCTGAGAGTCCCACGTGAGCCGGACGGCGCCGGCCACCTTTTCGATCCCCAGGTTGGTCAGCTCCGCCGGAACCGACTGAGCGTTCGGGTCCTGGTCGTCGCAGTCCACCGCCGTGCCGGACCCGTCGCGGTCGAAGTCGTCGGTGTCGTAGGCGCCGAACAGGCCGCTGAAGAACGTCGACTCGCGCCCGCCGGCCCAGACGAAGAACGCCTCGCCGTCGGTCGCTGCCGAGTACCCTTTCTTGATGAAGTTGAACAAGCTGTCGAACGTCGTCCCTTGCGGCTCGGGCCGGGAGAGGCGGTACAGGCTGTCGAAGGTCTGGCCGCTATCCGCCGAGTGGCGCACGACCATCTCCGGCTCTCCGGCGCTGAAGTCGCGCCAGGCGACCCAGATGTTCCCCAGGTCGTCGCTGACCATGCGGGACGTCTCGCTCCGCGCGTCGGGCAACGGCGCGCCCGCCGTCAGCACGTGCTCGAGCGCCAGAAGGCCGGTGGAGTCGTACTCGCGCAGCGCGACGCGGTTCGGGTTCCCGTTGGGATCGGACACGCTCTGGTCCATCAGGAACAGGCAGCTGCCCGGCCCGGGCTCGGTGTCCAGGCACAGCACGCCCGAACCGGCGCCGTAGTCGGTGCCCGCGCTCGACGTGAACAACGTCAGCGGCGAGAGCGTGCCCCCCCCCGCGCTGTTGAACTCCCACCAGCGGATGTGCGGGAACCTGTTCGAGCTGAAGGAGTTCGCCATGACCACCGCGTAGACGCCCGCCGTGCCGGTCAGTGACTCGTAGCAGTCGAGCGTGTGCTCGAAGGCGCCACCGCTGGCCATGTCGGGGATCATCTGAATCTCGGGTTCGAAGGTGGCCCCTCCGTCACCGCTGGCCGTCACGAACGTGGTAAACCACGCGCTCGGACCGTCCGGGGCGGCGAAGGCCACGAACAAGGTACCGCCCGCCACGCAGGCCAGGGGGTTGCGGTTGAACCCGGTGAGATTCGTATTGACGAAAACCTCGGGGGCAAACGTGTCCCCGCCGTCCGTCGACTTGGCCATCAGGATGTCGAACCCGTCGGCCCAGACCAGGTACACTTCGCCGGTGTCCAGGGCGATCAGATCAAACTCCGATTGGAACACCCCGCCGAAGTTCCTCTCGGAGGGTAGCCACGTCTGGCCGCAGTCGTCCGATTTGCTGTAACGCAACTCGACCCGTCCCGTTGCCTGGTCGACGACCGTGTACGCCACGTGCACGGATCCACCGACCGTCGCTACGATCCGCGGTACCGCGGCGAACTCCTCACCTGCCGAATCGCTGACCCGCGTCGGCGTGGCGAACGTGTAGCCGCCGTCCGTGCTCACGGCGACACGGATCTCGGGCTCCGCGCCCGAGCGTACACTCATCGCCACGTAGACGTTCTCCGCGCCGGCGTCGGCACCGCACGCCCCACCCACCGCGACGCCGGGCGAGTTGAAGACGTTGCGATCGCGGTCGCCCGTGTCGCTGTCGATCCGCTGCTCGCTGACGAAACTTGGTGTGGCCGCCGCGGACCGGTTGCTGTAGACGTCGAAACTGGAACCGGCGCTGCCTCGGTTGTCGGCGTAAACCAGTACAAGATCGTCGGTTCCGACGCCGCTGATTCCCGGAAGGCCGAGGCCGGTGCCTGACGTGCCCGCCGCGGTGCCGTCCACCCGAGACTCCGCGGCCCAGCTGAACCCCTCGTTGGTGGAGATTTGCACGAACAGATCCGTAAAACTGCCAAGATACGCGTCCGAGCGATTGTCGGTGTATGCGATGGCCAGGGTTCCTGCGTCGGTTCGCGTGACACTCGCCGCGCTGATCCCGAGCAACGGATGACCCGCGGCGGTGCTCGACAGCGTCCGGGCGGGGTTGTCGAAGCTTGCGCCGTTGTCCGTGGAGCGCTGCGTGGTGAGCTTACCGTCGCCGTCGATGACGTGAGCCACAACCGTGGCATTCGCAGTCGAAGCAAAGAGCATGGGAAACAGCTCAATCCCCTCGTCTGCGAACGTGCGGTCTAGCACCTGAGTGAAGTTCACTCCGGCATCCGTCGAGCGCAGCACGTACATGTGGTCGTTTCCCGCCGCGTCCCAGAAGGCGAGGAGAATACTTCCGTCGAGGGCAACCTGGATGATCGGGTTCGCGGAACCCGCGCGGGCGCTCACCACCAGGTCGAAATCTCGCTCGGCCTCGAAGCTTGTGCCGCCGTCGGCGGAGCGCGTATAGAACACCTGCCGCCCGCTACCGCGGTCCTCGACGAAAGCGGCGTGAATGATCCCCGAACCGTCGACCTGGACCCAGAGTGATTCGCCGAGGTTCCCGGCGGCGTCGGCCACGCCGGCGTTCAGCCGGACCCGCGCGGTCCAGGTCTGCCCCGAATCGGAGCTGACCCGGATGTACGGGTCTCCGCCGCGCGTCTCGCGATAGGCCACCGCCACCACGCCGCCGGAATTGGCGCTGATCCGCGCACCGGCCACGCCGTGGGTGTCGTCTCCGTGGCGGACGATGTCCACGGGAGTACCCCAACTCGCGCCGTAATCATCGGAGCGGACGACCTGCAGTCCGAGGTCGCCGTCGGGGTCGGCGACCGTCATCAGCGCGTAGATCTGGTCGCTGCCGTTGTCGAGATTGAAGTCCACGCCGAGTTCGGTTATGCCGAGCGTCGGGGGCCCGCTCGGGATGACGGTCTCGGTCGTGAAACTGGTGCCCGAATCCGAGGAGGTCTGCGATTTCGCGGTCCGGTCCTCCCAGTTGATCACGACGACTCGGCCGTCGGTCTTCCCGGCAACGACCGCGCCGATATCGCGCGCGGGATCTCGCGGAAGCGAGGCGGCCGGCCGGATTTCGGCGGACGGCACGTCCCGGGGAAAACTCACCGCACGCGGCAGCGGGGCATCGCCCCCCTGCGACCCGGATTCCGGCCCTCCCCGGAACGACCCGGCGTCATGCCGCCCGGCTTCCACCGCCGACCCCTGGCCCGCACCCGCGCTCGGGGGGTCCAATCCTGCGCGCGACCGGTTTGCGCCGTCTTCAGCGGCCCCGGCCGCGTGCGTCAGAAACATGCCGACACAGACCGCTACGAGCGCTGCAGGTAACTTGCT
Source organism: Candidatus Polarisedimenticolaceae bacterium (assembly GCA_041629655.1). Classification (GTDB taxonomy): domain Bacteria; phylum Acidobacteriota; class Polarisedimenticolia; order Polarisedimenticolales; family Polarisedimenticolaceae; genus JBFKMV01. The sequence goes on from JBFKMV010000130.1 coordinate 9,910, forward strand.
CATCCTCGCCTCTGTCACAAACGTCAAGTATACGCTGACACCTGACGCCGTAGCCCACAAAAAAGGTCGGACCGGGGTGGAGGGGACGACGACCACCGGAAAGGACCTGGACCCTACCAGCCTTTTTCCGCGAGTCTCTCGCGAAGCGCACGGCGCACGGCGGTGTCGAAGGCGCGAGCATCGTCGAGTCCCCGGGCCTTCATCTGCTCGACCACGTAACGCCGACGCTGCTCGCCCAGCTCGGCGATGCGCTGGCGCAACGCCTGGCGCGCGAACGTTACCTCGTCGAGGTACAGCGCCAACTCGGTGTCGCTCATTCCCCGCAGGCTCTCCGGGAGCTCGCTGTCCTGCAGTGCAACGAGATCGACCTTCCCCGCCGCCAGCGCGTCGACCAGGTCCCATTCCGCCGAGTACAGCGGGCTGGCCTTGACCAGGGCTCGGCTGGCCGCCGCGGCCGGACTCAGCTTCTGCGCGTTCGCGTCCTGCTGCAGCACGCCTTCCTGCCGTTTGACGCCCTCTTCGCCCAGCGGTAGGAACGTCTCGTTGATCGCGGCGCTCAGCGCCCCGAGCTCGGCGTCGACGGGCGACTCGACCACCACCGTGCCGGACCGGTGGTCGATGGAGGCAAATTGCCCCTGCGCGCGATCGGCCAACTCCTTCCAGGTTTCCGCCAGCTCGTGCTCGGGTTGGCCGCAGAAGATGGCGTGGACGAAGATCCCCTTGCGCCGTGCCTCGTCGCTCATGTCGCGGAAGTTCACCAGCGGGTCCTGGTCGGCGGGCTCGTTGCCGGCGATGAAGACCAGTTTCAGGGCCTCGTCCGAGTTCGTCCAGCTCAGGCCCTTGAGCGCCAACTGCATCACCCGCGCGACGTACTCCGCGCCGCCTTCGCTGTCCAGGGCGAACAGGCGCTCGGAGACCAGGTCGAGATCGGTCGTCAGATCGGTCTCCAGGCGCACCCAACCCGCCTGCGACTGGTCTTTCCTGCCGTAGCTCAACAGCGCGACCCTCAGCGTCGGGGCGGGCTCCATCAGCGTCAGTTCCTGAACGATCTCCCACAGCTTCAGCCGCGCGGCGTCGGTAAGGGACTTCATCGAGCCACTGGTGTCGAGCGCGATCGCCACGTCGATCGCCTGCTCGGGGTGGTCGGGCTCCCACGAATCCCTCGCCAGCTCCGCGCCGGCCGCCTCTTGCCCCCATGCGACTCCCGCAAGCGCGAAGCAAAGGATGGTGCAGGTCGCGAGCCTGTTGAATTGGCCGGTCATGTTCACCTCCGTGACCTGTTCTTGTTGCCGGATCGTCGCTCTGCTGCGAAAACTTCGGACGGTTCGAAATCGGGTGGCATCAACTCGACGACGACGTAGCCTTGCTCCGCGAGCCTTTCGCGTAGCGCGTCGCGCTCGGCCGAGTCGAAGACGCGGGGGTCGTCGAACACGTCGGCCTTCGTCTGCTCGACAATGCGCCGCCGCCGCTCATCGCCGAGCTCGGCGATGCGCTGGCGCAGCTCCCGGCGCTTGCCGCCGAGCTGCTCGACGTGCAGCTCGAGCTCGGCGGCTGTCATCCCCCGCAGACGCTCTGGAAGAAGTTCGCTGTACTCCAGATCGTAGAGATCGACGTTCCCCGCCTCCACCGCGTCGAGCAGGTCCCAGCCGGCGGAGTAGCGCGGGCCGGCCTTCGCCAGGGCCCGGCCGGCCGCCACGGACAGGCCCAGCTTTTCGGCGTTGCGATCCTGCTCGAGCGCGCCCTGTTGCCGCTTCGCACCCTGCTCGCCAAGCGGCAGGAACGTCTCGTTGATCGCCGCGCTCAGCTCCGCCAACTCCGTGTCGATGTCGTCAACGAAGATCTCTTCGCGCCGCGCCACCGCGCTCATCTCGCGGAAGCTGACCGGCGAGCCCCGCTGTTGGCCGGTGGGCTTGGTACCCGCGATGAGAATGAGCTTCAGCGCGCCTTCCGAGGCGGTCCAATCCAGACCCTCCAACGCCGCCTGCAGCGCCCGCGGCGCGTACTGCGCGCCGCCCTCGCCGGCCAGGGCGATCAGGTGGTCGGAGACCAGTGTCAGGTCGGTCGTCAGATCGGTCTCCAGCCGCACCGTCGTCGCCGGTTGCGGGTTCTCCCTGCCGTAGCTCAACAGGGCCACCCTCAGCGTCGGCGCGGGCTCCATCAGCGTCAGTTCCTGGACGATCTCCCACAGCTTCAGCCGCGCCGCGTCGATGAGCAACTCCATCGAGCCGCTGGTGTCGAGCGCGATCGCCACGTCGACCGCCTCGGGGGGCGGCTCCGGCTGCCAGGGTCGGACCGCGGGAGCCACGCCGGCCGCCGCGCCCCACGCGGTTCCCGTGAGCGCGCACAGTAGAACGGTGCACGTTGAGAGCCTGCTGATCCTGGAGATTCTCATGCTATCCGGTTCGTCGTCCTCATTGCCGAGTCGCCCCACTGACGGCATGGCGGCGGCCCGAAGGCCGCCGCCGAAGGTTCAACTCTAGATTGAAAGTCTGACGGTCGTTCTAGCCACCGCCGCCGCTTCCAGGGTCGCCGCCAGGGCCGCCGCCGGGACCGCCGTTGCCGCCGCCGCTCGGGCTGTTGCTTTCCGCGGTCGAGGTGCAGGTGAAGACATCGTAGACCACCGAACCGAGGCCGTTGGCCTTCAACTCCACCTGCTGGGTCAACGTGCCACAGCCCTCATCGTACAGCACGACCGTGTACATCGCCCGCTTGCCGGTGTGTTTGTGCGGCATCGCGTAGTAGCCGTCTTCGTCCGTCTCCGTGACCGCGACCAGCACGTTCGGCGAACCGTTCTTGTACAGCTCGACCGTGGTACCGACCCCACCCTCACCGGTGTTCGAGTAGCGGCTCTCGCCGATGACGCCCTTGATTCGCTTGAACTCGTTGAGGCTCTCGACCGTGTCCGCCGCCGAGAGATCGGCCGCCGAACAATCGCCGAGTAGTGTCCCGTTCGCCACGTGACAGAAGTCGTAGCCCTGGCAGTTGGGGATCGCGAGCGGTCCGTCCTCTGTGTCGTTGTTCTGGAGCGCATTCCAGCCGCCGAACTCGAGATCCGCCGTGCCTGCGTCGTAGCGGTCGGCCAAGCCGTCGCATGGGTTGGCGTCGGTCCCGCCACCCTTCAACCCGTAGTCGAGGTGGAGGTTGACGTAGGCCTGGCCGCTCGGGGGAATCTCGACGCCCGACAGGGTCAGCCTGCAGGTCGGGCTGGGGTCATTGTTGAAACTGTTGGGCCCGGGGCAGGCGTTATCGCAGTCTACCTGCCATCCGGGTCCGACGATGCCCTGCGAGCCGGCCTTCCAGTCGCCGATCTCCCACTGCGCGTCGTACTGCTGCAGCGCCGCGTCCGGCGAGAAGCAGGACGCGTCGCAGGTCTCACCTGCGCCGCAATCGGCGTCGATTTTACAGCCGGCTCCGGTGGGACTGCCACTGTCGTCGACGCAGGCGCCCGCGGCCTCCGCGGCGTCGTAGACATGGACCGGCTGGCCACCGACGGTCACGAAGGGATACGGGATGGTCAACTCGAGATCTACGGTTTCGCCGAACAAGCCCTCGTGGACCAGGTTGTAGAAGTACTGACCCGGGTTGGAGGCGTTGTGCTTGTAGGCGATCCAGTTCTGCACGTCGGGCGTGAAGACCAGCCTGAACTGGCCGCTCGGCTCGCAGGTGCCGCTCGTGCAAGTCGAACCGCCATCGGACACGTCACAGGTTCCGCCGCCAATACCGGCGCAATCTGCGTCAATCGTGCACGGCGTCGTGCCGTCCTCGCAGAAGTCGACGTCGCACGCTTCACCGGTCAGCGCACCCGAGGCGTCGACGCAGCTGCCTTTGTTCGGGCTGACGTCGAACGGGCACAGCGCCGAACTGGTCACCGAACCACAAGGCTTGATGTTGGGCTCGCAGGCCGTGAGATCGTCGTTGCAGGTGTCGGGATCATTACAGAGGCTCGCATCGGAGTTACATGCATTGTCAGCGGGGAAGCAGGTATCGTCACCCGTCCCGTCGGAGGCACTGCAGCTGTAGGTGGTCACGCTCGGGCCGCCGTCGGGGTCGCAGAGGTCGGCCCCGGCCGTGTCGGTCACCGTCAACGTGGTGCCACTGCAGAACCAGTCGGAGGCGGTACATGATCCGCCGCCCGAGTTGCCACCGGTGTCGGCGCAACTGTCGGACCTGCTTGTGGTATCCGCGCCACAGGTGTCGTCGACGCTGCCGCCGTCGTCACCCGAGCCGCAGCTGAAGAACTCGACCGACGGGTTGTCCGGGTCGCTCGCGTCGCAGCTGTCGGCCCCGGCGGTGTCGGTCGAGACGAGCGTGGTGCCGCCCGCATCGCAATCCCAGTCGGACGCGCTACACGATCCGCCGCCGAACTCGTCACCGTCGTCGGTGCAGCTATCGGGCCGGACCGTGGTATCCGAGCTACAGGTGTCGTCGACGCTACCGCCGTCGCCACCCGAGCCGCAGCTGAAGAAGCTCACGCTCGGGTTGTCCGGGTTGGTCGCATCGCAGCTGTCGTCCCCGGCGGTGCCGGTCGAGACGAGCGTGGTACCGCCCACATTGCAGGCCCAGTCCGTCGCACTACACGTCCCGCCACCCAGCTCGTCGCCGTCGTCGGTACAGCTGTCCGAGCGGTTCGTGTTGCCCGCGCTACAGGTGTCGCCGGCCGTCCCGTCACCCGCACTGCAGCTGAAGAAGCTCACGCTCGGGTTGTCAGGGTCGCTGGCGTCGCAGCTGTCGGTCCCGCTGCTGGTGGTCGATTCGAGCGTCGTGCC
>JBFKMV010000131.1:0-14534 GCA_041629655.1 Candidatus Polarisedimenticolaceae bacterium
GAAGGACGAGGGGCCGCGCTACCGCGACCGCATCCTCGACTACCTGGAGCGCCGTGCGATCCCCGGACTGTCCGGCGACCTGGTGACGACCCGGATCCTGACCCCCGAGGATTTCCGGGACGTGCTCAACTCCCACCACGGATCGGCGTTCTCGCTGGAGCCGGTGCTGTCGCAGAGCGCCTGGTTCCGCGTGCACAACCGGGACGACCGGATCGGGGGCCTGTACTTCGTGGGCTCGGGCACGCATCCCGGAGCCGGGGTGCCGGGCGTGGTCGGCTCGGCCGCGGCCACGGCCGGGCTGATGCTCGGCGACCTGGGCCTCGACGCCGGGCCGCGATCCTGAGGGGAACCTGTTGGACCCGATCGTCGCGCACTGCCGGGACGCGATCCGCCGGGGCTCGCAGAGCTTCGCCGGCGCCTCGCGCCTGCTCCCGCGCGGCACGCGAGACAGCGTCCACATGCTCTACGCGTGGTGCCGGCATTGCGACGACCGCATCGACCTCCAGGACCTCGGGCGCGGCCGCCCCGTGAACGCCTCGACCGCGGGCGCTCGTCTGGACGCGCTCGAAAGGGATACGCGTCGCGCACTCGACGGCGACGCGGTGAAGCACCCGGCGTTCGTCGCACTGCAGCGCGTGGTCCGCCGCCACGCGATCCCGCACCACCATCCGCTGGAGCTGCTGCGGGGGTTCGCGATGGATGTCGAGGACCGGCGCTACCGGACCCTCGAGGAGACGCTCGAGTACTGCTACCACGTCGCCGGCGTGGTCGGCGTGATGATGGCGTACGTGATGGACGCCGCCGAGCCCGAAGCGCTGGACCGGGCCTCGGACCTCGGCATCGCGTTCCAGATGACGAACATCGCCCGCGACGTGCTGGACGACGCGTCCGCGGGGCGGATCTACTTGCCGCTGTCCTGGCTGGCGGATGCGGACATCCCCCCGCAGCGAGTCGGCGATCCGGAGCGGCGCGCCGCCGTGGCCCGCGTCGTGCGGCGCTTGCTCCACGAGGCCGAGCGCTACTACGCGTCGGCGACCCTGGGCCTGAGGTACCTGCAACCCAGGTGCGCCTGGGCCGTGGCCGCCGCCCGCGACGTCTACCGGGAGATCGGCCGCGTCGTCGAGAGCCGCGCCGGCGCGGCCTGGGACACGCGGGCCCGGGTTTCCGGCGCGCGCAAGGTGGCGCTCGCGCTGCGGGCCGGCCCCGGGGCCTGGGTGCAGCGGCGGCGGGATCCGGCGGGACCGGTCCGCCGGGAGGGGCTGTGGACCCGTCCTCAGCCCTGACTCGCGGCCCCGGGTCGGCGGCTCAGCTTGTCCAGCGGAGGGGCATACAGGAATCCGAACGACTGCGCGCCGTGCTTGCGGTGCGTCTTGTGATGGATCAGGTGAGCCTGGACGATCCGCCGCAGGTAACGGCTCCTGGGCGTCAGCCGCACCGGCAGCCGCCGGTGCACGATCACGTCGTGGAAGCCGAAGTAGGCCACGCCGTAGGCCGCCATTCCCAGACCGACCCACAGCAGGGCCGGCTGACCGTGCGTCCCGTACCAGATCAGCACGATCGACGGGATGCTGAAGAACACGCCGAACAGGTCGTTCCACTCGAAACGCCCCTTGTGCGGCTCGTGGTGGGAGGCGTGCAGGAACCACAGCGGCCCGTGCATCAGGTAGCGGTGCGCGAGGTAGGCCACCATTTCCATCGCGGCCAGGGTGCCCAGGAACAGCGCCGCGTAGAGCAGCACGCGCATCACAGAACCTCCATCCGTCGCGCCAACCGCCGGGACACGAGCAGTCCGGCTGCGGCGGTCGCCAGCAGCGCGGTCCACGGAATCCACAGCGCCGCCGCGGTCCCGTCCCGCCAGAAGATCGAGGTGTAAGCCTCGACGGCCCAGGTGTTGGGCGTGATCCAGCCCAGATCCTGCAACAGGGGCGGCATGAAGAACCGCGGCACCATGCTGCCCCCCAACGCCGCAAGCACCAGTATAGCGACGTTGGCGATCGTCTGCGCCTGGCGGCGCGTGCGGCAGGCGGTGACCAGCGTCAGCGCGAGACCCGCCGCGGCCGCGGCCGCGGCCGCCGTCGTCACGGACCACGCGCCGAGGTGCGCGGGCAGGTCGACGCCGTGGACTTGCCAGGCGACGACGAAGATCACGCCGACCTGCACGAATCCCTGCAGGGTCAGGAACAGGAACTTGCCGTGGATCAGGACCCGAGTGCTTCCGGGGCCGGCGAGGATGCGGTCGAGCAGCCCCGAGTCGCGTTCCTCGAGCAGCGAGATCGCCCCGTGCACGCAGGAGAACAACAAGAACAGCACCGCGATCGCTCCGGCGTAGTAGGCGACGTGGTTGTGTGCGGCGGAGCGTCCGGCCACGTCCTCCCGCTCGAACAGATCCGAAAAACCCCAACCCGCGTCTCGCCCCTCCGCCTGGGCTTCGAGGGCGTCCCCCCGCAGCTCGGCCAGCCCCTCGGTCAGCTGCTCGCGCTGGTCCGGCCGCAGCTCGAGAAACTCGTCCTCCAGCAGGTCCACGACGCCCTTCAGCGCCACGTCGGGAAGCGCCGCAAAGTACGCCTTCTGGATCTGGCCGGCCAGCATCGGGAACGCGACGCCGCGAACGGGGTCGGTCACGATCAGCAGCGGCGCCGGGCCGAATCCTCCCAGCGAGTCGAGGGGCTCGGCGTTCGCGCGCACGATCAGGCCGACGTCGGCCGATCCCCGGCGCACCAGCCGCCGCACATCGTCCGCATCGAGGGCGTCGCCGCCCACCGGCAACAACCCGGGATCGGATCGCAGGGCCGCGAGCAGTCTCACCGACACGTCGCTTCTGACCTCGTCGGCCACGGCCAGCTTGAGCCTGAGCTGTTCCCCGGTGGCCCCGGAGAATATCGCCGCGAAGACCAGGAACACCAGGCCGGGGAGCAGGAAGCTCATCGCCAGCGCCGCGCGGTCCCGCAGCAGCCCCAGCAGCATGGCCCGGAAGACCGCCGCGCTCACGCGTCCAGCTCCCCGCCGGTGACGCGGAAGAACACCTCCCGCAGCCCCGGCTCGCACAGGCGCACCTCGGACGCGGGCAGGCCGGCCCCGTGAAGCTCCTCCTGCAGGCCGCCCACGGCGGCGATGCCGCCGCGCCAGTCCCCGGACCACACGCCTTCTCCGGCCACACGGCCGAGACCGGCGGACTCGAGCGACTCCCGGACCTCGGGCGTCGGCTCGCGGTCGAACCGGATCCTCAGCTCCTTGGCGTCGCCGAAGGTCTCGCGCACCAGCCCCGGCAGCGTTCCCTCCGCCCGGACCGTGCCCTCGACGATGATCGCGATCCTGTCGGCGAGGCTCTCGGCCTCGTGCATGTCGTGCGTGGTCATCAACACGCTCATGCCCCCGGCGCGCAACGTGCGCAGCAGCTCGTGGATCCTGTCCCGGGCGGCCGGGTCCACGCCCACCGTGGGCTCGTCCAGCAGCAGCACGCGGGGCCGGTGCAGGGTGCCCGCAACGATGTTCAGTCGACGCTTCATGCCCCCGGACAATGCCGCACAGCGTTCCTGCGCCCGGTCGGCGAGACCGCTCCAGTCGAGGGCCCCGGCGACCGCCGCGGGAAGCTCCCGCCGGCGGACGCCGGCCAGCCGGCCCAGCACCTCGAGGTTCTCGCGCACGGTGAGGTACGGGTACAGCGCGATGTCCTGCGGCACGAGCCCCAGCCGCCCGCGCGCCGCAGCGTCCCGCCGCGGGTCGCTCCCGTCGAGGTTCACCTGCCCGGCATCGAGGGCGACCCGGCCGCAGATCGCCCGGATCAGCGTCGTCTTGCCCGCCCCGTTCGGTCCCAACAGCGCGTGGATCCGCGCGGCGGGGAGCGTCAGCGAGACGTCGCGGATCGCCTGGCGGGTCCCGTAGGCCTTGGCGGCTCGCCGGATCTCGAGGACCGGCGTCGCGGTCACGACCGCGCCGCCCTCGCCCGGAACGTCGCCAGCAGCGAGAGCGCGAGGCGCTCCAGGGGCTCCGCCTCGGGGCCGATCGCCCGCAGGGCTCCCACCGCGGATTCCAGGTAGGAGCTGGTCCGGCGGCGGGCCACCTCGGGGCCGAGCACCGTCAGGAACGTCGCCTTGGAGCGGTCCTGACCGATGTCCTTGCCCACCGCTTCCTGGGTGCCGTGCCCGTCCAGCAGATCGTCCAGGACCTGGAAGCACAGGCCCAGGTTCCAGGCGAACTCCTGCACCGCGGCGATCCACTCGGCGGGCGCACGGGCCACGATCGCTCCCGCCTCCGCCGCGGCGACGAACAGCGCCGCGGTCTTCTCCCGCGCCACCTGCTCCAGGAAGTCCGGTTCGGATTGTGCGGGCCCGGCCTGGCGCAGGTCCCGCACCTGTCCGGAGACGATGCCCTCGTCGCCGATCATGCGCGAGACCAGCCGAACCAAGGCCACCCGGGCCGAATCGGTCAGACCGGGGGCATCGGCCAGGACGCCGTACGCCTGGTTGAGGAGATAGATCGAGGCGAGCGTGGCCAGGTCCTCCCCGTGCTCGCGATGGCACGCCGGCTGGCCGCGCCGGACGGCCGCGTCGTCCATCGCCGGCAGGTCGTCCATGATCAGCGAAGCGGTGTGCACCATCTCGATGGCGCAGGCCGGGTCGAGCGCCTCCGTGGCCGCGCCGCCCAGCGCCTCCGCCGCCGCCAGGGTCAGGATGGGCCGGATCCGCTTCCCGGGTGCCAGCAGGGAGTGGCGCACCGCCCGGTGCAGCGCCTCGGGCGGCGTGTCCACGCCGGGCAGGAGGCGCTCCAGGCGGAGATCGACCCGGCAACGCAGCGCATCCATCCAGCGCTCCAGCGCCGCGGCGTTCTTGAGGTCCCCGCCCGGGTACGGGCGGCCCGCGTCGACAGCTTCCATCCAGGCTATTGTTCCAGGCGAGCGGGCACCGTGCAAAGAATAGTCCCCGATCGCTCAGGCCTGATAGAGTCGTCGGCTCCCGAGGAGCGAGACGTGGCGACATCCCCCGGCCGCCTTGGCCCGTGCATCCTGCTGGCAGCCGTGGTCTTGGCCGGCGCCGCCTGCTCGGAAGCGCCGCCCCGGTCGCTGGAGGGCCGAGCTCGCCTCGACCGGGTTTCCGAGCGCGTGGAGCGGTACCAGGTACACGAGACGGTTCTCCGCGTGGACCCCGCGCCGGCCGGTAACCCCTTCACCGACGCCGAGCTCCGCGGCCGCTACCACGACCCGGCGGGGCGGACGCTCGAGGTGGCCGGGTTCTGCGACAGCGAGGACGGCTCGACCTACCGCATCCGCTTCCTGCCACGTACGCCGGGGCGCCACACCGCCGAGCTGACCTTCGCGACCCGCGACGGCCGGATCGAGCTGCCGCTGTCCTTCGAAGTCGTCGCGGGCACGCGCCCGGGCCCGGTCACCGCCGATCCCGACAACCCGCGGCGGTTGATGCTCGAGAGCGGCGAGCACCCGTACTTCGTGTCCAAGACCGCGTGGCTGTTGTTCGGGACCCCCAACTGGCGCGAGTTCATCGACCAGGCCGCGGAGAACGGCTTCAACGTGCTGCGCGCCGGGATCGAGTGCGACTACTACCACGGCACGGCGGGGATCGACGTCTGGCCCTGGGCCGGGACCCGGGACGATCCGGACTTCTCGCGGTTCGATCTGGCGACCTGGCGGCGCATCGACGAGATCTTCTCCTATGCGGCGAGCCGCGGGGTCTGGCTCGAGCCGGTGATCTTCACCTCCCATCGCGGGGGCGCGGTCTCGCTGCGCCACCTGTTCGGCACGCTGCCGGACCGCCGGATGGAGGCGTACTGGCGCTACCTGATGGCGCGGCTGGCCGCGTACCCGAACGTCGTGTTCTTCCAGCTCTACAACGAGTTCAAGTGGCGCAAGGGCTACCAGGAGCACATGGCGCGCACGCTCGAGCGGCACAACCCGTTCGGGCGGTTGATCACGACCTCGTGGGGCACCACGGACGGCCCGATCTGGCCGGATGAGGACTGGAACGACCTGTCGCTCAACCACTCCTGCACCTCGAGCAACCCGGAACGTCACGGGCTGGAGAGCTACTACTACCGCGTCGGTCTGGCCGTCGCCGCGGTGCCCAAGCCGGGCTGGATCGACGAGAGCGGCCGGAGGCGCCACGGCAACCACGACCCGGTCTACCGCCGCAAGGAGTACTGGGTCTGGAGCCTCGCCGGCGTGTACTGGAACTACCACTCCGACGGCGGCTGCGACCGGATCCGCGAGATGCCCCTCGGCCCGGGCGAGGAGTACGTGCGCCCGATCCGCAGCTTCTGGGAAGGACTGGACGAGTGGTGGCGCCTGGCGGCGGCCCCGGACCTGATCGCCGACCATGCGGGCGTCGACCACGTGTTCGCGGCCGCCGGTCCCGGGCGCGAGCGCTTCGTGCTCTACCTGGCCAACGCGACGAGCGGGTCCGAGTCGGGGGAGGCCACCGTACGGCTGGCCGTACCGGCGGCGGGCCGCGAGGTGCGGTTCTACGTGCCCGAGACCGGCCGCTACCTGGAGCGGCGCGGCGGGCTCGAGCCGGACGGGGACGGGAGGAGCCTGCTTCGCGCTCCCGCGTTCCGGGACGACCTGGTGGCGGTGGTCGATCGATCCGCAGAACGGGTGGCATTTTCTGTCACTTCGCGGTAAATGGGTCCCAGGGTCGGTCGTTCTGTCTTCGCGTCCCGGGCATCACAACGGGGATGAGCCCTTGCGAGCCACCCGGGGCCGGCCGACTGCGAGAAGGGGGTCCAACATGAACCGATTCAAGTTCGCGGCCACGTGCGCCTTCCTGGCGGCCGTGGTCGGAGGCGCGATGCTCCCCGGGGGTGGGGTGCTCGCCGCCGAGTCCGGCGGCGAAACGGCGTCTTTCGAGCTTCCCGCCGACCCCGGTGAGGTCGTGGTGAGCTTCCGCGAGGTCATCGACGCCGTGCGGGGCGACGACCACGCCTGGCTCAAGATCTACGCCAACGGGCGCGTCGTCCGCCACCGCCCGGCCTGGCTCAAGCGCTCGGGCGACTACATCGGCCAGATGCCGGTCGAGCAGATCCGCGAGCTGGTCGGGTCGCTGGCCGCCAAGGGCGTGCTGGACTTCGACGCCACCGCCGTCAAGAGCGCCCGGGACCGCCTCGAGGGCGAGCGCGGCGAGCTGTTCCACGCCTCCGACGTTTCGCTGATCGAGATCGACGTCAACCTGGCCAGCTACCGGCCGGCCGGCGCCGCCGAGACCCAGCTCGATTTCCGCAAGCAGGTCCGCTGGGTCGACATCCACTCCGATGGGCGCCGGTTCGCCGAGCTTCCCGCGATCCGGGGGCTGGCGGCCGCGTTCGGCGAGCTGAACGCGCTCGCGGAGCGGTTCGAGGAGAACCGCCGGCCGCGGCAGGGAGGTGGCTCATGATCCGGCGCAAGCTCCGCAATCCCGCAGCCGGGGCGTTCGCCGGGCTGCTGGCCATCGTCCTGGCGCTCGGCGGCAGCGTCGACACCCGCGCCGGGGCGTTCATCTTCTCCGGCGAGGCCAACGGCGTGAACAGCATCACGCACCCCGAGGGCTACAGCGGGACCGGCGGCAACATCAGCGTCTCGGTGTGCATCGATCCCACCTCCGCCAACTCGGCGGCGATGGTGATCCCGGTCCAGAACGCGATCTTCACCTGGAATCAGCTCAACGCGATGAGCCCCAACCTGGTCTTCGGCGGCGGCAACAACATCCCGTCGACCGACGTCGATTTCGAATCAGCGGCGCTGCACGAGATCGGGCATTGCATCGGGCTGGCCCATCCGAACCTGGCGACCGAGTCCGGACTTCCGGCCGCCCAGCGTGACTACACCAAGACGACCGACGGCGCCGACAACACGTTCAACCTGAACGCCGGCGGCGACGGCATCATCGGGTCGGCGGACGACACGCGCGGCGACGACGTCAACCTGCACTGGTACGTCGACGCCACCAACGATCCCTGCACCGCCACGATCCCCGGCACCGTCGACAACGGCACGATGAGCCGCGGGCTGGGCAACCTGCCCGGCGGCGACAACTTCGCCGCCAATGGCGACCGCACCGTCTGCAACAACCTCGGCTTCGCCAACACCGAGGCCGTGATGCAGCAGGGCCAGGGCACCGACGAGGACCAGCGCGAGCTGGGCGGCGACGACGTGCGCACGCTGCGGCTCGGGATGAGCGGCCTCGACGAGAACCAGGGCAACGCCGACGACTACACGATCACCTTGACCTACGCCGGGCTGACCACGGCCTGCGACATCCCGATCGACTTCGACAACTCGCAGACCGGATTCGCCGTGTGCTCCGTCAGCGGGAACTTCATCGGCGGCACCGATCACGTGCAGATCACCGCGGCCAACATCTTCTTCAACAACGGCGCGAGCTGGTTCTTCAACAACCTGCTCAAGAACGGCGATCAGGACGGCGACGGGGTCAACGACCTCGACGACAACTGCCCGTTCAACCCCAACCCCGGACAGGAAGACAACGACGGCGACGGTGACGGCGACGTCTGCGACCCCGACGACGACAACGACGGCGTGGGCGACGGGGCCGACAACTGCCAGTTCACGCCCAACCCGGGACAGGAAAACAACGACGGCGACGCGCTGGGTGACGCCTGCGATCCCGACGACGACAACGACGGCGTGCTCGACGGCGCCGACAACTGCCCGTTCGACGCCAACCCCGGGCAGGAAGACAACGACGGCGACGGCGACGGCGACGCCTGCGACGACGACGACGACAACGACGGCGTGCTGGACGTCGACGACAACTGCCAGTTCGACTTCAACCCCGGCCAGGAAGACAACGAGGGCGACGGCATCGGCGACGTCTGCGATCCCGACGACGACAACGACGGTGTGCTGGACGTCGACGACAACTGCCAGTTCGTGTTCAACCCCGGCCAGGAGGACGTCGAGGACGACGGAGTCGGCGACGCCTGCGACAACTGTCGCTTCATCGACAACCCCGGCCAGGAGGACGGCGACGGCGACGGCATCGGCGACGCCTGCCCCTGCCCCGCCGAGCCCGACCCGGCGAGCCAGGGCTACTGGCACCGGCAGTGCCTCGGCGTGCCGGCCTCCGAGGGCGGCATCGATCCCGGCCGTAACGGCCGCGGTCCGTCGTCGCCGACCGAGGCGGGCTTCCAGGACGAGCTGATGGTCTGCGCCGACGCCGTCCTGCCGAACCTGCTGTGGTTCATCTATCCCGAGCTGACGACCTGCGACGGGATGGACGCCGATCCGGCCAACGACAAGTGCGAGCAGGCCCACAAACAGCTCACGGCCCTGCTGCTGAACGTCTGCTCGGGACGGGTGTCCGAGCACTGTCCGTCCGATACGAGCTGCGCCTCGGACAACGTCGGCGACCTGCTGTTCGAGCTGGCCGACCTGATCATGGCCGGCGACTGCAAGCAGGCCCGGACCTGCGCCAGCGCGGTCAACGCGGGCGACGGCGTCTCGGGCTCCGGCGGCGGCGATGCGGTCGGCGGCGACGAGACCGAGGAGCTGATCGTCGAGGCCGGCGACCCGACGCTGCCCGAGGAGCGCAGACGTGCCGCACGGCACCGGCTGTGGGAGGCTCTCGAACAGGGCGGAACGCCGCGGGCGCGGCTGGGCACGATCCGGGCGCTGGCGGGGACGGCCGACCACGGCCACCGTCAGATCCTGATCGACCACCTGCGCGAGGTCCGCAGCGAGGCCGAAGCCGAGGGGCTCGAACGCGTCGAGCGCGAGGCGCGGAAGCTGCTGAGGCGTCTCGAGGCGGAGTGACCGCGAACCCGTAGACCCGGCTCCTCCGGGCTACGCGCAACCAACGAGGGCGGCAGCCACGACGCTGCCGCCCTTTTTTTTGGGGCCGACACCGTCCGTGAAGCGGCCGCCGCTCAGCGGAGCACCGGCGTCGGCCGGTCGATGCGCCAGAAACGGTCGCGCGGCGGAAGCGCGCCGCGGCGGAACAGCTCGCGCCGCGCATCGTGGTGGCCCCGCCGCACCAGCACGCCGCGCTCGTCGTCGACCCAGCGCTCGATCACGCCGGAGGGACGGCCGGTCCGGCGCGGCGAGCGGGCCGGGACGGCCTCGCGGATGAAGTCGCGCCAGATCGGTCCGGCGGCGCGGGCGCCGGTCAGACCGAGCGACGCGCCATCGCCGAGACCGACCCACGCCACCGCGACGATCGAGCCGGCGTGACCGGCGAACCAGGCGTCGTGGGTCGTGCCGGTCTTGGCCGCCACGTCGAGCCCCTCGATTCGCGCCACGCGGGCCGTGCCCGACTCGACCGCCTCGCGCATCAGGTCACGCACCACCCAGGCGGTGGCGGGGCGGACGACGCGGCGGCCCGGGTTGCGCTCGACGAGCAGGCGGCGGCCGCCGGGACGCTCGACGCGCTGAAGCGGGACGGGGTCGTGGACGCGGCCGGGCGTCGCGAAGACGGTGAACGCGCCGGCCAGCTGGAGCGGCGTCGTCTCCACCGCGCCGAGCACGAACGACGGCGGCGGCGGGTCCGGCAGGGCGACGCCCGCGCGGCGCAGCGTGCGCGCCGTCGCGCCCCAGCCGCAGGCGCGGCCGATGCGGGCGAACGGCACGTTGAGCGACTCGGCCAGCGCGCGCCGCACCGACACCGGGCCGCGGTGGTGGTTGTCGTGGTTCCGCGGCTCCCAGGCGCCCGACGGCAGCTCGATCGTCAGCGGTCCGTCCAGCACGCGCGTCGCCGGGTTGAGCGGTCCGCTCGATCCGCAGTCGTCGAACGCCTCCAGCAGCACCAGCGGCTTGACCGTGGAACCGGGCTGGCGCCGCGCGCTGCGCGCGTGATCGAAGCCGTCCCCGTCACCCGCGGGATCGCCGCCGACGTAGGCCAGCACCTCGCCCGTGCGGCCGTCCAGCGCCACCAGCGCCGCGGACAGACCCGCGTCGCGCAGCCGCCGGTGATCGCGCCGCAGCCCGGCGAGCCGATCCCGGACGACGCGTTCGGCGATCTCCTGGAGCAACGGGTCGAGTGTCGTCTCCACCACCACCCCGCGGCCGCGCTCGATCCGTGCCGGCAGCTCCTGCTCGATCGCCCGGGACAGCCAGGCCAGGAAATGCGGGGCCGGGGGCGGCTCCGGCGGCGTCGTCTTCAGCCGCACCCGTTCGCGCTTCGCGGCCCGCACCTCGCGGGCCTCGGCCCAGCCCAGCGACTCCATGCGCCCCAGCACCCAGTTGCGACGCTCGCGCGCCTCCGCGACGTGGCGCAGCGGAGTCAAGCGGTTCGGTCCCTGGATCATCCCCGCCAGCAGCGCCGCCTCGGCCAGCGACAGCTCGCGCGCCGCCTTGGAGAAATAGGCCCGCGCCGCGGTGCCGAGGCCGTGGAGCGCGAGACCGTCCACGTGGCCGAGGTACACGTGGTCGAGGTAGGTCTCGAGGATCTCCCGCTTGTCGTACTCGGCCTCCAGCGCGAGCGCCCGGGCCGCCTCGGAGAGCTTGCGCCCCAGCGAGCGCTTCGGGCTCAGCTCGCGGTTCTTGATCAGCTGCTGGGTGATCGTGCTGCCGCCCTGGGCGACGCGGCCGGCGCGGACGTTGGCCAGCGCGGCCCGCGCCAGCGAGCGCGCGTCGACTCCCGCGTGATCGAAGAACCTCGCGTCCTCGGCGGCCAGCACCGTGCGCCAGACGTGCTCCGGCAGCGTGTCCAACCCGACCGGGCGGCGCCGGGCGCGGTCCGGGGTCAGCGACTCGCTCAGCACCTCCGGCTCGATCCACAGTCGCCCCTCGCGCTCCAACGCATACTCGTGTCCGTTGTCCGAGGTCGCGCCGAGGATCATCCCGTCGGACCGCCGCAGCCTGAGCCCGATCAACGACGGCTCGTGATCGATCCCGGCCCTGCGGTGCGCGCGCCGGTAGAGCCAGAACACCTCGTGGCCCCAGAAGTACTCGCCGGGCTCGTCCGGTCGATCGTGGACCCGGCGGTAGCCGATCCGCTCCAGGCGCTCCGGCACGCGCAGCTCGCTCACGGTGCGGCCCGCGACGAGCGGGAACGCCGTGGAGCGCACGCGGACCTCGTTGCGGCCGAGCTCGTCCTCCAGCGCTGCCGCGGCCGTCGCGGGCAAGGCCAGGGCCAGCAGCAGGCCCGCCAGGCGGCTGATCGAACACGACCGGTCGACTCGCATCCCGGAGACTCTAACGCGCCGCGTCGCGTCGCGCACCCGGTGCTGGGGTAGACTGTGCAGCAGTCATGGTGGGGAAGAGGCTCGGCCACTACCGGATCCTGGCGCGGCTGGGTGAAGGTGGGATGGGCGTCGTGTACCGCGCCGAGGACCTCAATCTCCGGCGCGCGGTGGCGCTCAAGATCCTGCCCGACTCGCTGGCCACGGACCCGATCGCCCGCGAGCGGCTGGTGCGCGAGGCACGCTCGGCCTCGCGACTCAACCACCCCAACATCGCGACGATCTACGAGGCCGACGAACAGGACGGCGAGCTGTTCTTCGCCATGGAATACGTCGAGGGCGAGGCGTTGAGCCGCCGCCTGCGCGCAGGCCCGCTCGCCGTACCGGAGCTGCTGCGGATCGGCGTGCAGGTGGCCGACGCGCTCCAGGAGGCGCATCGCCACGGCGTGGTCCACCGCGACATCAAGCCGGGCAACATCATGATCCGGCCCGACGGCGCGGTGAAGGTCGTGGACTTCGGCCTCGCCGTGCGGACCGAGGCCGCCACGCCGGCGCTGGGCATGACGGACCTCGCCTCGACCAACACCCGGCCGTTCGAGAGCGTGGGCGTCCGCCTGACCCAGGAGGGTCATACCGCGGGCACGATCGCCTACATGAGCCCCGAGCAGGCGCGGGACGGCGTGGTCGACTCGCGCAGCGACATCTTCGCCCTCGGGGTGGTCCTGTACCAGGCGGTCACGGGCCGCCCGCCGTTCCGGGGCCAGAATCCCCTCGCCATCGCGGCCGCGATCATCCACGACGAGCCACCGCCGCCGCGCGAGGTCGCGCCGTCCGTGCCGGTCGGGTTGCAGGAGGTGATCCAGCGCTGCCTGTCCAAGGATCCCGAGCAACGCCCCCAGACCGCCGCCGCCGTCAGTGAAGCGCTGCACGCGCTGGAGGAGGGCGGCACGGCCAGCACGGTGCGACGCGTGCTGGGGCGGCGGCCGGTCTCCCGCGCCGCGCTGCTCGGCACGCTGGCCGTGCTGGCGGTCACGGCGCTGCTGATCATGATCGTCAGCGGCGGCAGGGCCGGGCCGCAGGTGAGCGACGACGAGGCGCGCCGGCTGTTCGAGCAGGGACGGGAGTACCACTCGCGGGGCTACACGCTGTCCAACCTCCGCTTCGCGATCCAGAAATACGAGCAGGCGCTGGCGCTCGAGCCCGGCAACCCGTGGATCGAGGCCGAGCTGGCCAACGTGCTGGCCACCGTGGAGATGGAGTTCCCCGCCGACGGCCAGCGCGAGCGTGCGCGCTCGCTGGTCGAGCACGCGCTGGCCGAACGGGACGATCTGGTGGCGGGCTGGATCGCCCGCGGACGGCTGTTGCTGCTGGACGGGCAACCCGAGGCCGCGCTCGAGGCGGCCCGCCGCGCCCGGCGCCTGTCGCCGTCCGAGCACGGCGGCTACGTGGTCGGCGGCCGGGCGCTGATCGCCCTCGGCCGCGCCGATGAGGGACTGGACGAGCTGCGGCGCGGCACGGAGGTCGGCCGCGGCCACGTCTTCGCGCGCTCCGCGCTGGCCTCGGCGCTGCTGCGGCGGGGCCGGTTGGACGAGGCCGCCCCCGAGTATCGCGCGGTGCTGGGCTACGCGCCGGACTACCCCGTGGCGCTGAACAACCTCGCCGCGATCTACCTGCTCCAGGGCCGCTACCTCGATGCAATCCCGCTGCTCGAGCGCTCGGTGCGGCTGCAGGACGACGATGCCGCCGTCTCCAACCTGGGCTCGGCCTACTACCACCTCGACCGGATGGAGGAGGCGATCGCGGCCTACAAGAAGGCGGTCGAGCTCAGCCCGCCGGGCTACCCGCGCTACAAGCGCAACCTCGCCGAGGCCTACGAGAAGGCGGGCGACGCGACGGCGGCCCGCGAGTGGTACGAGAAGGCGGTCGGCGACGCGGACCGCGCCGTGGCGGGCGGCCGGGCGACCACGGCCTACCGCCTGGACCGCGCGTTCTGCCTGGCCAAGCTGGCTCGCCTCGACGAGGCCGTCGCGGCGATCGACGCCGAGCTGGCCGCGCAGCCCGACGACCTGTTCGTGCTCTACACCGCGGCGCAGGTGCACGCCATCGCGCGCAACCGCGAGCAGGCGCTGCGTTTCACGCGCAGCGCGGTCGAGGCCGGCTACCCCCGCGAGGACGTCCGCCGCGACCCGGTGTTCGAGCCGTTCAAGGACGACCGCGAGCTGCTGGCGATCCTGACCGCGCCCGCGCTGCCGCAGTGAGACCGGACCGCGTCAGGTCTGGCTCATGCCCCCGTAACCGGGATCCGGCCGGATGATGATCACCGGGTCCAGCGTGTAGGTCACGATCGGCTCGGCGAACGACACGTAATCGATGTCGAAGGCCACGACCAGCTTCGAGATCGCGCTCGGGAA
>JBFKMV010000132.1:0-14529 GCA_041629655.1 Candidatus Polarisedimenticolaceae bacterium
GCGCTCGCGGCCGGCGCCGGAGCGTCGCCGGCACCCGCGGGCGCGGCAGCCGGCGGCGCGGCGGCGAGCTGGGCCGGCGGGGACGCGGCGGAGGCCGCCGCCGGCACGACGGCGCCGCCCTTGACCAGCTTGAGCTTGAAGTCCTTCTCCTCGAGCTCGAAGGTGGTGAAGTTGCTGCGGGAGATCAGCTCGATCAGACCGCGGATGTCGTCCGTCTTCACGTGAGACTCCTCGCGGAACCGGGTTTCGCGACCGACCGCGCAGGGTAGCACCGCCCGCGCCACCGGAACAAGCGTCCCGGCCCTATGCGCTCACCTCGGGCAACACTCGAGCCGCGGTCTTGGCCAGCTCGTAGCGGGCCCGGCCCAACGGGCTGCCCTGCGGATCGAGCAGCATCAACAGGCCGTAGTCCGGCGTCACGCGGCGGAACAGCACGGTGGCGTCGCCGGCCGCGGCGACCAGCTCGTGCGAGACCTCCAGCCCGGCCTCGCGGTTGGCCGCATCGGAGCGCCGCACCAGGTCGGCGTAGCTCGCCGCGATCCATTCCACGCGCTCGCCGCCGTCCCGCGGGCAGGCCGCGGCAATCATGCCGTCCAGCCCGACCAGCACCACCGCGCGCACCCCGGGAAGCACCGCCTGCAACGCCGCCAACTCGTCGTCGAGCATCCCCTGTCCCCTCTTGACCCGAGCCCCCAGCGCCGCGAGCCAGCGGCCGAGGGCTCCGGCCACGCCCGGCCGGCCGGCGCCGTGCAGGGAGCGCAGCAACGCCCGCGCCTCGCCGTCCCGGGGGCGCCGCCGCAGCAGCTCGCCCAGGATCCGCAGCGCGCCTTCGCGGTCGCCCTGCCCGGCGCGCAATCGCGCGTGGGTCGCGGTGACCAGCGGATCCGTGACGTCCCCCATGCGCGGCCATCATAACAGGACGGCCCGCCGAGGCGGGCCGTCGCAAGCTCCAACCGTGGCGCCGCAGCGCCGTGTGCGTCGTCGGCCGCTCAGGGCACCGGATCGGGCGGCGGCGACGAGCAGGCGTTCACCGAGAGCGTGTCGCCGGTCGTCAGCGTGATCGACTCGCCGGCGACCGTGCGGGCGCGGAACGTCATCGACAGCGCCGCGGTGCGTCCCTCGAGCGCGCCGCTCACGTCGTCGAGGAAGATCGGCGTGTAGCTGAAGGCGATGCTCGCCCCGACCGGGACCGTCCCGGTCAGCGGAACCACGCGCGGGATCGGCGGGGCCCAGCCCGCCGGGTCCGGCGGATCCCAGGTGTACAGGATGCTCACGTCCTGCAGCACGATGTCGTTGAACGGCTCGGTGCCCGCCGCGGCGTTCTTCGGGATGTTGAACGCGGTCGCGGTCCACTCCCGCACCTCGAACAGGCAGCCGAAGTTGGGGTCTTCCTGCGCCTCGACCGGCGGGTTGTCCTGGATCTGGATCTCCAGCTGCACCGGCGCTCCGTCCGCGTCGTCGACGCTGCCGTCGGTCGTACAACCGGCCATGGCCAGCAGCAAAAGCGCCAGGACCGGGATCCATTCGAGTCGGTTACGCTTGTTCATTCCTGGTTCTCCGTCAGCTGAGCTTCATGATCTTCGGCGTGATGAAGATCAGCAACTCGCGGTTCTGTCGCGTGATATTCTGCGACTTGAACAGCCAGCCGAAGACCGGCAGCTTGCGGAACCACGGCACGCCCGTCTCGCTGCTTCCTTCGTTGACGCTGAAGATCCCGCCGATCACCGTCGTGCCGCCGTCGCCGATCAACACCTTGGTCTGCGCCCGCTGGGTATTGATCGGGGGTACGTCCGCGACGCGGTTGACGAAATCGGGGGTGTTGTTCTCCACGATGATGTCGAGGATGATCGTCCCCTCCGCGGTGATCTGCGGCGTGACCTCGAGCCGCAGCGACGCCGCCACGAACTCCACGTTGATCTCGGTCGCCGTGGTATTGACGACCGGAATCCGCACGCCCTGCTCGATCTCCGCCCGCTCGTTGTTCTGGGTGGCGATCTTGGGTGACGAGAGCACTCGCCCGCGGCCCTCGCTCTCCAGGGTGTTCAACGCCACGTCGAGCGTGAACGAATCGATGATGTTGCCCAGCTTGATCGCCAGGTTGCTGGCCCCGCCGGCGCCGGGCAGGTTCAGCCCGTAGCGCACCGAGGCGTTGTTCGGAAACGTCAGACCGGTCTGCGTGCCGCGCGAGGCGTCGGCAATCGCGTTGAGGCCCCACACCACGCCGAGGTCCTGCACGAAGTCGCGCGAGGTCTCGACGACGCGGGCCTCGATCATCACCTGCGGCGTCTCGGCGTCGAGCGTCGAGATCAGCGCATCCAGCGGCGTGACCTTCTTCGGGATGTCGCTGATGATCAGCGTGTTGGTGCGCTCGTCGACGATCACCCGGCCGCGCTGGCTCAGCACGCCGCCGTCCCGGATCACGCGTTCGACCTGCTTGGCCTTGGCGTAGGACAACGTGCGCGTGATCGTGATCGGCTCGGCCTCCAGCTCCTTGGCTTCCTTGAGCTGCTTGCGCCGTTGCGCCTCCTCGGCCAGCTTCTGGGTCGTCGCGATCCGGATCACGTTGTTCTCGAGCACCTTGTCGAGACCGTTGTTCTTCAGGATCAGGTCCAGCGCCTGGTCCCACGGCACGTTGTCGACGACGATCGTGACCCGTCCGGTCACGCTCGGGTCGAGCACGAAGTTGATCCCCGAGATCTCGTGGAACAGCCGGAACACCTGCTTGATGTTGGCATCGACCA
This sequence comes from Candidatus Polarisedimenticolaceae bacterium, assembly GCA_041629655.1. Classification (GTDB taxonomy): domain Bacteria; phylum Acidobacteriota; class Polarisedimenticolia; order Polarisedimenticolales; family Polarisedimenticolaceae; genus JBFKMV01. The sequence goes on from JBFKMV010000132.1 coordinate 2,742, forward strand.
GGTTGAGCGAGATCCGCTTGCCGGTGTAGACGACGGTGTCCTTGCCGAAGGTGCGGGTCTCGAACGATTTCGGGATCACCGGGTCCGCGGGCGCGGTCTCCTGCGCCAGGGTCGGAGCGAGCAGCTGCTCGATCGTATCGGGCTCGATCGATCGCGATTCTTCAACCGGGACGTCTGAGACCGGTTCGGGCTGCGGCTCGACGGTCGCGGCCCGGATCACCTCGGCCAGCGCGTCGGCCGGCGCGGGCTCGACCACGGGCGGGGCCGCAGGCGCGGCGGCGCCGGCGCCGTCGTGGGCCCAGACCGGCAGCGGCTGCGCGTCGTACTCGTCGACGGGCGCGCCCAGCACGACCGTCAGCTCGGAGCCGTTGCTGCGGATCTCGTAGTCGCGGGGCTGGTCCAGATCGACCACCACGCGCGCGATCGGGTCGGGCGCCGCGCGGAACTGCGCGGTCCGCACCGCCAGCGTCCCGGCCTCGCGGGTGCCGTAACCGACCCGGTTCACGGTCCCCGGCAGATCCACGACCAGCCGGTGCGGATTCTCCAGCACGAAGCTCTCGTAGATCAGGGGTCGGTCGCCGACGATCACGAGCTCCTGCCGGCCGTCGTCATCCGCCTGCACCCGCACGTCGCGGAGACTGGCCGCCCCGGCCTGGTCCTCCCCGTCGTAGCCCGAGATGCCGGCGGCAACTGCGGCCAGAGGTGCCGCGAGCGTCAGCACTAGCGCCATCGACGCCGCTCGCGTCAACAACCCTTGCTTAGTTCCCATCGCCGCTCTCCTCTTCCAGCGGAACCAGGCGCTTGACTACATCGCGATAGGGCTTGATCACCCTGGGATCGTCGATCTGCTGCCGGAACGTGACCGTCCCCTTGCGGGAATCCACTGCGATCAGCGTGCCGTCGTATACCTCGTCGCCCACCCGCAAGAAATAACCTTTGTTGTCGCTGCCGGTGAAGAACGCCACGTTGCCACCTTCCGAATCGCGGACGATGCCGACGAGGTCGATCTCCGTGACCAGCATTCCGGCCACGCCCTTCGGCCGCGGCCCCTTGTTCAGCACCCTGACGTCCTCGTACAGGGAACGGAACGGATCCCGGCGGCTGCCGGGGTCGTAGGAAAAGCGCTGGCCGCGCAGCAACTGCTCCTGCTCGCGCAGGATCTGCTCGACCGTCTCCTTGTCCGCCGCCTCGGCCGGCTGCTCCGCTTCCGCGGGCTCGGCCGTCTCGACGCCGGTCGGCGCCTGCGGCAAGGCCGGCGTGGACGCCGTCGCCACGATCACCAGCGCGGCGGCCGCGATCAGCCACCCCACGTCTCGCCGGGTCATTCGCTCCCCTCCTCGGCCTTGGCGGCCTGTTCGTCGTACACGAACGTCGTCGCCACGAAGCTGGCGCGGATCGTCTTCTCACGATCGCCGCCGGTGTTCGCGTCCATGCGCAGCTTGTCGACGTTGATGATCCGTGAGTACTTGGAAACACGGTCGAGGAAGATGCCCAGGTCGTGGTAACGGCCGAACACCTGCATCTCGATCGGGAATTCCTTGTAGAACTCGACCTCGCGCAGGCCACCCGGGGAGAACGACTTGAGGTCCAGGTTGGACTGGTCGCCCAGGTTCTTGATCCACTGCAGCAGGTCACCCGTCTCGGTGTCCCGCGGCAGGATCGTCGCGACGTCGGCCAGCGTGCGCTCGAGACCCTCGATCTCGCGCTCGAACTCGGGCAGCCGCTGCTGGATCGCCAGACCCTTGCGGATCTCGCGGTCCTTGGCCATCCAGTCCTCCTCGAGCTCGTCGATGCGCTGCTGCATGTCCGAGATCCAGAACACGTAGACCAGGATCACCACGCCGACCGCCAGTGCGGCCATCAGCGCGACCTGTCCCCAGAAAGGAAGTTTGTTAAGCATCCCGACGTCTCCCGATCTTCACGCTTGCGTTCCTCGCGATCCTGCCCGGCGCGCTCAACCCTGCGGCGCCGCGGCCGGAGCTGCGGACTGGTCGGGGACGAACGAACAGGTGAGACTGAACGTCACACCGTCCGGTCCCTCGGACGTCCGGCCGAGATTCACGTCGTTGAAGAAGCCCGACGAAGTCAGGTTGTTGTAGAAGTTGGACACCGCGTTGTAGGTCGTGGCCCGCCCGGAGATCGTGATCTTGTTCCGGTCGGCGGTCATCTTGCTCAGCCACAGGAAGTCCGGCAGGCTGCGCGAGATCTGGTCCAGGATGTGCACCGGCACCGACTGGCGCTTCTTCAGCTCGGTGATCAGGTTGATCTTCCGCTCCAGCAGCGCCTTGCGCTTCTCGTAGCGCTCGGCCTTCTCGCGGATCGGCTTGAGCCGCTCCAGCTCGGCGTCGGCGATCTTGACCTTTTCTTTCCAGTCGGCCTCTTCGTTCGACTTGAGGTACCACCAGCCGCCGGCCACCGCGACCCCGACGATCAGGATCAGCGCCAGCAACAGGTTGTTGCCGCCGCCGCCGCCACCGCCGCCGCCCTCGCTGAACGCCGGGGCGGTGCGGGCCTTGGGCTGCCGTTTCTTTTCACCGAGCAGGTTGATCTTGATCATCGATCAGTCCCCCGCCTTGCGAAGCGCCAGGCCGACCGCGACCGAGCAGGTCGGCGTCATCTCGCTGACCAGCTCGGGCGAGGCCTCGCGGCCCGTGGGTGGGATCTTGCGGAACGGGTTGAACAGGTCGACCTGCGTTTCCAGCCGCTCGCCGAGGGCGTCCTTGAGGCTCGCGATCTGGGCCGTCCCGCCGGTCAAAAACAGCCGGTCCAGCGGGCGGTCGGTGGCCGAGATCTGCTTGAAGAAGTCGAGCGTCTTCTGGATCTCGGTCCCGACCTCCTCGTTGACGCTGTGCACGATCGGCACCACGCGGTCGTACGGGATGCCGTCCAGCTCCTCGCCGCGCTTGAGCTGCTCGGCCTGGTCGGCCGAGAGATTCAGCTCCTTCTGGATCGCGTCGGTGTACTGGTTGCCGCCGATGTTGATGTCGCGCCAGTAGACCGAGGTGCCGCCGTGCAGCACCGAGATCGAGCTGACCGCGGCGCCGACGTCGACCAGCGCGATGACCTGCTGCGGCTCGAACTCGTAGTTGACCTCGAAGGCGTTCTGCAACGCGAACGACGCGATGTCCACGACCTTCGTGGTCAGCCCGGCCTGGCTGATCACGCTCTGGTACTCGCCGATCTTGTCCTTCTTGGCGGCCGCGAGGAGAACGTCCATGTTCCCTTCGCCCGCCAGGCTCGAGCCTTCCAGGATCTCGTAATCCAGGTTGACGTCGTCGATGTCGAACGGGATGTACTGCTCGGCCTCCCAGTGGATCGACTCGGCCAGCTCGGCCTCGGTCATCACCGGCAGGCTGATCCGCTTGACGATCACCGAGTGGCCGGAGAGCGCCGTGGCGACCTCCTGCGACTTGATGCGCAGGCGCTGGAACAGCCGCGTGATCGTCTCGACGACCAGCTCGGAGTCCATGATCGCCCCGTCGACGATCGCCTCCGAGGACAGCGGCTCCCAGCCCAGCCGCACCAACTGGTAGCCCCGGCCCTTGCCGAGCTCCTTGAGCTCGACGACCTTGACGGAGCTATCCCCGATGTCGAGGCCAACCAAACTGCGATTTCTTCCGAACATAAAGGCTTCCTAAGCTAAGGCGCCAAGGGATGAGGCACGTTGCCCCATACGCAGACTCGGGCAGCCAACGTAAGGCAAGCTTCGGGCGCAAGTCAAGCAAAAATAACTATAGTTCATTTATCCGGTCGCTCAGGTTCGTCGCGCAGAATGCAGAAGAACATGAAAGAACCCAATGCTTGAAACGATCGTCGTTGCGGGCGCCGCGTGCACCATCGTCCTTCCGGGTTGTCCGGGGCTTCCGGATCTTCCGCGGCTTAAATATAGGGATGCGTCCGGCGAAGGCAACCCCGTCGTCTTCGCCGGGATCCGGGGGCGCCGGGGAGGGCCCCCGGGGGCAGGCTCAGTCGCAGCGGGCCACGGCGTCGATCTCGATCCGGGCCCCCTTGGGCAGCGCCGAAACCTCGACACAGGCCCGCGCCGGCGGCACCGCGCCGAAGAAGCCGGCGTAGACGCCGTTGACCTCCTCGAAATCGCCCATATCGGTCAGGTAGACCGTCACCCGCAGCGCGCGGTCGAGCCCGCTGCCGGCCGCCTCCAGCACCGCCCGGACGTTCTCCAGCGCGCGCTGGGTCTGCTCGCCGATCCCGCCCGCGACCAGCCGTCCGGTCGCCGGGTCCAGCGGGATCTGGCCCGAGACCCAGACCAGCCCCCCGGCCCGGATGGCCTGGGAGTACGGTCCCACGGCGCCGGGCGCCCCGGGGGTTCGAATCGCTTCGCGCATCGGGTCCCTCCGCCTGCTGCCGGACCGCTCAGTTGAGCAACCGCTCGACCTCGCGCACGCCGCGGATCTTGCGGATCCGCCCGATCACCCGCTGCATGTGCTGGCTGTCGGAGACCGCCAGCACGAGCTCGATCCGGGCGTCCTTGCCCTCGTAGGTGTGCGCCTCGGCATTCTTGATGTTGGTCTCCTCGTCGGCGATCGTGGAGACGATCTTGGCCAGCAAACCCTGCTCGTCCTCGACGTCCAGCGCCAGCTTGATGTCGAACAGCGAGCTGCCGTCCTTGGCCTCGTCCCACTCGACGTCGATCCGCCGCTCGGAATCGTACATCAGCTGCGCCACGTTGGAGCAGTGCGTGGAGTGGACCGAGACGCCCTTGCCGCGCGTGATGTAGCCGACGATCGGCTCGCCCCGCACCGGGCTGCAACAGCGCGCGAGCTGGACCAGCATGTCGTCCATGCCGCGGACCTTGACGCCGCGCTCGCGGATCCCGAGCGCCTTCTTGACCGCGCGCCGGACCCGGCCCTCGGGCCTGGTCTGCAGCTCCGTGTCGGGCACCAGTACCGCGATCAGCTGCTCCGGCGACAGCTTCCCGAAGCCGACCGCGGCGTGGTAGTCCTCCAGCTCGTGCAGGCCGAACCGCTGCAGCGCCTCCTTGAGCCGGTCACCGTCGGAGAGCTTCTTGACCGAGACCTTGTACTTGCGAAACGCCTTCTCGGTCAGCTCCTGCCCCAGCGTCACGGCCCGCGCCCGTTCGTTGGCGTTGATCCAGCCGCGGATCTTGCTGCGGGCCTTGGAGGTCTTGGCCAGCGCCAGCCAGTCGTGGCTGGGGTGCCGGCCGGCCTGGGTCAGGATCTCGACGATGTCGCCGTTCTGCAGCTCGTACTTCAGCGGCACGATGCGGCCGTTGACCTTGGCCCCCACGCAGTGGTGGCCGACCTCGGTGTGGATGCGGTAGGCGAAGTCGATCGGAGTCGCCCCGCGCGGCAGCGACAGCACCTGCCCCTTCGGGGTGAAAGCGTAGACCTCCTCGGGGTACAGGTCGACCTTGACCATCTCGAGGAACTCGCGCGGGTCCTCGAGATCCTGCTGCCAGTCGAGAATCTGGCGCAGCCAGGCCATCTTCTGCGCGTCGCCGTCGGACAGCCGCCCGCTCTCCTTGTACTGCCAGTGGGCGGCGATCCCCTCCTCGGCCACCAGGTGCATCTCGTGGGTCCGGATCTGGACCTCGAACGGCTGGCCGCGGTCGGTCATCACCGAGGTGTGCAGCGACTGGTACATGTTGGGCTTGGGCATCGCCAGGTAGTCCTTGATCCGTCCCGGAACCGGCCGCCAGATCGCGTGCACGATGCCCAGCGCGGCGTAGCAGTCCTTGACCGACTCGGTCAGCACGCGGAACGCCACGTAGTCGTAGACCTGGTCGACGCGGATCTTCTGCGCGCGCATCTTGCGGTAGATCGAGTGGAGCCCCTTGACGCGCCCCGTGATCTGGGCCTGGATCTTCTGTTCGGCCAGCGCCTCCTCGAGCTGCTTGCGCGTGCCCTCGATGAACTCGTCGCTGATCTTCCGCCGCGCGGCCAGCGTCTCGGCCAGCGCCCGGTAGGCCTCGGGCTCCAGGTGCTTGAACGACAGGTCCTCCAGCTCGGACTTGAACCGGCCGATCCCCAGCCGGTTGGCGATCGGCGCGTAGATCTCCATCGTCTCGCGGGCGATCCGTTCGCGCTTGTGCTCGGGCAGGTGCTCGAGCGTGCGCATGTTGTGCAGCCGATCGGCCAGCTTGACCAGGATCACCCGGATGTCGTCGACCATCGCCAGGATCATCTTGCGCAGGTTCTCGGCCTCGGCCTGCTCCTGGCTCGAGAACTGGAGCTTCGAGATCTTGGTCACGCCGGCGACGATGTGGGCCACGTCCGTGCCGAAGTACCGCTCGACGTGCTCGATGTCGGTCAGCGTGTCCTCCACCACGTCGTGCAGCAGGCCCGAGACGATGCTCGCGGTGTCCAGGCGCAGCTCGGCCAGCAGGTGGGCCACCTCCAGCGGGTGGAACAGGTAGGGCTCCCCCGAGCTGCGCACCTGGTTCTTGTGCTCGCGGGCCGAGAACACGTAGGCCTTGCGCAGGAGCTCCTGGTCCGCGTTCGGGTTGTACTGCGTCACCCGGTCCAGGATGTCTTCGAACCTCGGCATCTCGTCGAGCGTCGACGGGGGACACGGTGCGCGAACCGGACGCGCAACTCGCCGGCTGCGCCCGCATCGGGCGCCGGCCGCGGACCGTCGATGCCGGGATTATACCTGCCGGCTCAACCGGCGGCCTTGGGCTGGGCCTTCTTGGCCCGCGAGCCCTTCGCGCCGCGCGCGTCCGAGCGCCAGCGGTCCAGCGCCCCCTGGAACGTCACCACGATCGGGCTGGCGATGAAGATCGACGAGTAGGTGCCGACCAGGATGCCGGCGACCAGCACGAACGAGAACGCGCTCAAGGCCTTGCCGCCGTAGAGGAACAGCCCCAGCACCACGATCCAGGTCGAGCCGCTGGTGATCACGGTGCGGGACAGCGTCTGGTTGATCGAGTGGTTCACCAGCGCGGGCAGGCTCATCCCGACGCCGCGGCCCCGCAGGTTCTCGCGGATCCGGTCGAACACCACGACCGTGTCGTTGACCGAGTAGCCCACGAGGGTCAGGAACGCGGCGACCACCGGCAGGCTCATCTCCATCCCCACCAGCGAGAACAGGCCGAGCGTGATCAGCGTGTCGTGGCTCAGCGCCACCACCGCCGCCAGGCCCCACACGAGCTGGAACCGGATCCAGATGTAGATCAGCATGCCGATCAGCGAGCCGATGATCGCCATCAGCGCCTTGTTCCACAGCTCGGCCCCGATCACCGGGCCGATGTAGGCCTGGCTGCGCACCGCGAAGGGGCCGAAGAAGCCTCCCTGGTCCAGCGCCGCGCGCGCCTCGGGGGTCAGGCCGGGGATCCCCTGCAGCTCGTCCAAGGAGTGGAAGATCGCCCGCTCCTTGCGCTGCGCCAGGATCTCCTCGGCCAGGCTCCGCGCCTGGTCGGCGCTCACGCCGGGCGAGCGCTCGAGCAGCGCCCGCACGGTCGCCTCGTCCGCCACGTTGAGATCGACGCGGCCCGCGGCGAGGCGGGACTTGACGCTCTCGTCGCGCAGCGCGTCGACGACCTGCTGTGTCATGTCGTCCTGGCCGTCCTCGCTGCCGCCGAGCGAGCCCAGCTTGATGTAGACCTCGTTGTTCGCGGGATCCCCGATCGTGGTCACGATCGGCGTGGTGCCGGCCAGCCGGGCCAGCGCCGTGCGGACCTGTCCCAGGTCGGGCCGCTCGGCGAGCTTCAGCTGCAGCTCGGTGCCGCCCGTGAACTCGATGCCCCAGGCCAGCCCGTGGACGGCCAGCAGCGCGATCGCGGCCAGTAAGGCGACCGTCGACAGCGCCAGGCCGAACTTGCGCATGCCCATCCAGTCGATCTTGGGATCCTTGAGTATCTGCAGCACGAGCTTCCTCGCAGTCGCCGCCGGTCGCGGGTCAGATGCTCAACGACTCGGCGCGCCGTCGTTCCAGGGCCAGCTCGAACAGCTGCCGCGAGACGAACACCGCCGTGAACATCGAGCAGATCAGGCCGATCGAAAGCGTCACCGCGAAACCGCGCACGGGCCCGGTCCCGTAGCCGAACAGGAAGAACGCCGCGACCAGCGTGGTGACGTTGCAGTCGAGAATCGTCGTGAAGGCCCGGCTGAACCCCTGCTCGACCGCCGAGCGCACGGTCTTGCCGACCCGCAGCTCCTCGCGGATGCGCTCGAAAATCAGCACGTTGCTGTCGACCGCCATGCCGACGGTCAGGATCAGGCCGGCGATGCCGGGCAGCGTCAAGGTGGCGCCGACCTCCTCGCCGAACAGCAGCGGCAGCGCGCCCAGCGCGCCGAACACCAGGAGCACGTTGAGCGCCAGCGCGACGACCGCGTTGACGCCGGCCAGCCGGTAGTAGACCAGCATGAACAGCATCACGCCGACGAAGCCCACCGAGCCGGCGATCAGGCCCGCGCGGATCGAGTCGCGCCCCAGCGACGGGCCGACCACGCGCTCCTCGATGATCTTGACCGCGGTCGGGATGGCGCCCGAGCGCAGCTTGAGCGCCATGTCCTCGGCGTCCTGGATGCTGTAACCGCCGCGGATGATGCCGCGGTCGCGGATCTCGTCCTCGATCACCGGCGCGGACAGCACGCGGTTCTCGGTCACGCTGCCCAGCACGATCGCCATGCGTTTCTTGTTGCTGGGGTTCGCGACCGCCGCGCGCGTCGCCGCGCCGAAGCGCGTCGCCGCCTCGGGAGTCAGCTCGAAGGCCACCGCGGGCGAGCCCCACTGGTCCTGGTCGCGCCGCGCGTCCTTGAGGTCGTCCCCGATCACCACCGAGACCTTCTTGAGCGGCCACCACACCGTGTACGGGGCGCCGCTGCTCGAGGTCCCGCTCTCGGCGATCAGCTCGGTGTCCTCGGGCAACTGGCCGCCGAACTGCGCGATCGCCTCCTCGCGGGTGCTCGGCGGGAAGTAATCGGTGTAGTTGGTCACGCCGGGCGGGTAGGCGACCTCCTTCCACTGCAGCATCTCCTCGGCGGTCAACAGCTCCTTGACCCGCTCGGGGTCCTCGACGCCGGGCAGCTGGACCAGGATCCGGTCGGAGCCCTGCTGCTGCAGCACCGGCTCGGCGACGCCCATGCCGTCGATCCGCTCGCGCAGCACGGAGAGCGTGGTCTGCACCGCGCGGTCGGCCAGCACGGAGCGCGTTCCGGGAGGCATCGTGAGCCGGAAGTCCCCGCCCCCGACCGCATCGATGTCCCAGGTGTCGCCGACGACCTCCAGGATCGCCTGGCGGACCTCGCTGCGCCGCGCGGGATCGGCGCCACGGACCTCCAGCGCCGCGTCCTCGGTCACCCGCACCGACTCGTAACGCAGCTGCTTCTGCGTCAGGTTCTGCCCGATGCGGTCCTCCGTCAGCTCGGCGGCGTGACCGACCGCCGAGGCGGTGTCGACGCGCATCACGATGTGCGCGCCGCCGCGGAGATCGAGGCCGAGGTTGATCCGCTCGCCCGGCGGGTACGAGTAGAACGCCGCGAACGCGATGACCGCCAGGATCACGACCCACTTCCAGTTCAGGTTGCTCATTCGGACCTCGGCTCCCGTCAGCTTTCTTCCGTCACCCGATCGGCCACGGCGTGCTTGGCGACCTCGATCTTGACCTGGTCGGCGATCCGCAGCTGCACCACGTGGTCGGTGACGCCGACCACGGTCCCGTAGACGCCGCCGGACGTCACGACGCGGTCGCCGTTCTTCAGCCCGGCCAGCATCTCGGCGTGCTGGCGCTGCTTCTTGCGCGCGGGCGCGATCAGCAGGAAGTAGAAGATGGCGAAGATCACCGCCATCATGATCAGCGGGCTCCATACGTTGCCCTGCTGACCCTCGGGGGCGGCCGCCAACAGCGGCAGCGGAACTCGCGGATCCATCGGCATCTGTCCCCTCGACCCCGTTGTTCGGCCGTTTTGTCGCCCGAGCGGAGGCGTAATGGGGGATTCTGACCTACGGTCGCCCGGGCGTCAAGGAACGCGCCCGGATCCGCCGGACGCGGCCGGGCCGATCACCGCCAGCATCCGGCCGGCCCGCGCGCCCTCGGCGCGGTGCGAGAAGAACAGGTCGCCGCGGCAGGCCGTGCACCCGGGATGGTCGTGGATCGCGGACGCCGGCACCCCGGCGGACTCCAGCTGCAGTCGGTTCGCGGCCCGTAGATCGACCCGCGGTCCGCCCCCGGGGCCCCGGCCCGGCGCGAGCGCCGCCTCGCCGCTGGCGCGCACGATCGCCTCCGCGACCTCGGCGCCGACCTCGTAGCAGCAACCCCCGATCGCCGGGCCCAGCGCGGCGACCAACCGCTCCGGCCCGACCCCCAGCCCGGCGAGCAGCTCCACCGCCGCGCGCGCGATGCCGGCGGCGGTGCCCCGCCAGCCGGCGTGGACCGCCGCGGCCGCCCGCCCCTCGCGCTCGCCCAGCAGCAGCGGCACGCAATCCGCGGTGCGGACCGCGGCCACCGGCTCGACCGGGTCGCCGTCCCGCCACACCGTGCCGTCGGCGCGCTCGCCCGGCGTCACCCGGTCGAGGCGCAGCACGCGCCGCCCGTGCACCTGTCGCAGCACGACGGTCTCGCGTCCGGCGAGACCCGCGGCGGCGAGAAACCTGCGGCGACGGTCCCGCGCCACGTCCGGCGCGACGCGGTCCGATCCCAGGTCGAACGCGTCCGCGGCGTCGGCGCGGCGGGTCGAGAAGGCATGGGCCAGACCGCTGCGCTCGAGCGCGACGCAGCGGACGAGCGTGATCCCGTCCGCCGTGTCGAGGCGCCAGGCGCCGCAGCTCGGGTCGTCCGCTATGGGCGCAGACCCTCGAGCACCGCGCGCATGTCGGCGGCGTCCGGCGCGTCCGGGCGCAGCTCGAGGTAGCGCTGGAGCGCGTTCCCCGCGCCCTTCAGGTCGCCGGTGCCGAGCAGCGCGAACGCCAGCTGCTGGTGCGCCTGGGCGTAGTCCGGCTTGATCTCCACGGCCCGGCGGAACGCACCGACGGCGCGTTTCGTGTCGGCCTCGGAGAGGTTGGGCCGGTTCATGATCAAGGCGCCGATGTTGTAGAACACCTGGTACGCGGAGTCGGGCTTCAGCTCGGCGACCTTGCCGTAGGCCGTCTCGGAGTCCCCGAGCCGCCCGGCGTCGGCGTACAGCCCGCCCAGCGCGATCCAGGCCTCGACGTTGTCCGGCTGGACGGCGATGATCGCCTCGTGCGCGGCGATCGCCTGGTCGCGGTCACCCCGCCGGTCGGCGATGAAGGCGAGCTGCTGGAGCACGCGCAGGTCCTGGGGCGCGATCTGTTGCGCGCGGTCCAGCGTCGCCTGCGCGCCGTCGAGGTTCTCGGTGGCCACGTAGACGCTGTACAGCACCATCTGGGCGTCCAGCGAATCGGGCGCCAGCCGCGTGGCCTCCATCGCCTGCCGCGCGGCCTCGCCGTGGCGTTCGAGCTGGTACAGCACCTTCGCGAACGCGGTCCGGCGCTCGACGTCGTCGGGCGACTTGTCCACGGCCTTCTGGAACAGCGGCACCGAATCTTCGAAGTTGCCGGCGTTGGCGGCGCGTACCGCGGCGTCCCAGGGGTCCTGGGGCGCTCCGCGCGGCGCGGCGGCGTTCTCGACCACCACCGGCTGGGCCGCGGCGGCCGGCTCGAGCTCCGCGACCTGGTCGGCCGGGGTCAGCACCACGTCGTAGATCACCTTGCCGAAGGCGCGGATGCGGATCTTGGGCAGCTCGGCGCCCGGGGGCAGGTCGCGCTCGAACTTGTCCACCAGCGCGGCCTGGGTGCGGCTCTCGACGTTGACGTGCGTCGGGACGCGGCCCGCGGCCTCGACCCGCAC
>JBFKMV010000133.1:0-14512 GCA_041629655.1 Candidatus Polarisedimenticolaceae bacterium
ACGGGTTGGGTCGGCCAGAGCACGGCTCGGCATCGTGGAAGAACCGTGCCAACTCGAATCACGCTGGCAAGGTGCGTTCGCGCCGGGCTCTGTCCGCCAACGGTCAGCTCCGCGACCGCAGTCGGACGCGAGCGGGCCCAATCCTGAGCCGAGGGGGCCGCAACACTCTGCGCACCACCATGGGGCCGGGCTAGTCCGACAGCGCGACCTCGACGGCCTCGATCTGGGGGACCGGCACGAAGCACCCGGGCAGGCGCCGCATAAGCTCCAGCCCGATCACCAGCAGCCGGCCGTCGTCGTGTCCCCGCTCCCGCCGTGCCTCGGCATCGGACACCTCGTCTGGATCGTGCGGCGCGTGGTAGTGGCGCCGGGGCGGCTCCAGGTGCGCCGCCAGCATCGCGGGACAGGTGGGGAAGGTCTCGGCCCGCGCGCTCTCCACACCGCCCGCGAATCCCGCCAGGTAATCGGAATCGCTGCTGACGCGATCGGCCAGCCGCGTGGTGTGCTCGGCCGCCTGGTCCAGCTTGGCCTGCACGGCCGCGTTGGTCTGCTCGGCACGCCACACCGCGAGCTCGGCCAGGGTCCGGTCATAGTCCTCGGGGTAGGGCTCCCGCTCCCGGCCGTTCCACGAGATCGAATCCTGGGCGGCCTCCTCGGTGGCGTGCCGCTCGAACAGCTGCGCCAGGCGCTGCTCGACGGCGCGGGCGTCGCGGGCGCGCACGACCTCGCGCGGCAGCTCCACCTCCAGCTCGATCCGGCACTCCGCCTCGCGGTAGAGCGTGAACGGCCCCTCGGCGTAGGGCAGCAGCAACGGCTCGGCCAGCCACAGGTGGACGTCGAGACGCGACCGCTTCACGTCGATCTTCTGGATCTTTGCCAGCTCGCCGGGCTGGAAGCGGTGCTGGCCGCGGCTCTTGACCAGCATCCCGTTGATGCGGTTGTTGGTGGCCATGCCGCTGCAGTCGGAGTAGCTCTCGACGTTGGCGACGACCCAGGCCCCGAGCCAGCTGTTCTTGACGTCCCGCTCCAGGTCCCCGGCCGCGACGAGCGCGGGGAACGAGGCCAGGACCACGGACACCACGAGCAGACGCTTCATGATCGGGATCTCCTCGAACGGGTTGTGGGAGCGGCGCCGCGCGCCTGGGTGGGAACGTAGGTTTCGAAGGGAAAGCAGTCAAATCCGCTGAGGTCCGCGGTCGCGGACCTCGACGCGTCGGGCGGCGGCGGCGGCGGCGGCGGCTACGGGACGGGCGACCAGTGCCCGTGGGCCAGCTTCCACCCCTCGGGGCGCCAGACCCAGATCTCCGTGCCGCGGCCCAGGAACGGCTCCGCGAGGCCCGGCGACTCGACGACGACGTGCGAGGTCATCCACGCCACGTTGCCCTCGACCGAGACCGTCGGGTGCGCCTCCCACCAGCTGGCGGTTCCGAACCGCCCCAGCATCCGCGTCAGCCCTTCGCGGACCTGCTCGTGGCCGTCGAAGCGGTTCTCGAGCCTGGCGTGGAAGATCAACAGCTCCGGCGCGGGAAGCATCAGCCCCGTCAGCGTCTCGACGTCGCCGGCCTCGAAGGCGGCCAGCAGTTGCTCGTGCGCCTGGACGACCGCTTCGCGGGCCTGGTCCGGGTCGTGTTGCGGCGCCGCCTCGTGCGCGTCACCGGCGGGTGGCGAGCACGCCGCTCCCAGTACACAGGCAACGGCCAACAGCAGGACGGCGGCCGGCCGAATGGCGCCTTCTTGGCGATGCATGGCGTTCCTCCGTAAACGAATCAGCGCGGGTTCTTGAACTCGTGGATCCCCTTCGCCTTGGCCGCCTCGTAGTCGAACGCGGGCAGGTCGTGCGGAGCCTTCTCGTGACACGACCGGCACACCTGCTCCTCGGGAAGCACCAGCCCGGCGGCGAGCGAGGCCTCGCGGTCCTTCATCACCTTGAGGGACTTGTAGTCGCTCCCGGCGCCGTGACACGACTCGCACTGCACGCCCGGCATGTCGGCGCTACCGCCGGTGGCGTGGCACTTGAGACATTCCGGCTTGCCCTGCTCCTCGGGTTTCAGTCGGTCGAAGGCCGAGGCGTGCTTGAGCGTCTTCCAGCTCTCGTACTGGACCTTGTGGCACAGCTTGCACTTGTCGACGCCGATGAACGTGGGCTCCGCCAGGACCAGCGCGGGGACGGCCAGGACCAGGATCAGGACCGGCAGCGTGCGTGAGACCATTGCTCCCTCCGTTGGACCGTTCCGGTCGAGGCGGCAATTCTACCCCGCCCGGCCGTGCGGTGATGGACCGGAACGGTCGGAATCCCGGTGGCGAGGCGGTCCCACGGACGCACGCCGACCCACCCGGTCAGCGACCGGGAGGGTAGCGTGGTTCAGCTCGGGATGGAAGCGTCAGGGACAGGGCTGCGGGCGGGACTCGGCGGCGGCGTCCGTCGCCGGTGACTGGCCGACGGCGTCGAGCCAGGCGCCGATCGGCTCGGACGGCGTGGGCTTCTTCCTGCGGCGCTCGCAGAGCCCGGTGCAGGTCCCGGCCACGCACGTGCCGATGTCGCTGCAGCTGCCGCCGGGGCACTGCGCGTCGCTCGAGCACATCCTGCCGTCGTTGCTTCCGCCCACGCAGGCGTCCTGGCACTTCGGCGTCCCGTCGGCCTGGCAGACCTTGCCGTCGCGGAATCCGCCGCTGCAAACGGACGGGCAATCGCCGTCGTCGTCGCACAGACGATCGGGCTTGAAGCCACCTTCGCAGCACGGCACGAGTTGCGCCTGCGCGTCCGGGGCCCCCACGACCAGGCACACCCCGACACAAGCGAACACAGACAGCAGAATCGCCAATCTCTTCATGAACCTTCCCCTTTGTCTCGTCGGCCGCCGGCCGGCCGTCTCGTGGACGACCTGTTCTCGGACGGCCTTTGCAGCGTCCTCTCCGCGTTTTGACGGGAGGCGAGGTGCCTAAAATATACCGGGAGTCGCGCGCTTTGCCACCGGTTGTGTTGCCGGAGTGCAACGATTTCGATCTTGTAAGATCACCGTCCCCCGGCGGTGCCGGCGGCCCCGACGTGCCCCGAGCCGGCTCGCGCTGCGGGGCCGAGCAGACGTCTTGCGGATTGGCCGCCCGCAGCCAGGCCGGCGACCGCCGCCTTGGCGAACGCCACGCCGTGCAGGGCGTTGCCGGCGATGCCGAGCCCTTCGAACCGCGCCAGGTCGGCCTCGATCGCGGCCAGCCGTTCGAGATGGCCGATCTCGTACTGCGGGATCGCGCGCGGCCACACGATCACGCGCCGGAAAACCGGCTCGTCGCGGAGACCCAGCAGTCGGGCCAGCTCTTCGCGGACCCGTGCGACGAGATCGTCCTCCGGCAACAGCGCCGCCTCGGGATCGACCGCGCCCCCGACCATCACCCGCACCAGCAGGCTGCCCTCCGGGCTCCGTCCCGGGAACAGGTGGGTGTCCCACAGGCAACCGAGCAGGCGGTAGCCCTCCCCGCGCGGAACCAACACCCCGAAACCGCGGGGAACGCGGGCCAGCGCCTCCGGCCCGAACCCCAGCGCCACCACGGTGACGGGCGGGCACGCGATCGCCGACAGCCGGTCCGCGAGCGACGGGGCGAACCGGGCGACCAGCGGGGCCATCGCCCACGGCTCGCCGGTCAGGACCACGGCCGCGGCCGCGAGATCCTCGCCGTCGCCCTCGATCCGCAGCCTCCAGCCCCCGTCCGGCCCCGGTGCCAGGGTCTCGACCGCCGCCCCGGTGCGGACCCGGAACGCCCCGCGTCGCGCCAGCGCCTCGGGCAGGCTTTGCAGACCGTCGCGGAACGAGGTCAGCTTGCCGGCCGGGCCGGAGGGCCCGCCGCCGCCGCCGCGGCGCCGGCGCGCGATCAGGCCCCGCACCAGCGAGCCGTGCTCGCGCTCCAGCTCGGCCAGGCGCGGGAACGCGGCGGGCAGCGAGACGCGCTTGGCGTCCCCGGCGAACACGCCGAGCACCATCGGCGCGATCAGCCGGTCGGCGGCCTGGCGGCCGAGACGCCGCGCGGCGAACTCCCACACGCTCTCGTCGACCCCTTCGGGACCGCGTGAGACGAACGGCTCGCCCAGCAACCGCAACAGACCCGTGGGCCCGAGCAGCCCCGAGCCGACCAGCGCCAGCGGGTTGGCCGTGACACGGCGCGGGCGCCCCCCGCGCACGATGTAGCGATTCGCGGCCGCCGCGGAAGCGGTGATGCGCTCGTCGGCGAGACCGGCGACCTCGATCAGCCGCTCCATCGCCGGCTCGCTGTCGAGATAACCGGTGGGGCCGGCCTCGACCAGCCAGCCTCTTTCGCGCAGCGTGCGGGCCTTGCCGCCGACGCACGGATCCCGCTCCAGCACCAGGACGTCGATCGGATCGGGGCCGGCCGCGTCGACGGCTCCCTGGGCCGCGGCCAGCCCCGAGATCCCCCCGCCGACCACGACCAGGCGACGGCGCATCGCGGATCAGACCGTCCGGCTGAACACCGGCTTGGCTCCGCCGTCCTTCTCGCGGAGGTAGCGGTCGAAGCACATCGCCAGGTTGCGGACGAACAGCTCGCCCAGCGCGGTGGCGCGAATGCGCCCGGGCGTGACCTCGACCATCCCCTCCCGCTGGTGCTCGGCCAGCAACCCGAGCTCCGTCGCGAACGTGTCGGCGAAGCGGATCCCGAACGCGCGCTCCAGCGCTTCGATGTCCACGCTGAAATTGCACATCAGCTCGCGAATCACCGCCCGGCGCAGCCGGTCGTCGTCGCTCAGCACGATCCCGCGCTCGACCGGCAGTCGCCGCTCGCCGACCGCCTCGCGGTAGCGGCTGAGCTTCTTGAAGTTCTGCACGTAGGCGCCGGCGATGTCACCGATCGCCGAGATGCCGAGCCCCACCACGTCCTCCACCGGCACGACGGAGTAACCCTGGAAGTTGCGCATCAGCCGGCCGTCGCGGCGCGCAACCGCCAGCTCGTCGTCGGGACGCGCGAAGTGATCCATGCCGATCGGGCTGTACCCGGCGGCGAGGAACCGCTCGCGCGCGGCCGCGAACAGCGCGAACTTGGTGTCGCGCGTGGGGAGCGCGTCGGCGGGCAAACGCTTCATGTGCGCGTGCATCCAGGGTACGTGGGCGAACGAGTAGACCGCCGAGCGGTCGGCGCCGATCTCGGCTACGGTGTCGACGGTGCGGGCGAACGTCTCCGGAGTCTGGTGCGGGAGGCCGTAGATCAAATCGATGTTGATGCCCGAGAAGCCGAGCCCGCGCGCGTGCTCGACCAGGTGCGCCGTCTGCTCGACGGTCTGGATGCGGTGGATCGCGCACTGCACCTCGGGCGAGAAGTCCTGCACGCCCAGCGAGACGCGGTTGAACCCGACGCTCGCCAGCGCCGACAGGTGTTCCTCGGATGTCACCCGGGGATCGACCTCCACCGCCAGCTCCGCGCCGGGCAGGGGCTGGAAGGCCTGGAACAGGTCACGTAGCCAGGCCACGAGGCGGTCGGGCGCAAAGTAGGTCGGCGTACCGCCGCCGAGGTGCAGCTGCGCCAGGTGCCTGCGCCGGGGCAACCGGGCGGCGAGCAGCTCGGTTTCGGCGCGCAGCAGGTCGAGGTACGGCAGCGCGCGCTGCTTGTCGGGGGAGATGATCACGTTGCAGCCGCAGAACCAGCAGCGCTCGTCGCAGAACGGCAGGTGCACGTACATCGACAGCGGCTCGTCGCCGGCCTCGTCGGCCCGCGCCAGCGTGCGCTCGTACGTCGCCGCATCGACCCCGGTGTGGAACTCCACGGCCGTGGGGTAGCTGGTGTAGCGGGGCCCCGGGCGATCGTAGCGGGCCAGCAGCTCCGCCGTGACCTGCCACGCGGGGGAATCGCCGGCCTGACCGGTGCGCTTCGCTTCGGACATCGCTCCCTCCCCCGGAACGGGATGCGTGAATGGAGATGTCGATCCCGGCCCGAGTGTTGGAATCGGCTCCCGGATCGATTCTAGGAGCCCATCCCCGACCCCTCGATGGTAAAAGAGGAGCGGTCTTGTCGCCAAGTCGCCGGTCGAGGCCCGTGCGGCTGGGCACCCGGGCCCGTTTGACGGTATCGTGGCCTATCCACATATCAGGCCGAACACCGCGGAGGGAACGATGGCCCGCGATGATCTCGAGATCCAGGGCAACGCGCTGCGCTGGTGCTGCGACGAGGACTGGCTGGAGTTCGAGAGCACCCGCGAGGTCGAGCCGATCACGGGCGTGGTGGGCCAGGACGACGCGCTGGAGGCGCTCAAATTCGGTCTCGAGATCGGCAGTCCCGGGCAAAACGTCTTCGTGCGCGGGCTCACCGGCACCGGGCGGCTGACCCTGGTGCGGCAGCTGATGCAGCAGATCCGGCCGGCCGCCCCGCCGGCCCCGGACCGTTGCTACGTCCATCGCTTCGACCAGCCCGATCGCCCGCGGCTGATCACGCTGCCGCGCGGCGAAGGCCGGCGCTTCGCCGAGCGCATGGAGCGCTTCATCGACTTCGTGGGCGAAGAGCTGGAGCCGGCGCTGTCCGCGGACCCGATGCGCCGGCGCCGCGACGAGCTCAACGAGCGCGTGCAGGGCGAGGTGCGCGAGCTGGGCAAGCCGTTCGAGGAGGAGCTGCGGACCCACGACCTGGCGCTGGTGCCGGTCCAGGTCGGCCCGACCGTGCAGCCCGCGGTGATGCCGGTGATCGACGGCGAGCCGGCGCCGCCGGAGCGGTTCGCCGAGCTGCGGCGGTCCGGACGCATCACCCCCGAGGCCGCCTCGCAGATCCAGGAGATGATCGCCTCGTTCAACAAACGGCTCCAGGAAGTCAGCGAGAAGATCGAGGAGATCCAGCTCGAGCACCGCCTGGCCGTGCAGCTGCTCTACGAGCAGGAGGCCCGCCGGCTGCTGTCGCGCGAGGCCGGCAAGATCGAGGCCGAGTTCCCGCACGACCCGGTCAAGGCGTTCCTGGAGCAGGCGGTCAGCGACGTGGTCGAGAAACGGCTGCGCGAGCTGAAAGAGGACGACGGCGAGTTCCTGCGCCTGTACCGCGTCAACGTTGTGCAGGACCACCCGGCCGGGGACGGCTCTCCGTTCATCATCGAGAACGCGCCGACGCTGCAGAACCTGCTCGGCAGCGTCGAGCGGGAGTTCCAGTCGCCGATGGAGGTGCGTTCGGATCACCTGATGATCCGGGCCGGGTCGCTGCTGCGCGCCGACGGCGGCTACCTGATCATGGAGGCGCGCGACGTGCTGACCGAGCCCGGCGCGTGGAAGGTGCTGGTGCGGACGCTGCGCAACGGCAAGCTGGAGATCGTGCCCTCGGAGCTGGCCTCGTTCTGGATGGGCCCCGTGCTCAAGCCCGAGCCGATCGAGATCCGCGTCAAGGTGGTGCTGCTGGGCGACCCCGAGCTGTACTACCTGCTCGACCGGCACGATCACGACTTCCCGCACCTGTTCAAGGTGCTGGCCGATTTCGACACCTCGATCCCGCGCGACCGGCAGGGCGTCAATTACTACGCCGGCGTGCTGGCGCGGATCGCCGAGGAGGAGAACCTGCTGCCGTTCTCGCGCTGCGGCGTCGCCGCGTTGTGCGAGCACGGGGCGCGCATCGCGGCCCGGCGCGACCGGCTGACCACGCGGTTCGGAAGGATCGCCGACGTCGCCCGCGAGGCCTCGCACCTGGCGCGCCAGGGCGAGCACGACCTGGTCACCGGGGACCGCGTGCGCGAAGCGGTGCGACTGAGCAAGCGGCGCGCCGACCTGCCGTCGCGCAAGTTCCGCAAGCTGGTCGCCGAGGGAACGATCCGGATCCACACCGCGGGCAGCGCCGTGGGACAGGTCAACGGCCTGGCCGTGATCCACGCCGGACCGATGGTCTACGGTTTCCCGACCCGCATCACCGCCACGATCGGTCCCGGCACCGCGGGCGCGATCAACATCGAGCGCGAGTCGCAGCTGTCGGGCGCGATCCACACCAAGGGGTTCTACATCCTGGGCGGGCTGCTGCGGCAGCTGCTGCGCACGCGCCACCCGCTGGCGTTCTCGGCCTCGATCGCGTTCGAGCAGAGCTACGGCGGCATCGACGGCGACTCGGCCTCGGGCGCCGAGGTGTGTTGCCTGCTCAGCGCGCTGACCGGCGTTCCGCTGCGGCAGGACGTGGCGATGACCGGCGCGATCGACCAGGTCGGCCACGTGCAGCCGGTCGGCGCGGTGACGGAGAAGGTCGAGGGGTTCTTCGACACCTGCCGGGACCTCGGCCTGACCGGCAGCCAGGGCGTGATTCTCCCCCGCGCCAACGCGGGCGACCTGATGCTGCGCGAGGACGTGGTGGACGCCTGCCGGCAGGGACGGTTCCACGTCTGGGCGGTGGAGAACATCCACGAGGCGCTCGAGATCCTGACCGGGGTCGAGGCCGGCGCGCTCGGCGAGGACGGCCGGTACCCGGCGAACACGCTGCTCGGGCGGGCGGAACGCAAGGCGCGCGAGTTCTGGCGGATGGCCGCGGCGCGGCCGCGTGACGCCGCCGCGGCGGCGGAGAGCAAGGAAGAAGCCGAAGGCTGAGTCGGATCCGGAGGGCCAGGCGATGCTGACGACCCGTTGGCGACCCGTCATCCTGCTCGCGGCGCTGCTCGTCCCCGCGATCGTCGGGGCCAGCGGCCGACCCGCCGCCGACGTCCGGGCGCGCGAGCTGATGGTCCGCGACCAGATCGCCTCCCGCGGCGTGAGCGACGAGCGCGTGCTCGCCGCGATGCGCAAGGTGCCGCGGCACGAATTGGTGCCCGAGCCCTACCGCGCGCTGGCCTATTCGGATCGACCGCTGCCGATCGGCGAGGGACAGACGATCTCGCAGCCGTACATCGTGGCCTACATGACCGAACAACTCCGGCTGACCGGCGACGAGCGGGTGCTCGAGGTCGGCACCGGGTCGGGCTACCAGGCCGCGGTGCTGGCCGAGCTGGTGGCCGAGGTGTACACGATCGAGATCGTCCCGCCGCTGGCGCGCCGCGCGGCCCGCGATCTGGCGCGCCTCGGGTATGACAACGTCACGGTGCGCGAGGGCGACGGCTACCGCGGGTGGCCCGACCAGGCGCCGTTCGACGCGATCATCATCACCGCCGCGCCGCCGCGGATCCCGGAGCCGCTACTCGAGCAGCTCAAGCCGGGCGGGCGGATGGTGCTTCCGGTCGGCGAGCACTACCAGGAGCTGGTCCTGATCACGCGCGACGAGCAGGGACTGCACCACCGGCGGTTGATCCCGGTGCGTTTCGTGCCGATGACCGGGGAAGTGCGGGACGAGGTCGAGCGGGACAACTGAAGCGGCGATGCGGACGGGCGTCCCGCGACGCCCGTCCCGACGCGATCAGAGCGGAACCGGCCCGCCCCCGGTGGGCTCGCAACCCGTGGCGCACGCCCGGTCGGCGTAGCACTGGTTGGAGTAGGTGTTCCCGTCGTCACACACGACCGGGTCCCAGACGTCGGGGCAGACCAGGTCCCAGTTCGGACACTTGGGCGGTCGCTTGGGGCCGCCCTTGCCGGCCCACACGACGCCCAGCGCGAGCACCAGGATCAACAGGATCGGCACCACCAGCTTCCACGATTCGAAGCGTGACCTCATGGTTCCCTCCCAGGAATGGCCTTGCGCGGCCCGGGGCGAGCCGCGGATTCCGGGATGCTACGCCGACCCCCGACCGCGACGCAAGACCCCGCCGGGGCCGTCGCAGCGGAGCGCCCGGGTCCTCAATCGGGCCGGGGCGTCCAGCCCCGTCGTACTAGAGTAGGCTGGGAGTCCGGCGGCCCGAGCCGGGGCCGGGGGTGACCATGAAGACGATCATCGAACCGTTCCGGATCAAGGCCGTCGAGCCGCTGCGGATCACCAACCGCGAGGAGCGCTGCGAGATCCTCGAGCGCGCTGCGTGGAACCTGTTCCAGGTGCCCGCCGGGGACATCCTGATCGACCTGCTGACGGATTCGGGAACCGGCGCGATGTCCTCCGAGCAATGGGCCGGGATCATGCGCGGCGACGAGTCGTACGCCGGCGCGCGGTCGTGGTTCCGGTTCGAGGAGCAGACGCGCGAGCTCACCGGGTTCCGGCACATCATCCCGACCCACCAGGGCCGGGCCGCGGAGCGGATCCTGTTCTCCTGCCTCGGGGTTCGCGGCAAGACCGTGATCAGCAACACCCACTTCGACACCACCCGCGCCAACATCGAGGCGCTCGGCGGGCGGGCCGTCGACATCCCGGTGCCCGAAGCGCTCGAGCCGCAAACCGTGCACCCGTTCAAGGGCAACATCGACCTGAAGCAGCTGGAGCGCCTGCTCGACACCGAGTCGTCGGTCGCCTGCGTGATCCTGACCATCACCAACAACTCGGGCGGCGGGCAGCCGGCTTCGCTGGCCAACCTCCGCGCCGCGGCCGAACTGTGCCGCGCCCGCGGCGTGCCGTTCTACCTCGACGCGTGCCGGTTCGCCGAGAACGCCTACTTCATCAAGCTGCGCGAGCAGGGTCAGCAGCACCGCTCCGTGCGCTCGATCGCGCGCGAGATCTTCTCGCTGGCAGACGGCGCGACGTTCAGCGCCAAGAAGGACGGGCTGGCCAACATCGGCGGGTTCCTGGCGACCAACGACGACGCGCTGGCCGAGCAGGAAGAGGAGCTGCTGATCCTGACCGAGGGCTTTCCGACCTACGGCGGGCTGGCCGGGCGCGATCTGGACGCGATCGCGATCGGCCTGCAGGAGGTGCTGGAGGAGGACTACCTCGAGTACCGGTTGGCCTCGGTGCGTTACCTCGGCGAGGGCCTGGAGCGGGCGGGCATCCCGATCATCCGGCCGCCCGGCGGGCACGCGATCTACGTCGACGCCGGGAAGTTCCTGCCGCACATCCCGCCGACGTCGCTGCCGGGCCAGGCGCTGGCCTGCGCGTTCTACGAGCACGGCGGGATCCGCGGCGTCGAGATCGGGACGTTGATGTTCGGCGGCAAGGATCCGGAGACGGGTCGGGAGCGGACGGCGCCGCTGGAGCTGCTGCGCCTGGCCGTGCCGCGGCGGGTTTACACGCAAAGCCACATCGACTACGTCGTGGAGGTCGGCGCGTCGCTGGTCTCGCTGCGCGAGCGCCTGCGCGGGTTCCGGATCGTGCACCAGGCGGCGCACCTGCGTCACTTCACCGCGAGACTGGTGCCGGAGCCGGCCCGGCAAGAGGCCTGAACAAGCTCCAGACCAACAGGATCAGCGTCGCCGCCACGAACAGCTTGACGAACGCGTCCCGGCTGCGCGCGTACACGGTCGTGCGCGGCGGCGACAACAGCAGCTCGGCGACCAGCACGCCGGCGTCGTCGATGGTCCCGCCTCGCCGGCCGCGCAGCACGCTCCGCACGCGCCCCTCGGCGTCGATGAAACCGGAGATCCCGGTATTGCCGGCCCGCACGTAGGGCACGCGATTCTCCACCGCCCGCAGGATCGAGATCCGCAGCAACTGCTCCTGGATCGGTCCGCCGACCAGGCCCTCACTGGTGATGTTGACGAAGAAGCGCGCCCCGAGCCGGCTGGCCTCGGCGGGCGTCGGGGGATAGGTGTTTTCGACGCAGATCAGCGCGGCGAACGGAAGCTCCGTGTCTTGCCACGGAAGCTCGAACAGCGTCATCCGGTCGCCGGCCTGGCCGACGGTCAGGTGTCCCCAGGCCAGCCGGACGACCATCCGGTGCGCGATCTGCAAGGGCGGCGCGATCCGCCCCAGCAGCTCGTCGAACGGCACGTACTCGGACCACGGGAACAGGATCTGCTTGTCGTAGCGACCGCGGATCCGGCCCGCCTCGTCGATCAAAAACGCGGTGTTGGTGACCCGGCCGGGATGCCCCTCGCTGCGCCCCATCGCGCCCAGCAGCAGCGGCGCCCGTTTGCGCGCGGCCAGCCAGGCCAGGTCTTCGAGCCAGGCGCCTTCCCGATCGAGGTAGTCGAGGATCGCGTTCTCGGGCCAGATCACGAGGTCGGCGTCGGCGGGCTCGAGACCGTCCTCGGTCAACAGCACCTGGCGCAGGTGCACGCCGACCGAGCTGGCCAGCGAGTGGGGCTCGTTGGGCTGCACGACCGCCAGCCGCGGGCCCGCGGAGCGCTGGGCGCCGGCCAGGCGGTACGCGCCGTAGCCCGAGACCAGCACGAAGCCGGCGGCGACCCCCGCCGCGGCCGCCAGGCACCGGCGCGAGCGGCGGAGCCCCGGCCACCCGCCGTGGTCGCGCCAGGTGAACCACAGATCGGCCAGCAGGCCGTTGACCGCCGCGACCAAAAACGACACCCCGTAGACCCCCACCACGTCGGCGACCTGGATCAGCACCGGAAACCGCGCCTGCGAGTAGCCGAGCAGGAACAGGTCGAAGTGCGCCAGCGTGAACGTGGCGCGCAGCCATTCCACCGCGACCCAGATCACCGGCACCGTCAGCGTTCGCGGCAGCCGGAACCGGTGGTGGATCCGCCGCAGCAGCGGGGCGAAGGGCAGCCAGAACACGAACCACACCGCGCCCATGGCGAACGGGGGAAACAGCCCGAAGTTGAAGAAGGCCGGGATCATCGCCACCCAGCCGAGGTAGGCCGCAACGGCGTAGTAGACCGCGGAGATACGCGGACGGTGCCGATCGGTGTAGAGCACGACCCACGGCACCAGCGCGACGTAGGGGATCCAGGCCATCGCCGGCCAGGCGGCGTAGGCCGCCAGCAGCAGCGCGGGAACCAGCGCCAGCAGCATCCGCCCCGGCACCCGCCGCCAACCGTCTCGCCTCGTCGTCACCCCACGCACCCCGCTGCGAGTCTAGCGATGCGGAGGAAAGAACGCCTCCAGGATGCGGTGGGTGCGCGCGCGCCAGCCGCCCCATCCGGCGCCGTCGTTGACCTCGCCGCCGCTGACGTTGAAGCGGTGCTGGGCCAGCAGCGTGGCCAGGTTCAACCCGTCCTGGCGCAGGTCGTAGCCCAGGTCGGTGTTGCGGTCCTCCCAGACGTTCCAGTCCAGGTACAGGTCGAGCTCGCGGCGCTTGCCGTCGCCGATCATCGCGAGCACCTGGGGCGCGACGTCATCCCGCAGCGAGACGCTCTGGGCGGCGGCGTTGCCGAACAGCTCCGGGTGCGCGAGGCCGGCGTACAGCGCCGCGAGACCGTAGCCGCCGATGCCCATCACCGCCCGCCCGCTCGCCTCGCCGGTCACGCGGTAACGTGCGGCGAGCTGCGGCAGCAGCTCCTCGACCAGCATCCGGACGTAGTCGCCGGTCTTGCCGCCTCCGGCCTCCTGCCACCAGCGCTGCGCGGGGGGCACGAACACCGCGATCAGCGGGCCGACCTCGTGGCCGATCAGGTTGTCCAGGCTGTTCGCCATGCGCCCCTTGTCGAGCCACCCCGGCCCGTCGTTGACGATCAGCACGGGCAGCGAGGCATCACTCCCGTCGTAGCCCGGCGGCAGGTAGACCTTGATCTCGCGCTCGTCGCCGAGGATCGCGCTGTTCAGCGTGAACGCCTCGAGCCGGCCCCGCGGACGGTCCTCGGGCTCCGCGAGGTAGCCGCGGACCCGGTAACCGGGCATCACCAGCTCCGAATACCCGGTCTCGTCCCAGCGGGCCGGGACCGTGCGCGGGTTGAGCGGGTCCGTAAGCTGCGTCTCGTAGTCGACGACGAAGCGGTACTCCCAGCGCGCCAGCGGCGACAGCTCGTAGCTGCGGTGGTACAGGTCGGTGCCCGCGATCCGCTGCAGCGCATCCGCCCTGCGCCAATCCGTCATGTTGCCCGTGATCGCGACGTCCTCCGCCTGGCCGCGGTAGACGAAGTGCACGAACGACCCCTCGACGATCGGGAAGCTCTCCTGCGTGCGCATGAACTCGTCGAGCAGCTCCGCCTTGCGCTGCGAGGTGCCGAGCTTCTCGACGAACTTGCCGAACTCGTGGGCCGGGGCGGCGCGGGGCGCGGCTTCGGCCCTGGCGCCCGCCGCGCCCTCGACCACACCGATCGCCGCGATCTGCTCCAGGTTGCGGACCAGGATCAGCTCGCCGGCGAAGCTCGGCCAAGTGAAACCGCTGCGTTCGAACGACGCGATCCGGGCCTGCTCGTCGTACCCCTCCGGCGTGGCGCGCGCGACGACCACGTTCCCGCGCGCGCCGAAGATCACCAGCCGATCGTCGACGAGGATCAGTCCCCTGCCCCCGGGCTCCCGGGACTTCCACACCTTCTCGCCGCTGTCGGCGCGCGCGCAGGTCAGGATCTCGCCACGGAAACCGTACAGGTGATCGCCGTGAACCACGGGCGCCGCGTAGGTGTTGCCGAGCTCGCGGGTCCGGTAGAGCTCCTTCGCGGTGATCGCGCCGGAACCCGACGAGACCTCGAACGCGACCGCCTCGTCACCCACGAAGATCAAGAACCGATCGTTACCGAGGAACGTCGGCTGCGCTGCGGCGGCCGACTCCTTCTCGCCCAGCGCGTGCTCCCACAGCAGCTCGCCCGACTTCGGGTCCAGCCCCATCACTCGCTTGCCGGCGACCGCGACGATCTGCCGGCGCCCCGCGAGCACC
>JBFKMV010000134.1:0-14413 GCA_041629655.1 Candidatus Polarisedimenticolaceae bacterium
GCCAGCTGCGGGAGATGTTCGGCGGCCTGGTCAGCCGGATGTTCACCTTCGCATCCGGTCACGGCACGTTGATGATCTGGATCACCGGGCTGGCGGCCGCGGCGGCGCTGACCTTCTTCGTCGTCAAGTTCATCGCCCCGCTGTTCGAAGCTCCCGTCCGCACCGTGCGTGCGCGACGCGAATCCGCGCGGTCGGAAGTCGAGCCGGACCGCGATCCGCGGGAGTTGCTCACGCTGGCCGACCGTGAGCTGAAGGCCGGGCGGGCCGTTCGCTCGATCAAGCTGCTCGAGCAGGCGGCGATCCTGGCCCTGATCCGGCGGGCGCTGCTGCCGGGCCGGCCGGGACTGACCGACCTGGAGAGCGTCGGGCTGTTGCGCGATCGCGGCCCCGCCGCCGTGCGCGAGGACTTCGAGGCGCTGACCGCGCTCCATGAGCGGCTGGTCTACGCGGGGCGCAGCGCCGACGCGGAGCACCTGGTGCGCGCCAGGGAGCTGGCCGGGAGGATCGTGCAGCCGCCCGAGGAGCAGGCCGCGTGAGGAGCCGGGTCGCGTTCGCGGGAGTGGCGCTGCTGATCCTGATGGCGCTCGGCGCGCTGCTGGGCGCGCTGCTCGGGTCCGCCTCGCGCGCGCGCTTCCCGAGCAGCTTCGCCGGCGAGCCCGAGGGGCTGATGGCGTTCCGCCGGTTGCTGCAGGAGCTCGAGGTTCCGACCGCGACGCTCAAGCGACCGTGGCACAAGCTCGACCCCGCGACGGGCGTGCTGGTGGTGGCGACTCCGCTCCAGCGGCCCGTGGCGCGCCGGGAGCGCCAGGCGCTGGCGGAGTGGATCGCCGACGGCGGGGCGCTGCTGGTCGTGGACGACGCGACGGCCGTGGAGGCGACGCTGCTGCTGGACGAGCTGCTGCTCGAAGCGGGCCTCGACCGCGCCGCGCCGCTACCCGAGCTGGACCTGCAGACGTTCCTCCCGGGCCGGCCCGGAACGACGGCCGCGGACGGCACCGCGGCGCGGCCTTCGGGAACCGAGCTGGACCCGATCACGCTCCACGCCGGGGGCGGATTTCGCGGCCGCTTCCGGGGCCTGCCGCTGGCGGTGCGGGGTGAAGGCGGCACGGTCGCGGCGGAGGCCTCGCTGGGCGCGGGTAGAATCGTGCGCGTGCTCGGTCCGCTGCTGGCCAACGATCGCCTGACGGAGGGCGACAACCTCGAGCTCGGGTTGCGGCTGGTGCACGATCTGCGCGGCGACGGGACGGTCGTGTTCGACGAGTTTCACCACGGCTACGGAGGGGTCCTGGCCGGCTTTCGCGAGATCGAGCGCTCGGCGATCGCGTGGGCGCTGGTGCAGGCCGTGGTCGTGACGGCGCTCTACGGGTTCGCCCGCGGCGTTCGCTTCGGACCGCCGCGACTGCTTCCGCCGCGGCACCGCCGCTCGAGCCTCGAGTTCGTGCACTCGATGGCCTCGCTGTACCGCCGCGGCGGCCACCGACGACAGATGCTGGGGCGGATGCTGGAACGCTTCCGGCGCGAGGCCCGCGCGCGGTGGGGCCTCGAGGAGCAGCTGGCGTCGCCGGCGCTCGCGCGCGCGGTGGCGCGCCGCGCCGGTCTGCCACCCGAGCGTGTCGCCGAAACGCTGGAGCGGGTCGAGCTGGCCGCGGCCGGGCCGCGGCTCGGCGAGCGCGAGCTCCTGGAGCTGGCGCGGGAGCTGGACCGACTGGAACGGGAGGTGTTCGTTGGAGCTGCAACGGCTGCGTGAGACCGCGGAGAACCTGACCCGCGCCTTGACCGGCGTGGTGCGCGGGCAGGCCGAGCCGATCCGTCAGCTGGTGGTGGCGCTGCTGGCCGGCGGGCACGTGCTGCTGGAGGGCCCGCCGGGGCTGGGCAAGACGCTGCTGGTACGGACGCTGGCCCGGCTGTGCCGCGTCGACTTCCGCCGGATCCAGTTCACGCCGGACCTGATGCCCGCCGACGTCGCCGGCACCACGATCTTCCGGCCCCAGACCGGGGAGTTCCAGTTCGTGCCGGGTCCGATCTTCACGCAGGTGCTGCTGGCCGACGAGATCAACCGCACGCCGCCCAAGACCCAGGCCGCGTTGCTGGAGGCGATGCAGGAGCAGCAGGTCACGCTCGACGGGGTGAGCCACGCGCTGCCGCGGCCGTTCTTCGTGGCGGCGACCCAGAATCCGATCGAGTACGAGGGCACCTACCCGCTGCCCGAGGCCCAGCTGGACCGCTTCCTGATGAAGATCGTGATCGGTTACCCCGACGAGGACGAGGAGCGGGAGATCCTCAACGCGCACGCGGGGCGCCTGGAGCTGGTTCCGGCGGGGATCGACGCGCTCGAGCCGGTGCTCGACGCCGAGGCGCTACTCGGTTTCCGCGAGCAGGCCGCCGCCGTGTTCGTCGAGGAATCGGTGCGCGACTACATCACCGCCATCGTGCGCGCGAGCCGCGAGCACCGGCGGGTCTCGCTCGGCGCCAGCAGCCGTTGCGCGGTGCTGCTGCTGTTCGCCGCCAAGGTCGCCGCCGCATGCGCCGGGCGCGACTTCGTGCGACCGGACGACGTCAAGACGATGGTGCCGCCGGTGATGCGGCACCGGCTGATCCTGCGTCCCGAGTCCGAGATCGAGGGCGTCGGCCCCGACCAGGTGGTCGCGGACCTGCTCGAGGCGGTCCCGCTTCCGCGCGGCGGGCAGGAGGCGGAGACGGGGTGATCCCGACCGTCCGGCTGGCCGCGTTGGCGGCCCTGGGACTGCCGCTGCTGATGCTGGGGCTGCTCGGTCGCTCCGGGTTGTGGGTGGCGCTGGCCTACGACGGAGTGCTGCTGGCCGCGGTCGTGCTGGACCGGCTCGCGCTGGCGGACCCGGCGCGGCTCGGCGCCGACCGCGGCAAGCCGCTGCGCTGGGTGCAGGGGCGTACCGCGGCGGTGCGGCTGGGGCTCCGTTGGTCCGGGGGCCGGCGCGGTCTGTTGTCGCTGAAGGACCTCCCCCCGCCGGCGTTCGCCGCGAGCGGCGAGCAGTTCCGCGTGGCGCTGGGCGATCAGGAGAGCCTGGAGGTGGTCTACGACGTGACGCCGGGCGAGCGCGGCTACCACGACTTCGGCCCGCTGGTGGTGCGGACCAACGGGCCGCTCGGGTTGCTCCAGCGCCAGGCGGTGCTCGATCTGCGCGAACGCGTGCGCGTCTATCCGGACCTGGTCTCGCTCACGGCACGCGAGGCCGCGCTGGTGATCACGACCCGGCACGCCGGCGTCAGGCGCGGGCGGCTGCAGGGCGAGGGCAGGGAGTTCCATCAGCTCCGCGACTACGCGCCCGGTGACGACGTGCGTCTTCTGGACTGGAAGGCGTTCGCGCACCGCGGGCGGCCCACCGTGCGCGACTATCGCGTCGAACGGAACCAGCGCGTGCTGCTGCTGATCGATGCCGGGCGATTGATGACCGCGCGAGTGGCGGACCGGCTGCGCTTCGACTGGGCGGTCCAGGCCGCCGGACGGCTGGCCCGCGTGGTGCTGGCGTTCGGAGACTCGGTGGGGCTGGCGTTCTTCTCCCGCGAGCTGGACCGCTACCTGCCGCCGGGCAAGGGGCCGGGGCACCTGTCCCGGGTCGCCGATTTGCTGAGCGAGGCCGAGCCGACCTCCGACGAGCCCGACCTCGGTCGCGCGCTGCGCGGCCTGCTGCGAAGCAACCCGCGGCGGACGCTGGTCGTGCTGTTCACCGAGATCGCCGATCCACGCGCGGCCGCCGCCGCCGAGCGCCACGTCGGCGCGCTGGCGCCGCGCCACCTGGGCCTGGTGGTCAGCCTGGCCGACGCCGACCTGGAGGCCGAGCGCGACCTGGCGCTCGCGGCGCCGGAAGACGTCTACCGCCGCGTGGCGGCCGACGAGCTGTGGCAGGACTCCCGGCGTACGGTGCGGGCGCTCGAGGCGCGCGGGGCCCTGGTGGTGCGCGCGCGCGCGGACGCGCTGGCCGCCGACACCGTGGAACGCTACCTGGAGGTCAAGCGTCGCGGGCGCCTCTGAGCCGCGGCAGCAGCGGCCCGAGCAACCAGGCCCAGAACCCGAGACACAGCGCGACCCCGAGCAGGATCCGCAGCGCGCCGGGGATCTGCTCCACCGGAGAGATGAACGCCTCCACCGGCCCGGCGATCAACAGCGCCGGGATCGCGGCGCCGGCCACCAGCAACCCCTCCAGGGCGCCGTGGCGAAAGCCGGCCAGCCGCGTGCGGTCGCCCGGGTGCAGCCAGCCGTCGAAGACCACCAGCCCCCCGGCGCCGGCGACGAGGATCGCCGAGATCTCGATCAGCCCGTGGGTCAGCACGAACGGCAGGAAGCGGGACATCAGGTCGTACTCGGCGCACAGCGTCATCACGGCGCCCAGGATCAGCCCGTTGAGGAACAGGATCAGCGCGGGCGCGATGCCGGTG
Source organism: Candidatus Polarisedimenticolaceae bacterium (assembly GCA_041629655.1). Lineage (GTDB taxonomy): Bacteria > Acidobacteriota > Polarisedimenticolia > Polarisedimenticolales > Polarisedimenticolaceae > JBFKMV01. Next base: position 4,414 of record JBFKMV010000134.1, read on the forward strand.
CAGCCGACGGTGTAGACCAACAGCGCGACGGAGATGTTGTTGGTCAGCAGCTGCGCCGACGCGATCGACTGCGGAATCACGCTGAACACGTTCTCGATCCAGTACTCGCCGTCCTGGAGACGCTCGATGAACTGCTGGCCGAGCACCATCGCCGCGAACGACTCGTCGGCCAGGGTCGCCAGCGCGGCCAGCAGGGTGGCCGAGAAGAAGATCAGACCCGACGCGAACAGTGCGCCGGTGTGCCGGCACGCCGCCTCGGGAATCACCCGGAACAGCTCCCGCGCCGCCTGCCGCAGGCCGCGGCGGGGCGCCCGGTACACGGCGTTGTGCGAGCGCAACGCGAGGTCGTTGAGGAACTCGACCACCCGGGCATCGCCGTAGGCCGTGCGGGCGGCGGCCAGATCGGCCGCCACCTTGCGGTGCAAGGCGCCGAGCTGCCGCAGCTCGTGCGGCGAGAGCGAGGCCAGGCCGTGCCGCGTTGCGCGGCCGACGTAACCCTGGAGCTCTTCCCAGTCGGCCCGGTTCTCGGCGACGAACTGTCGCGGGTCCATCACGTCGAGCCCTCGCCGCGGTACGCCGCGTCCACCCGGACCAGGAACCCTTCGTCGTCCGCTCCGCGCAGGGCGTCCGAGAGCCGCCCGCGCTCGGCGAGCCGTTCCCGGAGCAGGCGCGCCAGCGCGCCGCCGATGCGCCGCCGGGACTCCGGCTCCAGCTCGTCGCGGCGGACCAGGAAATCGCGCAACAGCTCGAACTCCTCCAGCGTCAGCTCCGGCCCCGCCGCGGACGCCGGGTCTCCGGCGTCGGGAGCGTAGCCCATCTCGCGCAGGTCCTCGAACCCCAGCGTGCGCTCGCGCACGACCACCGTTCCCGCGGCCAGGTCGCCGATGCGTTGGTGGCGGCGGCTGAACAGCATCACGGGAACCCCGAACGGCAGCAACAGCAGCGGCATGTCCACGATCGGGCGCAGGAAGTTGCGGATCAGCGCCTCGGGCCAGGCGATCGGGTAGCCTCCGACCCGTTGCACCCGCAGGTCGAGCGCGCGCTTGCCCGGTGTCTGCCCGGACCACACGGCCTCGAACGTCGCGAAGTAAAACCACTGCAGCAGGAAGTTGGAGATCCACCACAGCGCCACGGCCCAGCCCCGGAAGATCTGTCCGGCCGCCAGCATCGCGAAGAACGTCGCGATGAAGACCACCAGCAGCAGCAGCGAGTCGAGCACGAAGGCCAGGGCGCGGGAGCCGACGTCCGCCAGATCGACGTCGAGGTCCACCCGCTCGGGGGTCTCCAGCGTGTCCCGGCCGTGGACCTGGGTTGTGGACATCGCGTGCATTCTAGCCCCGGAATATGGACCGAAACCGGCCTGCAGGAATATAAGTATCCGGGTTGCCGGGGCCCACCGCGGGACCTAGATTCCGCCCCGGAGGTCACGCCGATGACAACGCCAATCGCCCGTCAGCAATCAATTCCGCGACCGCAGGTCGAGACCGGATCCCTGATCGTGGACCGGACCGGCAGCGTCCTGGGCTTCGACCAGGGCCTGGAGTTTTTGACCGGCTGGCAGGCGGCCGAGGTCGTCGGCCATCGCAAGAAGCTCGAGCGGGTGCTGGAAGCCACCGCGGAGGCCGAGCGGCAGATCATCGCGGTCCCGCTGTTCGAGGGCCGGCTGGCCACGGCCGCCTCCGGGTCGGCGGCGCAGCAGCTGCGCTTCAACTGCCGCGACGGCAGCTCGCTGCTCGCCGAGGTGGCGATCGAGCGACTTTCCGGGACCGGCGAGCGGAAGCTGGTCAAGGTGCTGCGCGTGCTGGCGCGGACCGCCCCGTCGATTCCGCTCGGAGACACCAAGAGCGTCGACGACCTGACCGGGCTGCTCGACCGCAACGGCTTCGTGCGCCGGCTGACGGAGGACCTCGCGCGGGCCGCCGAGCGCTCGCGTCCGCTGGCGCTGATCGTGGCCGACGTCGACCACCTGCGCAACGTCAACGACGCGCTGGGGCACGCGCGCGGCGACGAGGTGCTGCGCAAGCTGGCGGGGATCCTGCGCGTGACCTTCGGCGACGAGACGCGCACCGCGCGCCTGATGGACGACGAGTTCGCGGTGATCATGACCAACGCCGGCCGCGGCGACGCCCGCCAGCTGGCCGCGTCGCTGCGCAGCTCGATCGAGCAGTTCCGGTTTTTCGACCGCAGGACGCTGGAGTCGGCGCCGCGGATCACGCTGAGCATCGGCGCGGCCTCGTTCCCCGCCGACGCCGACACGACCGACGACCTGATGGACCGCGCCTACGACGCGCTGGACGAGGCGCGCTCGCTGGGCCGCAATCGGGTGTGGTGCTACGTGCGGCGCCCGCGCGTGCCGGTGGAGATGCCGGTGTACTTCGACGCCGTCGACTCGCTGCTGGTCGGATACAGTCGCGATCTCTCGCCGAGCGGGATCTTCGTCCAGACCGCCGAGCCGATGGAGATCGGGATGCGCTGCGCGCTGACGTTCCGGTTGCCGGGGCAGGAGGGGTGCGTGCACGTGATCGGCCGGGTGGTCCGCTGCGTGCCCTCCAACCCGGGGCAGTCCGACGAGGAGATCCGCATCCCCGGCATGGGGCTGGAGTTCGAGCGGTTCGGCGGCCCGACCGACCGCTCCGCGATCGAGAGCTACCTGCACCAGAACGAGAGCGCCACACTGAGACCCGAGACCGGCCTGATGAGTCTCTGAAAAACCTGCTCCGCGGCGCGGCCGGCTCGCCTATAATCGGCGGCCTATGCCGCGCTGGACCATCCTCTGGGTCGTCGGCTCCTGGATCGTGCTCGCCGTGCTGACCCTGCTGGCCTACCGGTTCAACCGGGACCGGGGCCACGATTGAACCCACTCTGGATCGGCCTGTTCCTGTACCTCGGGGTGATGCTCTCGGTGGGCATCGCCGCTTCGCGCTACATGCGCTCGCTGGACGACTTCGTGCTGGGCGGGCGGCGTCTCGGACCCTGGGTCGCCGCGATCTCCGAGCGCGCCTCGGGCGAGTCGTCGTGGTTTCTGCTCGGCCTGCCCGGGGCGGCCTACGGCCTGGGCTTCACCGAGTACTGGTCGGTGATCGGGATCGGCTTCGGCATCCTGGTCTCGTGGACGTTCATCGCGATCCCGCTGCGCCGCGAGTCGGCGCGGCTGGGTGCGCTGACGCTGCCGGACTACTTCGAGCTGCGCTTCAACGACCGCACGCGGTTGCTGCGGCTGGTCTCGATGGTTGTGATCCTGGTGTTCTACACCTTCTACGTCGCGGCGCAGCTTCACGGCGCGGGCAAGATCCTCAAGGGCACCTTCGGCTTCGAGCACACCACGGGAATCCTGATCGGCGCCGCGGTGGTCGTGCTGTACACGCTGCTCGGCGGGTTCTTGGCCGTGGCCTGGACCGACCTGATCCAGGGGTTGATGATGACCGCGGTCGCGGTGGTGCTGCCGATCGTCGGCATCGCCTACATCGGCGGCTTCGACGTGTTCGTGGAGCGGCTGTCGGCCCAGGGACCGGGCTACCTGGAGATGAGCGGGGGCAAGGTCGGCGCCGCGGTGATGTTCGGCGTGGCGGTCGGGGGGTTGTCGTGGGGCTTCGGCTACCTCGGGCAGCCGCACCTGTTGACGCGCTACATGGCGATCCGCAAGACGAGCGAGCTTCGCCAGGGCGGCCTGATCGCGATGGGCTGGACGCTGCTGTCCTACTGGGGCGCGCCGCTGATCGGACTGGTCGGGCTGGCGCTGCTCGGCCCGGACCTCGCCGATCCCGAGCAGGTGATGCCGCTGGTCGCGACGACGCTGCTGCCGGGCTGGCTGGCGGGGATGATGATCGCCGGCGCCACGGCGGCGATGATGTCGACCGCCGACAGCCAGCTGATCGTCGCCACCTCGACGCTGGTCGAGGACATCTACGTGCGGCTGTTCCGGCCCAAGACCACGCCGTCCCGGCTGGTCATGCTGTCGCGGCTGGCCACGATCGCCGTCGCGGCCGTGGCGCTGACACTGGCGCTGACCGCCGGCGAGGATCAATCGGGGGGACTGATCTACAAGACGGTGGCCTACGCCTGGAGCGGGCTGGGCGCCTCGTTCGGCCCGGCGCTGCTGCTGGGCCTGTGGTGGCGCCGCACGACGTTCCAGGGGGCGCTGGCCGGAATGGTCTGCGGGATGGCGGCCACGATCGTGTGGAAGAACTCCGCCGCGCTGAGCGCCGTGCTGGACATGAAAGCCGCCGCGTTCTTGATCAGCCTGTCCGCCGTGATCGCGGTCAGCCTGGTCACCCGGCCGTCCGACGATCCGGCCGGGACGGGTGTATAGTCGGAGCGCCCCCCCCGGGCGAGGTCGTCATGAGCCAGGCAGGATCGCGGGCTTCCGGAGCGATCGACCGGCGGCGGTTCCTGGGGTCGATCCTGTACCCCGCCGTGGGCGCCGCCAGCTGGGCCGCGCTGCACCCGCTGCTGACCCCGCGCAGCCTCGCCGCGGCGGCCGAGCTGTCGCGGCATCCGGGCGCGCCGGGCGAGATCGCGCGCGACGAGTCGTTCTGGTTCGAGGTCCAGCAGGCGTTCACGGTCGACCGCAGCCTGGTCAACCTGAACAACGGCGGCGTCAGCCCCTCCCCCGCCGCCGTCCAGGCGGCGGTGAAGCGCCACCTCGACTACTCCAACACCGCCCCGACGTACGCGATGTGGCGGATCCTGGAGCCGCAGCGCGAGGGCGTGCGGCAACGCCTGGCCCGCGCCTTCGGCTGCGACCGGGAGGAGATCGCGCTGACCCGCAACTCGTCGGAGAGCCTGCAGATCTGCCAGTTCGGCTTCGACCTCGCGCCGGGCGACGAGGTGCTGACGACCAACCAGGACTACCCGCGGATGATCAACACGTTCCTGCAGCGCCAGCGCCGCGAGGGCATCCTGCTCAAGCGCTTCTCGATCCCGGTGCCGGCGGAGGACCCGGGCGAGATCGTGCGACGCTTCGAGGCCGAGATCACGCCGCGCACGAAGTTGATCCTGATGTGCCACATCATCAATCTGACCGGCCAGATTCTCCCGGTGCGCGAGGTGGTGGCAATGGCGCGGCGGCACGGCATCCCCGTGATCGTCGATGGCGCGCACTCGTTCGCGCACTGGAAGTTCTCCCACGCCGACCTCGACTGCGACTACTACGCGACCAGCCTGCACAAGTGGCTGTTCGCGCCCCACGGCACCGGGATGCTGTACGTGCGCCGGGAGCGGATCCGGCAGCTGTGGCCGCTGATGGCGGCGACCGAGCAGCAGGACGACGACATCCGCAAGTTCGAGGAGATCGGCACCCACCCCGCCGCCCCGTACCTCGCGATCGGCGACGCGCTGACGTTCCACGAGGGGCTGGGCGCCGGTCGCAAGGAGGCGCGCCTGCGCTACCTGCGCGACACCTGGGCCATGCGGCTGCTCGAGCACGACCGCGTGCGGCTGCACACCAGCCTCGAACCGAAGTTCTCGTGCGGCATCGCGACGGTCCAGATCGACGGTGTCGACAGCGGAGCGTTGAACGATTACCTGTGGGACGAGCACCGCATCATCGCGGTCGCGATCAAGCACGCCGAGTTCGAGGGTCTGCGCGTCTCGCCGAGCGTCTACACCTCGCTCGATGAGCTGGACCGCTTCTGCGACGCGATGGAGCACGTGATCAAGCACGGTCTGCCGACGGCGTGAGCCCCGGGCGCGGTTTTCCCCGCAAGATCGCGCTGCTGAGCGCGCTGTACTTCGCCGAGGGACTGCCCTACGGGTTCCAGATCACTGCGCTCCCGGTCTACCTGCGCACCCACGGGGTCAGCCTGACCGGGATCGGGCTGGCCACGCTGCTGGGGCTGCCGTGGCTGGTCAAAGCGCTCTGGGCGCCGGCGGTGGACCGCTTCGGCTCGGAGCGGCTGGGCCGGCGACGCAGCTGGATCCTGCCGATGCAGGCCGGGCTCGCGCTGGCCTGTCTGGCGGCGGCGTGGGTGCAGCCGGAGCAGCAGCTGCGCCCGCTGCTGCTGCTGGTGCTGGCGATGAACTTCTTCGCCGCCACGATGGACATCGCCGTCGACGGGCTCGCCGTGGACGTGCTGGAGCCGCACGAGCTGGGATACGGCAACATCGCGCAGGTCGTCGGTTACAAGGTGGGCATGCTCGGCGGCGGCGGGTTGTTGCTGTTCGCCAGCCGCTTCATCGGCTGGCGCGGACTGTTTGTCGGGATGGCAGCGCTGGTCGCGGGCGTGCTGCTGATCACGCTGCTCGTCCGTCCGCCCGCCCCCGCCGCGGCGGCCGCCCGAACGCGCGGCGCGCCGGCGGCCACGTTGCGCGGCGTGCTGACGACGCTGTTCGCCGCCGTGCGGGTCCCCGGTGCGGGCTGGGTGCTCGCGTTCATCGCCAGCTACAAACTCGGCGAGACGATGTGCGACGCGATGTTCCGGCCGTTTCTGGTCGACGCCGGCTACACGGCGCCCGACATCGGGTTGTTGATCGGGACCTGGGGCATGGCGTTCTCGCTCGCCGGCTCGTTCGCCGGCGGCGTGCTGGCGTCGCGCGCGCCGCTGCTGCGCGCGGTGGGGATCGCGGCGGCGATTCGCGTGCTGCCGCTGGCCGGGGTGTGGTGGCTGGCGCTGCTCGAGCACCCCGGAACGCGCGCGGTGACCGCGGTCATCGCCGCCGAGAGCTTCTTCGGCGGCGCGCTGACCACGACGCTGTTCGCGTTCATGATGTCCCGCGTCGACCGGCGGATCGGCGCGACCCACTTCACGGTACTGGCCACGATCGAGGTGCTGGGCAAGTGGGTCGGCGCCCTGGCCTCGGGCTGGGTCGGCGACGCCTTCGGCTACCCGACCGTGTTCGGCGCCGGATTCGTGTTGTCGGCAGCCTACCTGCTGCTGCTGGCGCCGGTGCGGCGGGTCGCCCTGCGCTCGGCCGGCAACGCGCGCACGTCCCCTTGACGGTCCGGTAAGAAACCGATACTGTTTGCGCATATGCGCATGAACGGGATGGCGGGGTGAGACGCAACCGCGTGGCGGCCCGCCGGTTGCTGCTGCGGCGGCTGCTGGCCGAGCGCGAGATCGCCAGCCAGGAGGAACTCGTGCACCTGCTGGCGCGGCGGGGGCACGAGGTGACCCAGACCACGGTGTCCCGGGACCTCGCCGCGATCCGCGCCGAGAAGGTCGTCCAGCGCGGCAGCGCGACCCGCTACCTGCTGCGCCGGGGGCGCCGCAAGGGCTCGCGCCGCCTGGACGACCTGTCACGGATCCTGCGGGAGTTCGTGACCGAGATCGAGCACTCGCGCAACCTGGTCGTGCTGAAGACCCCGCCCGGAGCGGCGAGCCCGGTGGCGGCGGCGGTGGACCGGGCAGCTCCGGACGGCGTGCTGGGCACGCTGGCCGGTGACGACACGGTCCTGGTGGTGACACGGGCCGCCGACGGCGGATCCGCAATGGCCCGGCGGCTGGCCGGGCTGCTGGAGGCCTGAACGATGAAGGTGGTGCTGGCGTATTCCGGAGGACTCGACACGTCCGTGATCCTCCACTGGATCCGCGAGACCCACGACGCCGAGGTGGTGACCTACACCGGCGACGTGGGCCAGGGTAAGGAGGTCGAGGGCGCGCGACGGGCCGCGCTGCGCACCGGGGCTACGGAGGCGATCGTCGAGGACCTGCGGGAGGAGTTCGCCCGCGACTGCATCTTCCCGGCGCTGCGCGCCAACGCGGTCTACGAAAGCTACTACCTGATGGGCACGGCGCTGGCGCGACCGGTGCTGGCGCGCGGGCTGATGCGCGCCGCCGAGCAGGTCGGCGCCGACGCGGTGGCCCACGGCGCCACCGGCAAGGGCAACGACCAGGTGCGCTTCGAGCTGGCGGCCTACGCGATCAAGCCGGACATCCGGATCATCGCGCCGTGGCGCGAGTGGGAGTTCAAGGGACGCGCCGACCTGATCGCGTACGCCAGGCAGCACGAGATTCCCCTGCCCGCGGCCCCCAGGCCCGAGTACTCCACCGACGGCAACCTGATGCACGTCTCCTACGAGGGCGGCGTGCTGGAGGATCCGTGGGCCGGGCCGCCCGCGGGGATGTTCCGGATGACCACCGACCCCGAGCAGGCGCCCGACGAGCCGGAGCGGGTGACGGTGCGCTTCACGCGGGGCACGCCCGTCGCCGTCAACGGCGAAGAGCTCGGGCCGGCGGCGTTGATCGAGAAGCTCAACGCGATCGGCGGCCGCCACGGCGTCGGCCGCGTGGACATCGTCGAGAACCGGTTTCTGGGGATGAAGAGCCGCGGGGTCTACGAGACCCCGGGCGGCACGATCCTGCACCACGCCCACCGCGCGGTGGAATCGATCACGCTCGACCGCGAGGTGATGCACCTGCGGGACGAGCTGGTGCCGCGCTACGCCGAGATGGTCTACAACGGGTTCTGGTTCAGCCCGGAGCGCGAGGCGCTGCAGTCGTTCATGGACTCGGTGCAGGAGCGCGTCAACGGCGAGGCGCGGCTCAAGCTGTACAAGGGCCACGTCGCGATCGAGGGCCGCCGCTCCTCCACGCACACGCTGTACGACGAGGCCACGGTCACCTTCGAGGCCGACGACGTGTACGACCAGTCGGACGCCACGGGCTTCATCCGGCTCTACGCGCTGCGGCTGCGCACGCTCGGCGCGCGCCGGATCTCGGAGGGCGAGTGAGCCGGCTGCGCGGGCGCTTCGGGGGTCCGGCCGGCGGGGACATGCAGCGGTTCTCCTCGTCGCTGGACGTCGACCTGAGGATGCTGGACGAGGAGATCCGCGCCTCGTCGGCGCATGCCGCGATGCTCGGCGAGACCGGCATCCTCCCGCGCGACGAGGCGGCGCGGCTGGTCGAGGCGCTGGCGGAGGTCGGCGAGGAGCTGCGCTCGGGCGCCTACCGCCCGGACGACTCGCACGAGGACGTGCACATGGCGGTCGAGGCGCGGCTCGTCGAGCGGCTCGGGGACCTGGGCCGGAAGCTGCACACGGCGCGCTCGCGCAACGACCAGGTGGCGACCGACGTGCGGCTGTGGCTCAAGACGCGGCTCGGGGAGCTGGACGAGGCGCTACGGGAGCTGGCCGGGGTGCTGGCCGACCGGGCGGAACGGGACGGGCGGACGCTGATCCCCGGCTACACGCACCTCCAGCGCGGCCAGCCGATCCTGCTCGGGCACCACCTGCTGGCCCACGCCTGGGCGCTCGCGCGCGACCGCGAGCGGTTGCGCGACGCCGGCCGCAGGCTCGACCGTTCGCCGCTCGGCGCGTGCGCCATGGCCGGCACGCCGCTGCCGATCGATCGCGAGGCGACCGCCCGGCGGCTCGGATTCGCCGGCGTCGTGGACAACGCGATGGACGCGGTCGCGGCGCGCGACCACGAGCTGGAGGTGGCCGCGGCGTGCGCGATCTGCATGACCCACCTGTCGCGGATCGCCGAGGAGCTGGTCGTGTGGTCCTCCGCCGAGTTCAGCTTCGTGCGCGTCGGCGAGCAGTACGCGACCGGCTCGAGCATCATGCCGCAGAAGCGGAACCCCGACGCACCCGAGCTGGTGCGCGGCAGGGCGGCCGTCGTCGCGGGGCAGCTCCAGGCGCTGCTGTCGCTGGTCAAGGGGCTGCCGCTGGCCTACAACCGCGACCTGCAGGAGGGGCGACGCCCGTTGTTCGACGCGGTCGAGTCGACGCGCGACTCGCTGCGCATCCTGGCCGGCACGCTGCGCACGCTGGAGATCGACCGCGACCGCTTCGAGCAGGAGCTGCGGGGCGATTTCAGCCTGGCCACGGAGCTGGCCGACCTGCTGGCGACCCGCGGCGTCCCGTTCCGCGAAGCGCACGAGATCGTCGGCCGCATCGTGCTGTGGTGCGAGCGGCACGGCGTGGGCCTCGACGGGCTGCCCCGTGAGGAGGCGGCGAAGTTCCACCCCGAGCTGGACCGCGACCTCGGGGAGCTGCTCGATCCCCGGGCCGCGGCCGAACGACGCACGTCGACGGGCGGCACCGCGTGGAGCGAGATCGAGC
>JBFKMV010000135.1:0-14232 GCA_041629655.1 Candidatus Polarisedimenticolaceae bacterium
GAACGCGAAGGTCTGCTGGGAGAAGGTGCGACCGCAAGTCCGGCACCGGAAGCGCGGTACCGCTCGACGGTCACGAGCCCGGATGAAGACGCCGTGCCGGACGAACCGGAAAGCCGCAGCTTCGTGGTTGGAGCGACAAAGTTTCCACGGGCAGTGACTGGGCTCAAAGCACCCGGGTGGAATACGCTCAACGGGTTGGGTCGGCCAGAGCACGGCTCGGCATCGTGGAAGAACCGTGCCAACTCGAATCGCGCTGGCAAGGTGCGTTCGCGCCGGGCTCTGTCCGCCAACGGTCAGCTCCGCGACCGCGGTCGGACGCGAGCGGGCCCAACCCTGAGCCGAGGGGGCCGCAACACTCTGCGCACCACCATGGATCGAGACCGTGATGGCCTTGGGGGTCGAGGACCCGCTGATCCTCGAACGCGCCGCGCGGATCGCACCCGCGCAGTCCTGCCCCGAGCCCGAAAACCCCGGCCGCCCCGACTCCGTCCCGCGGAAACGCCGGAACCACGGTCTTGTCATGGTTCCCGCCCCGACCGCGACCGATGCTCCCGTTACGCATCGCTCACGGTGCGCATCGAAGGGGTCATGCACGGCAAGCTACGCGGAATCGTGCTCCTGCTGGCGCTGGTCGCAGCGCTCGGGCCGGGACTGTCCGCCGCCGGACCGGACGCAGCGTGCGAGCGGATCGTCGCGGTCGGCGACCTGCACGGCGGCTACGACGCGCTGGTCACGATCCTGCGCGAGACGGGGCTCGTCGACCGGTCGCTGCGCTGGACCGGGGGCGGGGCCTGCCTGGTGCAGCACGGTGACGTGCTGGACCGCGGGCCGCGCTCGCTCGAGATCGTCGAGCTGTTGATGGAGCTGCAGCGGCAGGCTCCCGGCCGCGTCCACGTGCTGCTGGGCAACCACGAGGTGATGAACCTGGTCGGCGACCTGCGCTACGCGGCCGCCGAGGACTTCGCCGCGTTCGCGGCCGAGGAGACGCCGCGCGAGCGCGAGCGCGGCTACCGCGAGTTCCTCTCGACCCGGGCGGCGCGAGCCCTCGAGCCGGGGAGCCGCCGCGAGGTCTTCGACGCATCGTTCCCGCGCGGGTGGTTCGCACGACGGCGAGCGCTGTCCCCGGAGGGACGGCTCGGCCGGTGGCTGCTGTCCCGGCCGGCGATGCTGGAGATCGACGGTACCGTGTTCGTGCACGGCGGTGTGAGCGTCGCCGAGGCCCGGCTCGGCATCGACGCGCTCAACCGGCGCGTGACCGGCGAGGTGCGGCGCTACCTGGAGCTGCGCGAACGGCTCGTGCGCGCTCGGGTGCTGGAGCCGCTGACCCCGTTCGGCCACGAACGGGACGCCGTCGAGCGCCACCTCCGATCGCGGAACGGAGCCGCCCGCGCCGATGCCGCCATCGCGGCGCTGGCCCGCGAGCTGCTGGCGCTGCACGACGAGGCGATCTTCCTCCAGCCCGGCGGCTGCCTGTGGAGCCGCTCGCTCGCCGACGAGCGGAGCGGCGCCGAGGTGCTGGAGGCCCTGGCCATCCTGGGCGCGGAGCGGATCGTCGTCGGCCACACCCCCACCGACGACGACCGGATCGCCCCACGCTTCGGCGGCAGCGTGTACCTGATCGACACCGGCGCGGGCCCGTCGTTCGGCGGCCGCGTCTCCGCGCTGGAGATCGGCGGCGGCGAGCTCCGGGCGATCTACGCCGGCGAGCTGCCGGTGTTCCTGGCGCGGACCGGCGAGCGGGGCGGGCTGCGCGCGTCGGCCGCGGGCCCCTGAGCCGCAGGGCCCGCCCGGTCAGCCGCCCCGCCGCGCCCGTTCGCGTTGTGCCAGACCGAAACCGATCGCCAGCAGCGCCAGACCGAAACCGATCACGACCACCGCCCAGCCCGGCCGGTCGAACCACTCGTTGTGCCGGGTGACGTAGAACAGCGCCATCGAGGTGTTGATCAGGCCCGCCAGGTAGAAGCTGCGCCGCTGGCGGTAGTGGCTCAGCACCGCGATGGTGAGCCCCAGGGCGAGGTAGAACCAGTCGTAGCCGGGCGCGTACTCGCCGGTGTGGACGAGGTAACCGACCGGGTGCAGGATCGCGAACGGGGAGATCGCCGCCAGCATCCACGCCGCCGGCCGCATGCAGCGGGTGCCGAAGCGCTCCATCAGCCACGCGGCGAGATAGAACACGATCCCGTTCAGCGTCATCGCGGCCAGCGTGTCCAGCAGCTCGGGGTCGGCAACCTCGGCGGCCTGGAAGCCGGTCATCGACACGCCCAGGTAGCCCAGCGCGCGGCCGTCCAGGGCCAGCAACTCCAGCACCAGCACCAGCAGGACCGCGGCGCCGACGAACAACGGATGGCTGAACCAGCGGCGGCCGCGCCGCTCGAGCCACCACGCGGCCAGCCCCTCCACCGCCACCAGCGGCGCCAGGTGCAGCGCCAGCAGGTCCCAGCGCTCCTCGACCAGCCAGTCCTCGAGACCGAAGTCGGTCAGCACGGCCAGCGTGAACAGCGTCAGCAGGAACGTCGCCGCGGTGCTGAGCCCGATCGTGCGGGTGCGCGCGGCAAGCCAGGCGGCCAGCCCCGTCGCCAGCAGGATCGCCAGCTGGAGCTGCCGGTTGGAGAGTCCCTGGTCGGCCAGGAACTGCCCGTCGGGCGGTCCCCTGTGCGCGAACAGCCCCGTCTCGAAGAACAGGATCAACAGGAACAGCGGCAGCAGCAGCACCCCGCCGAGGTAGTACGCCACGGCGACCGCGCGGTGCTCGCGCCGGTACAGCAAACGTGCGGCGAGGTTCAGTCCGGCCAGCGGCAGCCCCAGGAACACCAGCGGCCGGACCAGCCCCTCGACCGCGTCGTGAAAGCGGTGCGCGCCGAAGTACAGCAGACCGCCGCCGACCAGGAACAACGCACCCAGGTAGAGCGCGATCTGCGAGTACGACAGCACGCGGCTCTGGACGATCCAGTCGTCCTCGCGTGAGCGCAGCCGCCGGTAGGCGCGCTTCAGCCCGGCCGCCTCGTGGGGGTAGATCAGCTTGAGTCGCAGCCAGTCCTCGACGTGCTCGAGGTGCGGCAGCACGCGTTGCTCGAGCGCCGAGGCGTAGAGCGTCGGCCGCGCCAGCACCGGTCGTCCCTCGATCCAGCGGCGCAGGTCCTGCGCCAGCTCGCGCGCCGTGGGGTAGCGGTCGTCGGGATCGCGCTCCATCGCCTTGAGCGCGATCGCCTGGAGCGGCTCGGGGGCCCCCGGCTCGACCTCGACGGGCAGCCGCGGGCGCGCCGCGCGCACGTTCGCGATCAGCGCGTCCATCGTGTCCCCGGCGTAGGGGCGCTCGCCGCACAGCACCTCGTACAGCATCACGCCCAGCGCGTAGACGTCCGTCCGCGCGTCGATCGGACGGCTGGGATCGAATTGCTCCGGGGCGAGATAGGCCGGGGTACCGACGAGGTGGCCCCGACCGGGATCGCCGCCGCTGAGCCCGAAGTCGAGGATCTTCGGCCGGAGCCGCGAGTCGAGCAGGATGTTCGAGGGCTTGAGATCGCGGTGCTGGATCCCCAATTCGTGGGCGCGCTGCACGGCCTCGGCAACCTCCAGCATCACGCGCGCCCGCTGCCCGTACTCCAGCGACGGCGCCAGGCGGCTCAGCTCGAACCCCTCGACGTGCTCCATCAGGATCACGGGCGGGTCGGCGTCGGGCCGGAACTCGTGGATCCGCACGATCCGCTCGTCCTCGAACAGCGCCAGCGAGCGGGCCTCCTCGATGAAGCTCGCGTAGCCCGCCGCGGCCGGGCCGTCGGGGCGCAACGTCTTGGCGGCAACCGTGCGGCCGAGCTTCCGGTCGCGGACCTTGTACACGTCGCCCATCCCGCCGCGGCCGATGCGCTCGATGGTCTCGAAACCGTCGAACTCGGGGAGCGCCTGGGCCGGCGGGGCGTCCGGGGCGTCGACCGGCGCGCCGGCCCGCTCGCCGAGGCTCAGCGTGTCGTCGATCCGGCGGTACTCGGCGATCCACCGGCGCAGCGTGGCGGCCAGCTCCTCCCGTCCCGCGCACAGCTCCTGCGGATCGAGGTGCTCGCCGTGCAGCACGTGGTGCTCGACGTAGCGCTCGAACAGCTGCTCCGCGGTGGGCCGGCTCTTCATCGCCGCTCGCTCATCGCCATCGTCAGCGACGCCATCGCGCGCGCCAGCAGCATCCGGCAAGCGTCGTCGGACCGGCCCAGCCGCCGTGCCACCTCGGCCCAGCTCAACTCCTCGAGCTTGCGCAGCACGATCACCTCGCGGTGCTGCTCGGGCAGCGACTCCAGCGCCTGCTCGAGCCGTCGCGCGCGCTCGTCGAAGATGACCTGGCTGAGCGAGGAGCGGACACGCCGCACCAGATTGCCGTCGCGATCGTTCAGCGGCACCTCCTGCCGCGCGTCGCGCCGCTGCCGGCGGTGGTAGTCGACGCGGTCCTTGACCTCGTTCTCGGCGATGCGCGCCAGCCATGCCATCAACGAGCGCGCGTCCGACTGCTCGAGCTGGTCGATGCGCTGGAACGACTTCAACAGGCTCGCCTGCAGGATGTCGCGCGACTCGAGGTGCCCCCGCAGCTCGCGCCCCAGGCGCAGCCGGATCAGCGCCAGCAGTCGCGGCGCGCAGCGCTCGAACAGGCGGTCGAGCGCCTCGCGCGACCCGGCGCGTGCAGCGCGCAGCAACAGGGTGGTCTCGTGGCTTTCCACGAAGGTCAGGCTACCACGCAAGTCCCCCGGAGACAGCAGGTTGCGGGCGCGTTCGGTTCGGAGCGGGATGCCGTCCTACCTGATGCGGCGGGCGCTCCGACCCGCCGGGGGGCGAGGAGGCAGCCATGAAGACGATGTTCCGGATCCTGGCGGCGCTGGCGCTGCTTGCCCTGGCAAGCGGATGCCTGGTGCGGGAATCCCACCACACGTTGTACCTCGCCGAGGACGGCTCGGTGACCTGGACCGTGCTGGAGCGCGACGTGCGTTCCGACGAGCGGGAGCCCGCCGACCGGGAACGCGAGGAACAGCAATACCTGGCCGAGGTGCGGGCCGAACGGCACCTCGCCGCGCGCGCGCTGGACGGCCTGTGGCCGCGACGGCTGGAGACCGTGTTGCTGCGCGCCGAGCGCCCGTTCCGCGTCCACACCACCGCGCGGTTCGACGATGCGGCCGAGCTGGTCGAGCGCGGGCTGCGCCGGCTCGAGCTGCGCGGCGACGTGTGGATCGAGCACGGCGAAGGCTGGAGCCGCATCGTGATCGAGGTGCGACCCGAGGATCTCGAGCAGTTGACCGGCGAGGAGCAGCAGACGCCGGAGCTGCTCGCGCTGCTGCTCGACGTCGACCACTTCGAGATCCGGCTGGCCGAGGGCGAGTTCATCGATGCGCGCGGCTTCGAGCTGCGCGACGGGGGGACTCTCGCCGTGCCGATCGAGGTCGACGATTCGGAGGCCGAGCGCAACGGAGGTGTCGCGGTGCTGTCGTTGACCTGGCCGGTCAGACGCTGTGGATCCGGGTCTTGATCACCAGCATGTTCATCGCCAGGCAGAGCTTGCGCACCAGGCGCTCGTAGTCCTCGGTCTCGCCGGGGATCGAGGCCCCGGTCCCGCCGTCCACGTACAGGATGGCGACCAGCCGGTCGTTGACGTGCACCGGGATCATCAGGATCTCCGCCGGTGGGTCGGTGCCCAGCATGCTGTAGAACAGCTGGTAGATCGGCGCTTCGGGAACCGGGCCGCGGTAGTAGTCGAGGCCCAGCAGCAGCTCGAAGATCGAGCCCGAAACGACGGGAAGCCGGAAGTTCGCGGCGCGGTCGGCGCGGTCGCCGAGACCGTCGGCATCCCACATCGTGGCCATGTCCGCCTGGACCTTGAACAGGATCGAACGGCCGCCGCGGTGGTGCACGTGGGCGGTGACCACGCGGGCGAGGTCGTCGACGCTGTCGGCCTTGCACAGCGCGTCGGCGACGCCTTCCAGCGTTCGCGCGTCGGTGTCGGCGGCCAGCGGAGCCTTCTGCAGCTTGCGCCAGGCCGGCGCGACCGGATCGAGGCCGCCGTCCTTGGCCCGTTCCTCGAGCACTTCCTCCCACGACTTGCCGTAGCCCATCCGCTCCTGCAGCTCCAGCACGTCGGGCTCGTCGTCCGGGGGGCTCGGGGCCGGGGCGGCGCCGGTCTCCTTGCGCACCGGCTTCCGCGCCCGTTGCCGGTCGCGCTCCGCCTCCTCGATCCGCTTGTCCAGCTCCTGGCAGATGCTGATGTAGCGGAGCCGCCGCGGCAGGTCGTAGTACTTCTCCAGCGCCTGGAAGAGCCGGATCTCGGGGGCCACCCAGGGCACGATGCGGCACCCGGTCATGAACGAGATCTCGTCCAGCGCGCTCAGGTTGCGGGGGTCGATCATCGCCAGGTGGAGCGTCTTGTCCTCCTGCCGGAGCGGGATCACGCGGTGCTTCTCGGCCATCTCCTCGGGCACCACCTGGATCACGTGCTGCGGGATGTTGTGCAGCATCTCGAACGTGGCGTAGCCGACGCGGAAGGTCTCGGCCAGCGTCTCGCCGAGCGCGCTCTCCTCGACGTAGCCCAGCTCGATCAGGTTCGTTCCGAGGTGCCCGCCGAAGATCAGCTGGGCCTTGATGGACTGCTCCAGCTGGACCGGGGTGATCAGACCCTTGTCGACCAGGACCTCGCCGATGCGCTTGGACATGACCCGGGAGAATATGGTGGCGGGTCCGGGCCGAGTCAAAGGGGTCGGTAATCCGGGGCTTCTTGGCCGGCCGGGGTGCTGCTAACCTGCCGTCCGATGAGACCCGCCGTGGCTTTGGTGTTGCTGCTCGGACTGGCCGCTGCCTGCGCTCCGGCCGCGAGGGCCCCGGCGGGGACCGTGGAGGCGACCTCGCTGCTCGGCGAGCCGCTGCGCCCGCCCGAACCGTCTCCGGAGTTCCGCGCCGAGCAGCAGGCCCGGCTGGCCGAGGCCCGGGTCGCGTTGGACGCCGACCCGGACGACCCCGAGGCGTGGATCTGGGTCGGACGCCGGACCGCGTACCTCGGGCGCTACCGCGAGGCGATCGAGATCTACAGCGCGGGCATCGCGCGCCACCCGGAGGATGCCCGGCTGTACCGCCACCGGGGCCATCGTCGGATCACGGTCCGGGAGCTCGACCGGGCGGTGGAGGACCTCGAGCGGGCGGCGGCGCTGCGGGAAGGCCGGCCCGACGAGATCGAGCCGGACGGCCTGCCGAACGCGCGCAACATCCCGACCAGCACGCTGCACTCCAACATCTACTATCACCTCGGGCTCGCGCACTACCTGTCGGGCGACTTCGAGCGGGCCGAGCGGGCGTACCGCGCCTGTCTGCGCTTTTCCGGCAACCCCGACATGCTCTCGGCAACCACGCACTGGCTGTACATCACGCTGCGCAGGCGCGGTAGCGACGCCGAGGCCGCCGTGCTGCTCGAGCCGATCCACGCCGGCATGGACATCATCGAAAACCGCGCCTACCACCGCCTGATGTTGATGTACCGCGGGGAGATCGAGCCGGCGGCGCTGCTCGAGCAGGCGCAAACCGAGGGCGGCGTCGAATTGGCCACGATCGGATACGGCGTCGGCAACGCGTATCTCCAGGCCGGGCAACGCACGCGCGCCGTCGAGATCTTCGAACGGGTCCTGGACGGCGGGACTTGGGCGGCGTTCGGATACCTCGCGGCCGAGGCGGAGCTGGCGCGCCTGCGGATGCCGGCCGACGACGACGAGCCGTGAGCACCGCGTCCCGCGCCGTCAAGCCGCGCAACCTGGCCGTCGCTCCGGGCGAGCTGGCGATCGCCTGGGGCGACCGCCACGAGTCGTACTACCCGTTCGAGATGCTGCGCCGGGACTGCCCCTGCGCGGAGTGCCGGACGATCCGCCGCCACCACGGACCCGCGGGGCCGCTGCGGGTCGCGCGCGAGGGCCCCGAGCCGGCGATCGTCGCGCTGGAGCCGGTGGGCGCGTACGCGGTTCGCATCGTGTGGAGCGACGGCCACCGCGCCGGCATCTTCCGCTACGCGGCGCTGCGCGAACGGTGCCCCTGTGAGACCTGCCGGGCCGAGCGCTGACGGCGGGAAGCGATCAGCCGCAACCCGGGCCGTGCACCTCGGAGTCCGCCACGCCCGCAGGCAGCAGGCTGCGCGCGAAGCCCGACGGATCGGCGTTGCGCCGGTCCAGCAGCTCGCGCAGCTGCCCCACGACTCTCTCGCGTGTCGACAGCCCGTAGCCGTAGATCGAGAGCGGGCCGAGCAGCGCGAGGTAGTAGTGGTTCGCGGCGTCGTGCCCGGTCGAGCACGCGCTCGGTTTCCGCGCCACGCGCAACAGGTCGTCGCAGGCCTCGGCCAGCTCGGCGAGCAGCGGCTCGTCGCGCAGGTCGGCCGGCACTTCCGGGAACCGCTGGACCAGCTCCTGAACGGTCATCGACCTATTCTAGCGCCGGCCCGTGGTACGCGCCCCGGTAGTACAGCAGCGGGTCGCCGTCGCGGGCGACCTCCCCGTGCAGCACCCGCCCGAGGAAGATCGAGTGATCTCCCCCGTCGAGCAGCCGCTCGACCTCGCAGTCCAGGTAGGCCAGGCAACCCTCGATCCACGGGTTGCCGTGCGGCCCGGTGCGGAAGCGCACGCCCCGCAGACCGGTCGGCTCGGGCGGGCCGGGAACGGCGAACAGCCGCGCCACCGCCTCCTGGTCCGCGCCGAGGATGTTGACGGCGAACCGGCCGGCGGCGGCGGTGTGGTCGTGGGCCGCGGCGCTGCGCTCGATGCATACCGACAACAACAGCGGCTCGAGGGACACCGAGGTCACGGAATTCGCGGTCATGCCGTGGAGCCGCCCCTCGCGCTCGGCCGTCACCACCGTCACCCCGGTGGCGAAGTGGCCGATCACCCGGCGATAGGTCAGCGAATCGATGGGTTTGCGCTCCCTCGCGGCGGCGACCGCGGCCCCGCCAGCATACCCCGGGCGGCTTCCCGCCGCCCCCGCCTTGACACGGCCCGGCGGCGATCTTACGAGAACGGGCGTCCGTCGATCGGGTCGCGGCACAGCCGCAACGACAACATCCAACCATGGAGTGTCTTCCATGATTCAGCCTGCCACGAAGAACAAACTGGCCTTTGCCGGGGTGACCACCCTGGTGCTCGGCGTCGCCGTCCTGGGCGGCGTCACGATGCTGCCGGCGCGCTCGGCCGACGCGCTGCCGGCGGCCGCGCCCGCGGCGGCCCCGTCCGCGGGTACGGCGGTGCTGCCGCTGACCAACGCCTCGCTGTCCGCCGCCACCGAATTGGAGAACGCCTTCGCCGCGGTGGCGGACGTCGTCAACCACACGGTGGTCCAGATCCGCACCGAGCGGGTCGTCACGGCCGACGCCGTGAATCCGTTCCACGGCACGCCGTTCGAGGATTTCTTCTCGCCGTTCCGCGGCCCGGGCGACCGGGGTGAGCGCCGCGAGGCGCCGCGGCGCGAGTTCCGTTCGCAGGGGCTGGGGTCGGGCGTGATCGTCCGCGACAGCGGGTACATCGTCACCAACAACCACGTGGTGCGGGACGCGGACGAGCTGACGGTCCAGCTCCAGGACGGCCGGACCCTCGAGGCCGAAGTCGTCGGGACCGACGCGTTCAGCGACCTGGCCGTGCTCAAGGTCGAGGCCACCGGGCTGCCGAGCATCAGCCTCGGCGACGCCTCCACGCTGCGCGTCGGCCAGTGGGTGCTGGCGTTCGGTTCGCCGCTGTCCGAGCAGCTCAACAACACCGTCACCGCCGGCATCGTCAGCGCCGTGGGCCGCCTGTCCAGCGCCGGCGAGGGCGTGCAGCAGTACATCCAGACCGACGCGGCGATCAACCCCGGCAACTCCGGCGGGCCGCTGGTGGACCTGCGCGGGCGGTTGATCGGCATCAACACCTTCATCTACACCCAGACGGGCGGTTACCAGGGAATCGGCTTCGCGATCCCGGTGGACACCGTGCGCACCGTGACCGACGAGCTGATCGAGAGCGGCTCCGTGCGTCGCGCGCAACTGGGCGTGCAGTACGGACCGGCCAGCGATTCGCTGGTGCGCGCGCTCGGTCTGCCGCGCGGCGCGGCCCAGGTCGTCGACGTGGTCGAGAAGTCGGCCGCCGACGAGGCCGGCGTCGAGGCCGGTGACGTGATCGTGTCGGTCGACGGCAAGCAGCTCGACAACCACCTCGAGCTTTCGTCGTTCATCGCGACCCGCAAGCCCGGCGACAAGATCCGACTGGGGCTGAACCGCAACGGGGAGCAGCAGACGGTGCAGGTCACACTCGGCGCCGCGGAGGCCGCGGAAACGGCGGCGAGCGCGTCGCGCTCCGGCGGCTCGGGTGAGGCCCGGATGCGGGAGGACCTCGGGCTGAGCCTGGCCGACGTCACGCCGGCGCTGGCCCGCCGCTTCGGCCTGGACGGCGACGAGCGGGGCGCGTTGATCACCGACGTGGATCCGTCCAGCGAGGCCTACCGCTCGGCCAACCTGCGGCCGGGCCAGCTGATCGTCGAGCTGGACCGGCAGCCGGTGACGAGCGCAGCCGACGTCGAGCGGATCTACAAGGCCGTGCCGCCCGGCCGGACGTTCCTGGTCCGCGTGCTGCAGGGCGAGCAGCGCAACACGCTGGTGACCGCGCTGACCAAGCCGGGCGCCTGAGCGTTCACGGCGCGCGACCGGGCGGCCGTCACACCGGCTGCCCGGTCGTCGCCCCCCGCCCGCCGATCGCGGACTGGATCGAGATGAACTCACCGACGTTGTCGGTCGTCACCAGCCCGACCAGTCGGCCGTGGTGGAACACCGGCAGCGTGCGGCACGCGCACTCCTGGAGCCGCGCCAGCGCGGTCTCGAGCATCTCGTGCGCGTCGACTTCCTGGAACTCGCGCTCCATCACGTCGGCGACGCGGGCCGCCGGGCCGGGATCGGACAACGCGGCGAGCAGCCGGCTCTGGGTCAGGATCCCGACGAGCCGGCCGTCCTCGATCACCGGGTAGTCCTTCTGCGCCGTGCGCAAGGTCAGCTCGACCGCCGCGGCCAGCGGGCTGTCCGGGGCCAGCACCTCGAACTCGGTGACCATGGCGCGGCCGACCGGAATGCCGCTCAGCGCGGTCTTCATCTGGACCATGCTCGATTCCTGGGCGGCCCCGATCCACACGAACAGCGCGATGAACAGCAACAACGGGTAGCCGGACAGCAGCCCGATGAACCCGAACAGGAACGCGAAGCCCTGGCCGATCACCGCGGCGGTCTGGGTCGCGCGCGTGTACTCCATCTGGGTCGCCAGCATCGCCCGCAGCACGCGGCCGCCGTCCATCGGGAAGGCCGGGATCAGGTTGAACACGACCAGGAAGATGTTGATCAGCAGCAGCCGCTGAAGCAACGGCGACCCGGGCGCCGCGAGCCGCTGCAACGGCACCAGGATGTCGGCCGCGACCAGCCACACCGACAGCGCCGCCGCGATCAGCACGTTGACGGCGGGACCGGCCAGCGCGACCCACAGCTCCTGCTTCGGATCGTCGGGCATGCGCTCCAGCCGCGCCAGGCCGCCGATCGGCAGCAGCGTGATGTCGCGGGTGCGAATGCCGAAGCGACGCGCCATCAACGCATGGCCCAGCTCGTGCAACACCACGCAGCCGAAGATCGCCAGCAACAGCAACACCTCGATCAACGTCTTGCCGGCGTCGTTCGTCTGCGACCAGGCGTGGTAGGCCCACCACGCCAGCAGCAGCAGGAACGTCAGGTGCATGTACACGCCGATGCCGGACAGCGTGCCGAGCCGGATGGACCACTTCATCCCGCGTCTCCGATCAACCGCCGAAGTACTTGCGCAGCAGCTCCGTCGTGCGCGCCGCGGGGTCGCGGCGGATCCGCAGCTCCTCGTCGGCCAGCGCGTCGAACAGGCCGTCCAGCGCCCGCCCGGTCACGTACTGCTCGAGATCGAACACCGGCCGCTCGACCAGCGGCATGCGGTTGATCCGTTCCATCAGCTCGTTGAACGAACGGGTCGCTCCCACCTCGTCCAGCTTGCGATCGACGATCGGGCCGAACAGCCCGGCCAGGCGCGGGCCGGCGTTGGCGCGAAAGTAGTCGGTCGCCTCGTGCTCGCTGCCGCGGATGATCGTCATCGCGTCGGCGAAGGTCATGCCACGGATCGTGTCCACGAACACGTCGGTGGCCAGCGGCGCCGCGGCCTCGGCCGCGCGGTTCATGCTGGTCACGAACTCGTCGACCAGGTCTCCGCGCCCGACCACGCGTAGCGCGCGGGAGAGATCGTCGAGCTTCTCCGGCACCTCGATGCGCAGGGCGGCGTCGCCCAGGAACCCCCCGTCCCGTCCGACCCGGTCCACGGCCCGGCCGGTGCCGATGCGGAGCGCCTCGCGCAGGCCGTCCTCGGGGGTCGAGGAGGCGGCGGCCGGCATCGACTCGATCGCCGAGATCAACGAGGAACAGCCGCTCGCCGGCAGGCACAGCGCCAGCGCCGGCAACAACAGGATCGTGGGCAGAAGCGGGTGGATGCGCATGCGGGCTCTCCTGTTCGGTCGACTCACCTTCGCTCGGATTGTAGGGGCTCCGGGCCGCTCGCGCCTCAATCGACATATCCGAGGGTGCGCAGTCGCTCCAGCAGCTCCGGATCGATCGCCTCGCGTTCGGTCACGCCGCGCGGCGGGTGGGACGACCACCAGTCGCGGGCGCGCAGCAACGCACGTTCCTCGCGCTCTGGATCCCGGTTCAGGTCGAGCTGCTCCCCGGGATCGCGCTCCAGGTCGTAGACCTCGACCTGGCCCCGCGAGTCGACGATGAACTTGAGCGGTCCGTCGAGCCACGCCACCAGGTCGCGATCGACGTCGACGTCGGCCCGGGCTTTCTTGCGGGTCAGCTCGGGCGAACGGTACCACTCGGCAATCACGGGCTCGCCGTGCGCATCCATGACGGCCGCGAGGGCTCCCTGCTCGAAGCCCAGCTCTCGCAGCGCGATTCCGTAGATGTCGGTGCTGGTGACGCGCCGCGTATCGAGGGTCCCGGCTTCCGCGGAACCGGCCCGCTTGACGTACAGCGGGACGCGGATCACTTCCTCGTACAGCGTCGAGTCGTGACGCCACACCCCGTGCTCGCCGAACGCCTCGCCGTGATCGGACGTCACGATCACGACGGTGCCGTCGAGCAGCTCGCGCTCGGCCAGCCCGTTCAGGAAGCGGTCCAGCTCGTGGTCCAGGTACGCGAGCTCGCGGTCGTACAACAACGGCTCCAGGCGCGCGTCCGAGACCAGCGGGTCCACCGGCTGCCGGGCGTTGAAGGCGCGGTTCCACGGGCGCGGCGGCAGGTACGGCCAGTGGGCGTCCATGTAGTTGACGAACAGGAAGAACGGGGCGTCCGCGGAGTCGCGCTCCAGCCGGCGCAGCGCCAGGTCGGTCACCGTCGTCGCGTCGCGGTAGGCCCGTTGGCCGAGGTCGAGCCGCCAGCCGGCCAGCTGGACGAGGGTCAAGAAGCGTCCCCGCCAGCGCGTCGCGCGACGGTCGTCGTAGTGCTCGAAACCGCGGTCGACGGCGAACTCGTGGGCCAGGTAGACGTCGTTGGACACAATCGCCGCGGTGCGGTAGCCCTGCGCGGCCAGCCGCTCCGCCAGCGCGGGCACGTCGTCGCGTAACGGCTCGGCCGGCCACGGCCCGACCGGCACGGTCTGGGAGTCGGGAATGCGGGGATGGTCGGCGCCGTGCTGCGCCGGGTACAGACCGGTGAACATCGAGGCATGCGACGGCAGCGTCCAGGAGCTGACCGAGCGGGCGTCGGTGAACGTGACGGCGTGCCGCTTGACCCAGGCGTCGAGTCGCGGGGTGGTGACGCGGTGGTGGCCGTACGGCGCGAGATGGTGAGCGCGCACCGTGTCGAGCGTGATCAGCACGAGGTTCGGGCGCTCGACGCCGCTGACCTCGACCCGCAGCTGCGTGTCGGGGCGACGCAGCCGCAGGTTGTCCCGGGCGACCCAGGCGCTGGTCAGCGCGGACAGCAACAGGGCCACGACCGTCAGCGCCCGCCGCGGCCGGGTCGTGCTCAGGAAACCGGCGGCTGCCGTCAGCAGCGCGGCGGCCAGCAGCACCAGCGAGGACACGATCAGGCCCTCGCGCGCCACAGTCACGTTGAACGCGGCCAGCACGCCCAACCCGAAGCCCAGCCGCTCCGCGGTGACCCGCAAGCGGCGCGCCGTCCAGACGGCGACCACGCTGCACAATGTCAGCCAGAACAGCGCC
>JBFKMV010000136.1:0-14155 GCA_041629655.1 Candidatus Polarisedimenticolaceae bacterium
GGGGTCGGACTTCCCCGGTCGGCGCGACTACCTGGAGCGGGAAACGGGACTCGAACCCGCGACCCTCAGCTTGGGAAGCTGATGCTCTACCAACTGAGCTATTCCCGCTCGCCGGGACCATCGTAGGCGCACACTCGAACGCCGTCAACGGCCCTCGTAGATCGCTGTTCGCAGGCGCGCCAGGCCGATGATTGGCTTCCTTTCCCCTGCCAATCGCTGAGGCGACGACGACGGCGCCGGTCTCGAGGCAGTGGGGTCCGGTATCGCTCAGAACAAGAACGGGATGAACAGCTTGGTTCGTTTCATGTATTCAGCGTACGCTGGGCCGAAGTAGGCAAGGTTCTCCGATTCCTCCGTTCTGGCGGTTGCCAACAGGAACAGGGTCGTACTCGAGGCCAGCAGGCCACCGACCCAGGAAGGACGTTTGAAGAAGGCTCCCCAGGCGAGGAACAACAATGAACTGTAGATCGGGTGGCGGATATACCGATATGCGCCAGTGGTGACGAGCGCGGTGGTCTTTTCGATTCCCAGGAGACACACGTCGTCCCGTTGCGCGTCTGGCTTCCCCTTCGCTCTGAGCAGAAGGGCGCCGTGGATGACCAGGAATGTGCAGACCGTCAGCAGGAACCAGGAGACCAGCTGGTGCCAGGAATACGGTTCGCGAAACCATGTGTCGAGATTCAGCAGGATCAGGATCAGGATCGCTTCCCATGCGAAGGCGCGGTAGAAACCGTGAGACCGGGGAGCCAGGAGGGAACGACGGGAAACGCAGACGATCACGGCGGTTGTCAGGGCAAACACGACTGCTTTGAAAACGAGCATGGACTGTCACTCGGGAAGGCTCTGCGCACCGCCCGCCCGTCGACCCCTGCGGGCTCCCCTTCCCCGCCCCGCCCGCGTCAGCAACGCCAGCGCCTCGACCTGCCGGGTCTGCGGCATCATGTCGATGGGCTGGACGGAGACGACGTTAAAGCCCTTGGTGCGCAGGATGTCCAGATCGCGGCACAGCGTGGCCGGGTCGCAGGACAGGTAGGCCAGCTTCCTCGCCGGGGTCTGCGCGATCGCGTCCAGCACGGCCTCGCGCGCGCCGGCGCGGGAGGGGTTGAGCACGACGGCGTCGGGGGCGGCGTCGCGTAGCCGGCCGAGGCCGCGCTCCACGGCGACCGGGGAGATCCGGAAGTCCGTCAGGCGGTGCGCGCGGAGGGTCGACTTGAGGTCGGCGACGGCGCTCCGGTGGCCCTCGGCGAAGAACAGGCGGCGGAAGCGCCGCGACAGCGCCAGGCCGTGGGTGCCGACGCCGGCGTAGAGGTCGGCCAGCGCGGTGCCGCGCTCGAGGAAGCGCTCCATCAGTTCGTGGATCTTCGGCAGCAGCGCCAGGTTGACCTGGAAGAACGCGGCCGGCGAGACGCGGAGCCGGAAGCCGGCGTGCTCGACCCACACCTCGCGCTCGCCCCACAGCGGACGCACCGGGCCGCGGATCACCTGCGGGCCGGCCGAGGGGTTGAGATTGACCGAGATTCCGACGACGTGCCGGCAGCTCTGGCGCAGCGCCTCGAGCGGGAACGGCGGCAGATCGGCCGCGCGGAACACCAGCGTCAGGTGCTGCCGCGCGGGGTCGCTGCCGCAGCGCAGGTCGACGTGACGCAGGCTGCGCGGGAAGCTCGGACGTTCCGCGAGGAAGCGGCGGATCCGGCGCGTGGTCTCCAGCAGCTCCGGAAGCAGCACGCGGCAGTCCGGCGCGTTGACGATCTCGCGCGTGCCGGCGCGGAAGTAGCCGACGCGCAAACCGCCCTTGTGCGAGATCCCGATCGCCAGCTTGGCCCGGCTGCGGTAGGCGGCGCGGAGCGGCGAGGGCAGGGTCGGCAGCGGCCGGATCCGGCTCAGCCCGGGGTGCCGGGCCAGCGCCTGGGCCACGACCTCGCGCTTGCGCTCGAGCTGCTCGGCGTAGTCGACGTCGAGCAGGCCGCAGGCCCCGCACTCCTCGCCGTGCGGGCAGTGGACTCGCGTGGTGGCTTGCTCCATGGGGACAGGCTCAGGCCCCGCGGCGGTCCTCGACCGGGTGCAGCCAGCGGAACGCCACGCACTCGTCGAGCGCGGCCGGGATGCCCTCCTCGATCGTAGGGTACTCCGGCTCCAGGTCGAGGTCGCTCCACAGCACGTCCGGCCGCACGTTCAGGTTGAGATTCCAGCCGACGACGCTGCCGGTGGTCAGGATCGTCGGCCGGGCGCGGATCAGCTGGAACGGGCGCAGCACCCGCGCCCCGGCCAGCGCCACCGCCGCCGGCAGCCGCAGGTAACGGAAGCGGGGGTAATGGTCGCGCACGATCTCGAAGAACTCGTGCCAGGGGGTCGCGCGGCGATCGCCGACCGGCCAGCAGCCGTGGAGCCCGCGCTCGGCCGCCGCGACCAGCAGCCGCGCGCAGTCGCGGACGTGCAGGTGCGAGAACAGGTTGTCGCCCCGGCCCGGCACGATCAGCCGCCCGCGCGAGACCTTGGAGAAGAACAGGTCGCGCGCGCCGTAGACGTGCGGCAGCCGCAGCAAGGCCAGCTGCATCCCCGCCGACCCCGCGACCTCCGACAGCCGCCGCTCGGCCTCCAGCTTGGCGCGCCCGTAGGCCAGCCGGGGCCGCGGCCCGGTGGTCTCGTCGATCGGCTCGGGCTGGCCGTCGTAGACGAACAGGCTGCTGCCGTAGACGAACCGTCGCACGCCGGCGCGCGCCGCGGCGGCGATCAACTTCTCGGAGCCGTCGACGATGCTCGGCTTGAGCAGTCGGTATTCCTCGAAGGTCGCGCGCGCCGCGAGGTGGATCACCGCGTCCATGCCCGCGACGGCCCGCTCGAGACCCGCGGCGCTCTCCAGGTCGCCGAACACCGGCTCGGCGTCGAACCCCCGCAGCAGCAGGCCGCGCTCGGGGCGCCGCACCAGCAGCCGCGGGCGAATGCCGTGCTCGGCGAGCAGCCGGGCCACCGCGTAGCCGATGAACCCCGTCGCACCCGTGACCAGAACGCGCATCGGCGATTTGCTGCCGGCGACCGGCGGCCCCCGGGCCCCGCTAGCCGCGGCGGCTGCGCACGGTGGCCAGGCCGCCGTCGACGCCGAAGACTTGCCCCGTGATCCAGGACTGCGCGGGGTCGAGCAGCCAGGCGATCATGCGCGCCACGTCCTCCGGCTCGCCGAGCCGCCCCAGCGCGTGCAGGTCGCTGGAGGCCTTGGCCGCGCTCTCGTTGGACGTGATCCGCTCCGTCATCGGCGTGCGCACCAGCCCCGGCGCCACCACGTTGAAACGCAGCCCGCGCGTCGAGTAAGTGGCCGCGGCCGACAGCGCCAGGCCGATCACGCCGGCCTTGGCGGCGGCGATCGCCTCGTGGTTCGACAGGCCGATGCGCGCGGCGGCGGACGAGATCAGCACCACGGCACCGGCGTTCTTCATCACCCGCCCGGCGGCGCGGACCACCGCGAACGACGTGCCCAGGTTGGCCGACAGCGTGTCCCGCCACTCCTCCGGTGAAGTCAGGTGCGCCGGCTTGAGCAGCAGCGAGCCCGCGCAGTTGACCACCCCGTCCAGCCGGCCGTGCCGTTCCACGGCGTCCCGGAAGGCGGCTTCGACGGCCTCCGGCTCGCTGGCGTCGAGGGTGACCGTGGCGGCATCCGTCTCGCCGGCCAGCGTGCGCAGCCGCTCCGGGTGGCGGCCGGCGAGGATCACGCCGGCACCCGCGGCCGCCAGGGCCCGGGCCGTCGCCGTGCCGATGCCGCCACCGGCACCGATCACCAGGTGGACCGGCCGTGCCCGGTCGTCCGCGCTCACCGACGCGTTCCGTCGTCCGGCCGGGTCGAATCCGAGGCGGTGCGGAAGCGCGACTCGTCGAGGTCCATCACGCCCACGGACCACACCGCCAGGCCCACCACCAGCGTGACCAGCAGCCCGATCCCGAACAGCAACAGCTCGGGCATTAGCGGGCGCTCCGGCCGGACAGCAGCAACGCGCCCAGCGCGAGGATCGACGGCACCCACAGGCCCACGAACAGGCCCTGCTGCTTGTACCCGCCGAACCACAGCCCGACGCTGAGCAGGAACGAGATGCCGGCCGCGAGGCAGAACAGGAGCTTTCCGCGTTGGAGCGGCGACATGATCAGACCGGCCAGTCGCGGAGGATCCGCTCGGTCTCCTCGGCGTGGTTGCTCTCGTCGCGCACCATGTCCTCGAGCTGCACCTGCAGGCCCTTGTCGCCGAACTGCTCGGCCTGCCGGGCGCGCTCGGAGTAGCCCTTGATCGCGCCGCGCTCGGCCTCCAGGATCGCGTGCAGCATGTCGCGGTTGCTCTTGACCGCGGGCACGGGCGCGGC
Source organism: Candidatus Polarisedimenticolaceae bacterium (assembly GCA_041629655.1). Taxonomy (GTDB): domain Bacteria; phylum Acidobacteriota; class Polarisedimenticolia; order Polarisedimenticolales; family Polarisedimenticolaceae; genus JBFKMV01. The sequence continues at coordinate 4,344 of JBFKMV010000136.1, forward strand.
CTCGGTGGTCGGCACCCCGCCGAGCGCCACGATCTTGTTGGCCAGGAACTGCGCGTGGAGCTGCTCGTCGGCGACCTCGGCCAGGAAGAACTGCACCAGCTGGGGCCGGTACGGACCGGTCGAGCGGGCGGCGTAGGTGATGTACTGGATGATCGCCGAGAACTCGTTGGCCAGGTCCTCGTTGAGCTTGTCGATCAGCTTCTGCTTGTCCATGCTTCCCTCTTTTTTGGCGGTAATCACAGGTCGGTCATGCTAGCAGAGCGTCGCGCGCGGTTCTAACGTCCATCGTCCAGGCGCTCGCCGCGGTCCAGGCGATCCCGGACCGTCTCGTAGGTCGCGCGGTCGGTGCGGCGCCGGGCGGCGCCGCGCTTTTTCAGCGAGCTCAGCGGGAGCCGCATCCGCGGATTGTCCCCGAGACGCCCGGCGTGGCGGTCGAGAAAGGCCCAGTAGAGCGGCGTGACCGGGCAGTCGCGCTTGGGGTGGAAGGCGCACTCCGCGCAGTAATCGCTCATGCGGTCGATGTACGCCGCGCCGGAGACGTAGGGCTTCGTCGTGAACAGGTCGCCGAGCGCGAACGTCCCCATCCCGAGCACGTTGGGCTCGACCACCCAGTCGTAGGCGTCGGTGTAGGCGACCCAGAACCAGTCGGTCAGCTCGCGCGGCGAGACGTCGAGCAGCGTGGCCAGGTTGGACAGCACCATCAACCGCGTGATGTGGTGGCTGTAGCCTTCTTCCCACACGTCGCCCACGACGCGGTCGAGGCAGGCCAGGCCCGAGGGCGTGCCCCAGAACGCCGGCGGCAGCGGATTGCGGGCACCGAGAAACGATGGCGCCGTTCCCCCGGCGCCGTCCTCACCGGGCAGCTTCCGCAAACCGTCGGTGGCGGCGTGGACGTGCCGCATGAACTCGCGCCAGCCCAGCACCTGCCGGACGAAGCCCTCCTTGCTCGCCAGCGGGATGTCCAGCTCCGCGACGTCGCGCAGGATCGCGCGCGGCAGGATCCGCTGCAGGTTGAGCAGGCCCGAAACGCGCGTGTGGAACAGGCCGGTCGAGCGCACCGACATCGCATCCTCGTAGGGACCGAACGTCGGCAGGCACTCGCGCCGCGCCCAGCTCCACAGCTCGTCGGCGTCGGCGCGGGTCGCCGGCAGGGCGTCCGGGGCCAGCGTGCCCGGGTGCTTCGCGAAACGCGATTCGATCAGCTCGCCGACCTCCTGCTTGACCGGGTCGGGGGGGAACTCCGGCGGCTCGGGCGCCGGGGGCTTCCCCTTCCAGGGCTTGCGGTTTTCGGCATCGAAGCTGTACTTGCCGCCCTCGGGCTTGCCGTCCCGCATCAGCACACCGCTCTCGCGGCGCACCAGCCGGTAGAACGCGTCCATCCGCCACGGCGGGTCGTTCACGCTGCGCTCGAACTGGTCGCGGGTGGTCAGCCAGCCCTCGTGCGGGATCGTCTCCACCGCGCCGGCGTCGATCAGGGGCTGCAGGTCGACGCGCAGCTCGCGCTCGGCGGGCTCCATCACGCGGACCGGCTCGCCCGGCTCGAGGGCCTCGATCGCCTCCCGGAGCGCCGGCCCGTAGGGACCCTCGGCCACCACGTGCCGCACCGCCACGCCGCGTTCGGCCTGCTCCAGCGCGAAGTGGCGCAGGTTGGCCAGCACCAGGGCCAGCTTCTGCTTGTGGTACGGCCGGCGCGCCGCCTTCCACGGGCTCTCGATCACGATGATGCCCAGCCCGGACGGGTCCTCGCGCGCCAGCGGGCCGATGCCGTCGTTGAGCTGGTCGTAGGGCACGAAGATCCAGCTCCGGCCGGCCGGGTCGGGTTGGCGCTCCGCGAGCAGGCGGGCGAAGCCGCGGGGCCGTGGCTCGCTCACCGCTCGTCGCCGTCCCGCGGCTCGACGGCGCGACTCAGCAACAGCACGACCATTCCGCGCGTATCGAGGCTCCGCTCACCCCACGAACTCCCGCAACGCCGCCTTCCCACCCCCGATCACGGGCCACCCGTGCGCCAGCAGCAGATGGTCGAACTCGCGATCCAGCAGGCGCCGGTAGGCCTCGCGCAGCCCGCGCTTGATCGCCTCCGGATCGTCGCCCATGTAGGCCTCGGGCACGAAGCCCAGCGGTCCGTCCGCCTGCCGGACCACTCCGTCGGCCAGCGCGACGATCCCGCCGTGCTTCGGGATCAGCAACGCCGTCTCGTCGGGACAGATCGCGCCGATCTCGATCGCCTCGATCCCTCCGGGCAGCCGGTCGCCGAAGTGGAAGCCCTCCACCGGCTCGCCGCCCTGGAACTCGTGCATCCCCTGCTCGACGCAGCGGACGCCGCAGCCGAACCGATCGACGAACCGCCCGCTGTCGCGGTAGTGGTGGCGGTTGGTCAGCAGCACGTGCGCGGGCCGGCCCGGGAGGGATTCGAGACCCGCGGCCGGGACCAGCGGGTCGATCAGCACCCGCTCGTCGACCAGGTAGTACGAGCTGACCTCGATTTTGATCTTGGGATGGGTGACGGTCCAGTGCAGGACCCCGGGAATGATCTCCTTCATGTCAGCACCTCCTGCTTCCGGTCAAACACCGCGCTGCCGCACCTGCCGCGTGGCCGCCCACAGGAACCACAGCGCCGAGGGCACCGCAACGGCCACGAACAGCGCCAGGAACGCGCTGTGGTGGTCGCCGGCGTACTCTCCCGCCCAGGCGTAGCCGAACGCCAGCGGCACGCCGCCGAGCACCTGCCCGAGCATGAACGGGCCAAAGCGCATGTCCGCGGTCCCCGCCATGCAGGTGATCGTCTCGGCGATCAGCGGGATCGGGCGGCTGAGGATCACGGCCAGCACGCCGAAGCGGTCGAAGAACGGCTTGACGGTGTCGTCGGCGCGGTTGCCGACGATCAGCCGCAGCACCCGCTTGCCGTACCAGCGCGAGACCCAGTAGCCCAGCACCGCGCCGGAGAGCAGCCCCGCCAGCGAGACCAGCGCCCCGGGCACCAGCGAGAACAGCGTGCCGTTGAAGGTCATCACGATGCTGGACGGGATGGGCAGGAAGATGTCCGAGGCCATCAGCGCGATGCTGGTCACCGCCGCGGCGGCGCGGGACTTGCCCTCGAGGTGCCGGATCGCGTCCACCTCGCCCATCAGCACGAACATCGCGATCAGCGCGGCCAGGAACAGCAGCCACGCCAGCACCCAGCGGGTCACAGCGCGACCTCCTTGTACTCGAGCTCCCACTCCTTCATGTACAGCACGCGCTCGGGACGCACCTCGTAGAGGATGAACTCGGGGTTGTCGACGCTCTTGAAGTACTTGCGCAGCAGCGTGTAACGGTTCCAGATCTCGAGCCGCCGCTCGCGGTCGGTGGTCTCGATGGCGCGGCCGCGCAGCCGCACCTGGTCGTGCTCCTCGGTCATGAAGCACAGCTCGACCTTGTCGTTGGCGCGGATCTGCTCCGTCTTGCCCGAGCTCTTCATCGAGCCGACCCAGACCGTGAAGCCGTCGACCCAGGCCGGCGAGACCGGGCGCAGCCGCGGCGCGTCGCCCTCCACCGAGCCGAACATCGGGAAGCGGCACTCCTTGACCACGCGCAACGCCACCTCGCGCAGCTCCCCGGGCGTCATCGTCTTTCCGCTGTCGGTCCTGTGCTCGAAGCCCATCGTTTCCTCTCGCGCATCGTCAGAAGCCCACGATGCGGTTCGCGTAGGCGTCCCGGATCCGCTCGCCCGAGGCGACCAGCGGCGCCGCCAGCCGGCCCAGCTCGGGGTGCCCGGTCACCGCGCCGTGCTTGCCCAGCGCCTGCATCAGCCGCTCGCCGAGCACCTTGCCCTCCCCTTCGTAGAGATGCGTGGCGTGCTGGAGCCCGGCCCGCGTCCGCTCGAAGCCCGCGCTCAGCTCCTCCAGCATCGTCGCGCGGCGCAGGTTGAACGCGACGTAGCTCCGGGCCTCGGCGGCCAGCGCGCGCAGCGCCGCGTGCTGCCCCAGCGCGGGTTCGAGCGCCTCCAGCCGCGCGTCGGTATCCGCGGCCAGCCGGCGCGCCTCGGTCGCGGTCTCCAGCGCGCGGCGGCGGAACTCCGGCAGCACCGGGGTGTGGCGCATGAACAGCTCGTTGTGGAAGGCGTAGTTGTAGTTGCGGTCGAGCACGTAGTAGGCGTCGAACAGGCGCTCCAGCGCCGCGCCGTAGCCCGCCAGCACCTCGCGCAGCTCGGCCGCCGTCGCCGCGTCGACGGCGCCGGCCGGTGCCGCAGGCACCGCGACCGCCTGCATCGGGTACGCCGCGTCGGCCTGGGCGGGATCGTGGTAGTAGTGCGGGCTGCCCTGGTAGGCCCCGGGCCGGTTCTTGAACCCGAGGTAGATCCCCAGCGACAGCGCCACTCCGGCCAGCAGCAGCACCAGCGCCGCGCGCTGTCCGCGCACCCCGGACCAGCGCGGTGCCCGGCCCGCCGGGACGAGCGAGACCGCGAACAGGTAGCCGAGACCGATCAGGATCAAGGTCGCGATCATCAGCGATCCGAGGTAGCGCTGGGCGATCCAGACCTCGAGCAGCAGCAGGCTCAGCACCAGCATCACGCCGCCCTCGCGGTCGCGACCCCGGGCGATCTGGGGCAGCCCCGGCAGCACGAACGCCCAGGCCGGCACGCGCGCCGGCCGTCCGGGCCGCGGGGCCAGCAACGAGCGCGCCGCCAGCAGCAGCACCCACACCGGAGCGCCGAACAGCACGGCCAGGATCAGGTGGCTCACCGCGCGCATCCAGTGGATCGAGAGATTGTCGATCAGCTGGTCGCCCTGGGTCAGCACGGGGTAGATCAGCCACGGGATCGCCAGCGGCAGCGAGGCCAGCAAGCGGTTCTGCCGGAACAGCCACAGGCCCACCGCCAGCACGAAGCCGAGGCCGAGCAGCGACAGGTACTCGCCGCGGTCGACGAGGAAGTGGGTCCACAGCGTCGTCTCGGCGACCGCCATGAACAGGATCGAGAGCGTCGCGGCGGCGGTGGCCACGATGAACCAGCGCGGCGGGCCCGCGAGCCGGGCCGCCGTCGTACGGATGGCCGCTTCGGTGTCCGTCATCCTGCTGCGCCCCGGTCCTCAGCGGTTTCCGCTGGAAGTCCAGCGCAGACCGCCCCGGATCGAGCGGTCCGGCGAGGGGTAGAACACCGTGGTGGTCGGGATGTCCGGGCCCGGCACGACGGTGAAGCGCGGCACCAGGAAGGCGTTGGTCGAGTACCGCTCGTCGAGCGCGTTCAACACGCGCAGGAACAGCTCGACCGAACGGAACCGGTAGCCGGCCTGGAGATCGAGCGTGCCGTACGAGCCGAGCACCGTCGCGTTCTCGTCGTCGATGTACTGGCTGCCGACGACGCGGTACACCGCGCTCCCGCTCCAGCCCGCGGGCTCGCCGTAGCGGACGCCGACGCTGCCGAGGTGCTCCGGGACGTACTTGATCTGGCGGCCCGCGGCCGGACCGACGTCGTGCTCGGCCTGCTGGAAGGTGTAGGTCAGGAACGTGCCCAACGGCCCGGTCCGGCCGGTCAACGTCAACTCCGCGCCGCGGTGCCGGCTGCGGCCGATGTTGCCGAAGCTGAACGTGGCCGGGTCGAACTCGATCTCGTTCCGCGCGCGCAGCCAGTAGACCGCGAGGTCGACCCCGGCGTGCTCGCCGAGCGCCTGGCGCAGGCCCGCCTCGTAGCTCCGGACGCGCTGCGGCTCGAGACCGGCGTTGGACAGATTGCTGTCGAACGGCTGCCGCTGGTCGAACAGCTGCTCCACGGTCGGCGCCCGGAAGCCCCACAGCGCCTGGAGGTACAGGCTTCCGCCCTCGGCGTACTCCCAGGTCAGCCCCAGCTTGGGCGACAGCTCGTCCGCGTCGGAGTCCAGCCGCATCACCGTCGCCGGATCGCCGTCGTCGGCCAGGCGCTCGTCGAACTCGTCCTCGAACCGGTCGTAGCGCACGCCGACCAGCAGATCGAGCGGGCCCGGCAGCTCGATCTGGTCCTGCAGGTAGACCGCGTAGACGTTGCGCGACCCGTCGCCGTCGGCGATCGGAGCGCCCGACTGCCCGCTGTCGTCGACCTCGCGGTACAAGCTGTCGAAGCTGCCGGCGCCGGCCTCGACACCGGCGATCAGGCGGTGCGCCGTCGCGCCGCCGCTCCAGGTGCGCTCGATCCGCGCGTCCAGCGACGTGGTGCGGGCGTCCACCGTCTGCTGCTTGGCGTCGAAGCTGGGGAACAGCATGTCGCCGATCTGCACCTCGAGCGGCAGCGTGAGCAGGTTGCGGGCGTCCTTGATGCGATGCGCCAGGCCGGCGGTCAGCCGGGCCCCGCCCGGCCAGGCGTGCCGGATGGTGGCGGAGAGCAGGTTGCGGTCCTGGTCCCAGCCGTCGAACGCGTAGCCGGCCTGCCGGCGGTCCTGCTCGACCTGCTGCCGGGTGATCGGGCCGGGCGACTCCGTCTCGAGCCAGTTGTTGACGCTCGACAGCATCAGCTCGGTCCGGTCGCCGAGCTCGAAGGCGAGACGCCCGGTCAATACCTGGCTCTCGTACCCGCTACGGTCGCGGTAACCGTCCAGCTCGCGACGCGCCAGCGAGACGCCGTACCCCACGCGACCGCTCCGCCCGGCGTGGTACAGCTCGCCGTGACGCTCGCCGAACGACCCGCCGCCGCCCTCCAGCGACGTGGTGCCGCCGTCCGGAACCGGCGTGGTGAACACGTGCACCACGCCGCCCAGCGCGTTGTCGCCGTAGGCCGCCGACGCGGGCCCGCGCTGGACCTCGATGCGCTCGACGCGGTCCAGCGGGACCAGGTTCCAGTCGACGAGGCTGGTGTCGAGGTCGTTGACCGGCACGCCGTCGACCAGCACCAGGAGGTAGCTCGAGGTGCCCCCGCCGGTGAACCCGCGAGCGTTCATGCCGAAGTCGAGCGGATTGCCGAACGCGGTGAACTGGTGGATCCCGGCGCTGGTGGCGACGGCGTCGGCCAGGTTCGAGCTGGGCGTGGCCGCGAGATCCTCGCGCTCGAGGACCGAGACCGCCCCGGGAACCTCCGCCAGCGGGGTCGACGTCCGCGTTCCCGTGACCACGACGCTCTCGCGGAATCCGCCCGGCGCCGGATCGAGCCGGATGCGGATCCCCCGGCCGTCCCGCTGCAGCTCGGCACCGCTCAACGTGACGCCCGCGTAGCCCGCGGCCCGCACGACCAGCGACTCGCCGTCCTGCGGCGCGCGCGCCAGCTCGAACTCGCCCTTGCGGTCCGTCGCGCCGGCGACGCCGGTACCGTCGATCTCGACGCGGGCGCCGGGGACCGCGTCCCCGGTCACGGCGTTCGACACGCGGCCCGTGAGCGTCTCCGCGGCGGCCGGCGCCGACACGACGCACACCGCCAGGGCCAGGATTCCGATCAGCTCGCGGCAACTCATGACTAAGTCCTTTTCCCGACGCGGCGCGCTCGCAGGGCCACGTCCCCGAAGAAGATCAATGCGGCCAGGGCCAACAGCCCCGGAACCAGGTCTCGAATGTGTTCGCGCCGTCCCGCCAGCAGCGCCGTTTCGGTCGGCGCCCCGTCCATCGACAGCACGCGGCCGGCGGTCGTGCCCGCCACCCGCTCGGGCCAGGCGGGGTCGGCCGGCAGCACCGCGCGCTCGGGAACCGTCGCCGCCGCGAACCGCGCGCGCCGGCCGGCCACGTCGACGCGGTACTCCCCCGCCTCCGCGGCCAGGAACGAGCCGCGCAGCCTGCCCGGCGCCAGAGGCGCCAACGCCAGGAGCTCCTCGCGGCCGGACGGGTACCGCACCCGCGCCTCGCCGGGCCCGTCGCTCAGCACGTCCACGTCGACCCAGGCGCCGCGGCCGCGCAGCACCGGCGCGTCGGCCGCGAAGCGCCGCGATCCCGCGACCCGCTGGAGCGCCAACGCCGTCACCGCGCCGGCATCCGCTCCCCGTGCCGCGGGGTCGAACGTCGACAGCCCGGTGCGTCCCCAGCCGACGGTCGCGAAGGCCAGGCCCGGCGCGTCGTCGTCGGCGCGCAGCGCGATCTCCGCCTCCTCGCGCGGGTCCACCCGCAGCATCGCCGCCGGGTCGCCCGTCGCCGCCCGGCGCGGCTCCAGCCGCAAGACCGGGAGCACCCCGGAGAACCCGGGCGCCGGTCGCAGCACCAGCGGCGCGGGCAGCGTCACGGCCGGCGTCAGCGAGGCCACCTCGCGCTGCAGCACCGCCGGCAGCTCCGCGGCCCGTACGACGCGATCGTGACGCCCGCCGTGCTCGGCGGCCAGGCGCGCCATAGTCGCCAGGTCCGCGCGCTCCCCGATCGATACCGTCGAGAGCGTCACGCCCTCGGGCCAGCGGCGCGAGGGCAGGCCGCTGGCGCCGGGTGCCAGCCGGCCGTCGCTGATCAACACGACGTGGCGCCGCGGCGCGCGGTCCTCGGCGAGCCAGCTCAGGGCGAGGTCCAGCGCCGGGGACCAGTCGGTGCCCCCTTCCGCGAGCGCGTCCGGGATCGACGGGGTCACGCTGCCGCCCGCATCGATCGGTGCCAGCGGACGAACGGGGTGCGCCGCGACGTCGAACAGCACGATGCCCAGACGGTCGCTCCGCTCCAGCAACGACGCCAGCGCCTCCGCCGCGTCCAGGGCCACCGCCACGGGCGTCCGGCCCTGCTCGGGGCGGTCCATGCTGCCCGAGCGGTCGATCAGCAGCACCAGCGCGGTCTCGTCCTCGTCCCGGCGCGGCGGGCGCAGGCGCGCGGGCAGCACCGCCTCCAGCGCGCCACCGCGCAGCCGCGCCGCGGCTTCGGGGTCCGAGACCCGGGCCACGAGCCCGCCGCCCGCGCGGACGTAGGCCGCCAGCCGGGCCTGCTCGGCGGGCGACGGCAGCGCGTCCGGCGCCGTGCCGAGCAACACCGCGTCGTAGCGGGAGAGCACCGCTTCCGGGGGTACCCGCTCGAACCGTTCCACCGCCGTCCCCGTGGAAACCGCCGGCCCGATCGCCGCGATCCGCGGGCGGCTCCCGACGCCCACCGTTACGCGGGCCAGGTTGTTGCCGGCGTCGCCGTCGCGCTCGGCGCGCAGCACGGCGACCAGGTCGAACGGCCGCGTGCCCGCGCGCACCGGCAACGAAAACGCGTGGAGCGCGCCGGCACGGACCGCTCCGTCGCGGCTCGCGACCACGGTCCCGTCGCGTGCCAGCTCGACGCGCGCCGACTGGTCGACGGTCGAGCGCACGAGCACGCTCACGCTGAACACCTCGCCGGGCCCGACGGTCGGCGGCGCATCCATCGACTCGATCCCCGCCTCCGCGGCGCGGGCCCGGCCGAGCGGCAGCACGTCGATCGGGACGCCGGCCGCGCGCGCGCGCGCCACCGCGGCAAACCCGTCCCCATGCGTATCCGCGCCGTCGGTCGCCAGCAGCACGCGGCCGCCCCCGGAACCGATCACGAGCCGGACCGCCTGGTCGAGCGCGCGGCCGATGTCGGTGACGCCGGCGCCGGCGGCGGCGTCCAGTGCCGGGACCGGCGCCGCGCCGTCGCCCAGCGCGAGCCGCGCCGCGGTGGCCGACGAGGGCAGCCGTTCCAGCCCGCGCTCGATCCACGCGGCCGCGGCCGCGCGCTCGTCCGCGCCGACCGACGTCGATGCGTCGAGCAGGACCGCGAGCGTGCCCGGAGCCGAGCCCCGGGTGGCGACGCCGGTCAGCGCGACTCCCACCAGCGCCGCCGCGCCCAGCACCGCGGCGAGCGACCGCGCGCGTCGCGCCGGGCTCACGGCGCGCCTCCGACCGCGACCCGCGGCGGCTCGGGACCGCCCGCGGGCGCCGCGGGCGAGGCGGCCCGGTCGCGAGATCCGGCCA
>JBFKMV010000137.1:0-14146 GCA_041629655.1 Candidatus Polarisedimenticolaceae bacterium
ACCTGTGAGCATGGCAACGAAGACCCAGCCGGACACCCTGGACTTCGACGAGACGCGCGCCCGCCTGGCGCGAGGCTCGGCCGAGGTGCTGCCGGAGATGCGCCTGGCGCGGAGGCGCCGGGCCGAGCGGCAGCGCGACCGGATCGGCGACAAGCCCACGGCCGCGATCCTGCCGATCTACCTGCGCGAGATGGGCGCCACCCCGCTGATCGACGAGCATCAGGAGGTCGCGCTGGCCAAGGAGCTCCAGGAGGCGCGCCAGGCGATCGCCAAGCTCGCGCTCAAGCTCCCCAAGCAGTGCAAGGAGCACACGCTGGGCGGCGACCTGTCGGGCCCCAGGCGTGGACGCGAGTGGCCGCTGGACGACATGGAGGAGTTCTACGCCAAGCTCATCCGCTACGGCCGCGAGTACAAGGAACCCAAGGTCACGGCGCTGGTGCGCGAGGCCAAGCAGCAGAAGCGGCACGTCAATCACGCGCGCGACGCGCTGATCCTGGCCAACCTGCGCCTGGTCGTGCACATCGCGAAGAAGTACCTGAACCACGGCATCACCTTCATGGACCTGATCCAGGAAGGCAACATCGGCCTGATGAAGGCGGTGGAGAAGTTCGAGTACGAGCGCGGGAACAAGTTCTCGACCTACGCCTACTGGTGGATCAAGCAGGCCATCGAGCGGGCCATCGCGGACAAGGCGCGGATCATCCGCATCCCGGTGCACGTGAACGAGAAGATCAAGAAGATCGCCCGCGTGGCGCGTGAGCTGGCCGAGACCCTCGGCCGCAAGCCCACGCCGCAGGAGATCGCGCGCAAGCTCGGCATGCCGGTGGCCAAGGTCGAGGAGATCCTCGGCGTGGTCCAGGATCCGCAGGCGCTCGAGGACATGTCGGCGGACGACGACAGCCCGGGCCTGCTGCGGTTCGTGGCCGACCCCAACGCTCCGGATCCGCTGGAGCGCACGGTCGATCGCGAGCTGCGGGAGAAGATCGAGAAGACGCTCAAGGTGCTCAACGCCCGCGAGGAGGAGATCATCCGCCTGCGGTTCGGCATCGGGCGGGACATGCCCTACACGCTGGAGGAGATCGGCCGCGTGATGGGCCTGTCGCGCGAGCGCGTGCGGCAGATCGAGGCGACGGCGCTGAAGAAGATCCAGTCCGCCGAGGACTGCTCGCACCTCAAGGAGTTCGTGAGCTAGACACCAGGTTCCGTATCCCCCCTTTCCACGGAATCGTTCTAGGAAGCCAGGGCCCCGGTCCTGGCTTTTTTTTGTCGCGGCGCCGGGGGACCGCTCAGTGGCGGGACCTGCGCTGCGGGGCCGGCCGGGCCGGCCCGACTCGGGAGCCGTTGTGCGGCCGGTGGGCGGGCGGGCCCGGCACCGCGTCCTCGCCCTTCAGGTCGCTGAACCGTCCGTGACCCGGACCGTGGATCCCGCGTCCGTCTCCGTGCGGAAGGCGCGGCGGCGCGGGCGGGCGGTGAGCGTGCCGGCCGAACCCGTGGAGATGCCGGAAACCCGGGAAGAAGGGTCGGAGACCGAACGGGGGAACGTACCGCGGCACCGCGATCACCGGCTCCGACAGCCGGTCCAGCCGCGCGCGCTCCAGCTCGTGGCGTCGGTCGGCGTCGATGCGGCGGTGCTGCCGGTCGAGGAACTCCTGGACCGCGTCCCAGCTTTCGGCGGCGACGGGTTCCGGCTCGGGCCGCCCCGCGTAGACCGCGTATTTCTCGAGATCGGCGTTGGTGTAGACGCGAACGGCGTCGCCCCGATCGGCCGGCACCGCGTCGGCCCACGAGGCGGAGTCGCCGCCTGCCTGGGCCAGCCCGGGTGTGGCCAGCAACAGCGCCAGCACCACCCCCACCACGGGTCCCCTCGCGCTTCCGACCATGGCCCGGATGTCCTCCGCGATACCGCCTCTCTGGAAGAGTACCCCGAGACGGCGCGGCCGACCACCGGCCCGCGCCGGGTGCTGAAGTCTTTTAAATAAAACTACTTGGGACAGCCACGCGAACGTTGCAAGTTGTGGAAATCCCATGACGCCCGGCGCTGCCCGATCCCGGCCGGGGCGTGTTCGAGGGACGGCCCGTCAACCCGTTGCAAAGGCTGAGGTTGTGGGTGAGGGTCGCGATCGCGTCGGCGCGGGCCGCGGCCCGGTCGATCCAAACTCCCGTAGATCCGTTCACAGGTTTTCCACACCGCCTCCGGGTGGCCCCGAACCGCCGGATCCGATTGAAAAAACACCGCGTTCGGGTCCGGGCCGCGGCAGATTCGCCGCACCGGATTCGCCCGGTGGGCCGCCCGGAACCCCCCGTGGAGTAATCTTCCGGCTACCACGTGCCGGAACGGGTCGTACGCCGGGGGGTCGCGGCAACGAGCCGAGGCGTGGAGGAGCGCTTCGGAGATGACGATTTTCGAGCTGCGACGGGCGTACCACGACTCCCTGTCCAACATGCGGGCCTGGCTCGGCGACTCCGCGGTGTCCGGGCGCCTCACGGTGCTTGACCGCCTGTCGATCCTCGACGCCTGGCAACAGGAGATGGCCGAGTTCTTCGAGCGGCACGGCTACTGCTTCGCGTGCAGCCGCAAGACCGACCGTTGCCGTTGCGAGCACGCGGGGACCCCGATGGACTCGCGGAACCAGTTCCTCTGACCTAACATGAACGCGTGCCGCGTCTGGCCATCGCCCGCAACTCCGACATCGACCTCATCTGCCGGGAATCGCACGCGCTGTGGGGCGGCGGCTTGTCGCTCCGGGCCTACCGCGAGTTCTGGGACGAGCTGAGCGCGACGCCCTGGGCCCGCCGGCACTTCAGCTTCAACGTCTGGCTCGACGAGCGCGACGTCGTGCTGTCGAGCTTCAAGCTCTACCGCCCGCGCGTCCGTTTCCTCGACCGTACCTGCCGCGCCTGCGTCATCGGTGCGGTGTTCACGCCCTCGGCCCAGCGTCGCCGCCGGCACGCGTTCCGGATGCTCCGGCTGGTGCTCGGCGAAGCCCGCCGGCGCGGAGACGGCGTGGCGCTGCTGTTCTCCGATATCGGCACCGCCTACTACGGCGCGCTCGGCTTCAGGGCGCTGCCCGCGGAGGAGGTCTGGGGCCGGCTGCCGCGCGCGCCGCGGATCCCGGGTCAAGGCTGGGAGCTGCGTCGGCTCGGGCGCGAGGATCTCCCGGCCGTGGCCGCCATGCACGACGCGTGGTGCGCGGGACGCCGCCTGGCCGTGCTGCGCGATCTGGAGCACTGGGAGTTCTTGCGGGTCCGCGCGCTGGGCTTCTTCGACCGGCTCGGCAACCCCTCGCTGGTACCCGACTTCCGCCTGGCGTTGCGGGACGGCGAGCCGACGGGCTACCTGATCGCCGTCCGCGGGCCCGCCGAGTGGAGCGTCCGCGAGATCGGCGCCCGCGGCGGCGACCCGCGGCTGATGGCGGACCTGCTGCGCGTGGGCGCCGCCGAGGCACGCCGCGACGGGATGCGCAAGCTCTACGCCTGGCTGCCCCGCTCGGTGACGCGCCACCTCGACGAGTGGCGGCTCCGGCGCGGTCCGCGCAGTCGCGCGATCCCGATGCTGCTGCCGTTGGACGGCCCGGCGGACCTGACGCCCCTCGACGAACCGGAAGCGTCGTTCCTCCCGTACCAGGACCAGTTCTGATCGCGCCCCGCAGCGCGCCGTGTTGACAGGGTACGGGCCCCGGATAAACTGGCCTCGGAGCCCGTTGATGTTGCATTGCCGGCGACGCCTCCTCCGCAACACACCGTTGGTACCGTTGCTCACGCTGCTCGCGATGTGCGGCGCGCTCGCCACGTCGACGCCAGCGTGGTCGCGTCCCGCCGCGGCGCCTGTTCGGGCCGAGTCGCGCAAGGCGCTGCCCGGGGGCATCGAACTGGTGGCCGACCGGATCGAGGAGAATACGCAGGAAGGGCGCGTGATCCTCGAGGGATCGGTGACCCTGACCTGGCAGGGGGCGCGGATCCAGGCCGACCGTCTCACCGTGACGGCACGGCGCTGGGTCGAGGCCGAGGGCCACGTGCTGCTGGTGTGGCTGGACAACCGCATCGCGGGCACGCGTCTGACCTACGATCTCGAGGAGGACCGCGGGACGATCGAGAACGCGATCGGCCAGGTCCAGTCCGAGTTCGTGTTCTGGGCCAAGCGGGCCGAGAAGATCGGCGCGGACAAGGTGCACCTGGAGTCCGCGACGGTCACGACCTGCACGCAGCCGGTGCCCTACTGGTCGTTCTCGGTCTCCAGCGCCAACATCCGCGTCGACCGCTACGCGCACATGCTCAACGTGCGGCTCAAGACGGGCAACTTCCCCGTGCTGTACCTGCCGTACCTGATCTGGCCGGTCAAGCAGGACCGCGCGTTCGGACTGTTGCTGCCCGAGATCCGCACCACCCGGCTGCGCGGACGCGTGATCAGCCAGGAGCTGTTCATCCCGATCGGCCGCAGCGCCGACCTGACGCTGCTCGGCCGCTTCTACACCGAGGCCGGCTTCGGGGCCGGCGGAACGCTGCGCGTGATTCCCAACGCGCAGGGCCGCGCGGAGCTGACCGGTTTCTACATCCGTGACGAGCTGGCCGGCTCGACCGGCGTGCCGGACTGCCCGCTGGACAAGCCCTGCGGCCGCTACCGCGCGACCTACCGCCAGACCCAGAACTTCCGCAACGGGTTCCGGATGGTCGCCGACATCAACCTGGTCAGCGACTTCAGCTACTTCAACGATTTCGAGCGCGAGCTGAACCTCGTCTCGTCACCGACGATCCTGGCCCGGCTGGAGTTCTCGCGCAACGGACGCTGGACCAGCCTCAACGTGCGCGAGATGCGCCGCGAGCAGCTGTTTTCGGGCGGCGTGGCGCTGGTCCAGCAGACCTTCCCCGAGATCGAGTGGCGTGGGCGCAGCCGCCGGCTGGGCAAGACGCCGTTGTATCTGAGCTTCGAGTCATCGGCCGCGTCGATCCAGCAGCGCGGCCGGCAACAGAACGCCCCGATCGACGCCGACTACCTGCGCGGAGACTTCTTCCCCGAGCTGTCGGCGCCGATCTCGCCGGTGCCGTGGCTCGACATCACGCCTCGCGTGTCCTCCCGTATCACGCATTACACCCAGCAACAACGACTGTTCACCGACCCCGACAACCGACAGCAGCGCGAGGTGCTGGACCGCGGGGTCACGCGAACGTTGTTCGGCGCCGGGCTGGAGATCGTGGGCCCCAAGTTCTTCAGGATCTACGACACGCCGAACAGCCGGTTCTCGAAACGGTACAAGCACACCTTCGAGCCCAACCTGAGCTACGGCTTTCTCGAGACCTTCGAACGCCTCGAAGACCTGTTGATCTTCGACGAGGTCGACCGGTTCAACGGCTCCGGCGCCTCGATGGCCTACGGGATCCGCTCGCGGCTGTTCGCCAAGCGTCCGCGCTCGACCGCCCCGTCGCGGGGGGCCGGGGCGACGCCGATCATCCTGCCCGGCGAGTCGCCGGCCCCGGCCGAGCCGGGCAGCGACCCGGACGCGGCGGCCGGGACGCCCAAGGGGCCCGCCGAGGGGGAGCCGGTCGAGATCGCGACCCTGGAGCTGCGCCAGAGCCGCTCCTTCGAGCGCGACCTCAGCATTGCCGACGTCGACGGCGACGGGATGATCCAGGACGACGAGAGCACCCCGTACTCGCCGATCCAGCTGTTCGGCCGCTTCAACCCGTCTCACGCCTTGAGCCTGGACGTGCGAAGCACCTACGACATCCTGTTCGACCGGGTCAGCGACGTGGCGGTTTCGGGGATGCTGCGCAAACAGCTCGCCCGGGTGCGGGTGTCACTCGTCCACCGCGAGGGGCTGCTGGCCGGCACCCGGGACGACACCCAGTTCCGTCTCGGGACGGGGCTCAGCCTGTTCCGCAACAAGCTCCAGGTCAACCTGGAGGGTTCCTACGACGCCAACCCCGCCGAGGGTCAGGCGCGCATCCCGGACCGGCGGTGGCGTGTGACCTACGCGACCCAGTGCTGCACGTTCCTGGTCGAGAAGCTGAATCGCAACTTCTCCGCGCTCGAGCCGCGCCGCGACATCTATTTCCGCATCGACCTGCGCGGCGTGGGCAAGCTGCTCGACACCTCGTTCTGATAGCGTGCGGTTGCCGATGCGTCCCGAGCCCCTCATCGTCGTGATCGGTGCCGGCGGCATGCTCGGCCGGGCGTTGCTGTCGGTGCTCCGCGCGCGCGGGCTGCGCCACGAGGGAGTGACGCGCCGCGAGCTCGACTTGGCGCGGCTCGAGACGATCGAGCCCGCGCTGGCCCGGCTGCGTCCGACGGCGGTGATCAATGCCGCGAGCTTCACCGACGTCAACGCTGCGGAGCTGCCGGAGCGCCGCGAGGAGGCGTTCCGGATCAACCGCGACGCGGCGGGCTCGATCGCGGGCGCCTGCGCGCGGCTGGGAGTGCCGCTGGCGCACGTCTCCACCGACTACGTGTTCGACGGACGGCGGCGGCGACCCTACCGCGAAGACGATCCGACCGGGGCGCTCCAGGTCTACGGCCTGTCCAAGCTCGAGGGAGAGGGCGTGGTCCGCGACGAGCATCCGGCGGCGCTGGTCGCCCGCACCTCGACGCTGTACGGCCCCGGCGAGCGCGAGCGACCGCACTACGTGGACGCGATCCTGCGCCAGGCCGAGCGACGCGACGAGCTGTCGGTGGTGGAGCTTCCCGTCTCGTCGCCGACGTCGACCCCCGATCTGGCCCTCGCGCTGCTGGACCTGCTGGAACGCGGGGCGAGCGGCATCGTCCACACCGTCAACGACGGCTGGTGCAGCCGGCTGGAGCTGGCTCGCGCGATCGTCGAGGAGTCCGGTCACGCCGGACGGGTCCGCATCGCCGTGCGGCCCGACCCCGGCAGCGGACCGGCGCGGCCGGCGTTCTCCGCGCTCGACACCTCGCGGCTGGCCGCATTGCTGGGGCGTCCGATGCGGCCCTGGCGCGAAGCGCTTCGCTCGTACCTCCGCGGGGCGCGCGAATGAGCCTGCGCACCGAGCTGCTGCGCAAGACCGTCCATATCGCCTTCGGCGGGCTCGCGTTGTCGCTGCGCTACCTGACCCCCGTGCAGGCGGGGTTGGTCGCGGCGGCGGCGCTCGGCTTCAACCTGTTCGTGCTGCACCGGCTGACCGGCGGCGCGCTGCTGCGGGACCACGAGCGCGCTCGCGGCTTCTCGGCCGGAATCGCCTGGTACCCCGCCGCGGTGCTGGTCACGATCGTGGTGTTCCACGCGCGGCTCGAGCTGGCGGCGGCGGTGTGGGGGCTGCTGGCGTTCGGCGACGGCATGGCGACCGTGTCCGGGGTGCTGGTGCGCGGTCCGCGGCTGCCCTGGAACCGCGACAAGAGCTGGAGCGGTCTGCTGGCGTTCACGCTCTACGGCGCCGCCGCCGCGGCGTTCCTGGTCCGCTGGACGCAGCGGGCGGCGCTCGACGGCGGCCCCGGCGGCGCCGCCGTCGGGATGTCGTTCCTCGGCGCGGGCAGCGGGCTGCCGGTCTCGGAGACCACGCTGCTGATCGTCGCGTGCCTGGTCGTCGCCGCGCTGACCGGGCTCGTGGAATCGCTCGACACCGCGATCGACGACAATCTGCTCGTGCCGCTGGCCGGCGGCTCGCTGCTGTACGCCGCGACGTTCGTCGGGCCGTTACTGTCCAAGACCGGGGGCTGAGCTGCGACCGGCAGGAGGGATGTGCATGGACAAGGTCAATCTGCGGCAAAAGCTCGCCGGCTTCGACGAGCTCTGGAGCCCCCGGATCGTGGGGCAGCTCAACGGGCAGCACGTCAAGCTGGCCAAGCTGCGCGGGGAGTTCGTCTGGCACCACCACGAGCATGAGGACGAGCTGTTCCTGGTGCTGTCGGGGTGCCTCGTGCTGCGCCTGCGCGACCGGGAGGTCCGGCTCGGCCCGGGGGAGTTCTTCATCGTGCCGCGCGGCGTCGAGCACCAGCCCGTCGCCGAGCCCGAGGCGCAGGTGCTGCTGTTCGAGCCCGCGGGCACGCTGAACACGGGCAACCTGCGCAACGAACGGACGGTGGACGATCCGCAGCGGATCTGAGGGGTCCCCAAGCCCTGTTGACACTGCCTGATCCGTCGCCTTAGGCTGGCCGGATCCACCCCCCAGGAGGAACCGGACCATGCTCGACAAGCCGTTGCGCGCTTGGCTCCTGGCGCTGTTGCTCGTCTCGCCGGCCGCCGGGGCGGAATCCCCGGACGAGCTGCTGGCGCGGTTCGAGACGCCCGCGCCGGCGCTCGAACGCGCGGTCCGCGTCTCGGCGCTGGAGCTCGACCTGGGCTCCGCGCGGCTGATTCTGGACGAGGGCCTCGTCGTGCCCGCGGAGTCGGCCGACGAGAGTGTGGGCGAGTTCGTGTTCCTGGGCCGCGGCAGCGTCACGCTCGCCTCCGCCGACGAGATCGAGACGGCGCAGATCGAGCTGTTCACCGGCGAGGAGTCGTTCGAGGAACGGATCGAGGCCGCCGTGCTGGTGGTGTGCCGGGACGCCCACGCGGCGCTGCTGCTCGGGGGGGCGGCCGCGCAGCCGTCCGAGGAGCAGTCGCGGCAAGCCCGCGAGATCTTCGACGAGTGGGCGACCGGGCCGCACCGCAAGGAGCTCGACGTCCGCGAGCTGCAGGTGCTCGACGCGCTCGGCGACCCGTTCGTGCAACCGTTCTTCGCCGGCAAGTTCCGTGGCACGACGTTCGACAGCTTCTTCCTGACCGTCGACCCGGCGGAGACCGAGCAGCTGACGCTGGGACAGCACAAGGCGCTGGACGCGACGAACAAGGAGAAGCGGAAGCTGCGGCGCTTCCTGCACCGGCAGCAGCGCCGCGGCCGGTTCCTCGGCGCCGACCCCGAGCACCTCGGGCACTGGGACACCTGGGCCTCGCTGGCGCTGACCGGCGAGGGCGGCGAGCCGGTTCCCGCCTCGGCCCCGTTCGAGCCGACCCGTTACACCCTGGACGTCAAGATCGACCCGCTGCACGAGCACGTCGGCGGGACGGCGCGCCTGGCGCTGACCGCGATGACGGGCGGCACACGCGTCGTCCCGTTGCGCTTGAACCCCGACCTGACCGTGTTCGAGGCCCGCGACGGCGAGGGCAACGAGCTGGTCCGGCTCCAGAACGGCAAGTCGGTCTACGTCCTGCTGAACGCGCCGGTGGAGGCGGGCGGACCGGCCACGATCGAGCTGGAGTACGGCGGGAAGCTGCTGGAGAAGCTCGGCGGCAAGCTGTTCGTGTTGCGCGACTCGACGCACTGGTACCCGCACGCGGGCACGATCGACCGCGCGACCTACGACGTCACGCTGCGGCACGCCAAGGGCATCGAACACGTGGCCAGCGGCCGCCCCGTCGCCTCCGGCGAGCAGGACGGCCTGGTCTGGGAGCGCCGCACGCTGGACATCCCGGCGATCGGCTTCAGCTTCGAGGTCGGCGACTACGAGATTCGCAAGCTGGCCGCCGGCCGGATCCAGGTCGAGGTGGCGTTCAACCGGCAGACCGAGAAGGCCCTGGACCGCATCCGCGAGGAGGTCAGCGAGGCGATCCGCGGCTCGTTGACCTACTACGACGAGACGTTCGGTCCGTACCCGCTCGACTACCTGACCGTGGCCACGGTGCCGCGCGGCTTCTCGCAAGGGCTTCCCGGGTTCGTCACGATCTCCGACCTTTACCTCGCCAACCTCGACGAGTACGCGGTGCGGTTGGGGCTGACCGACCGGCGGCTGATCGTGGCCCACGAGATCGCGCACCAGTGGTGGGGCAACATGGTCGGCTGGAAGAGCTACCGGGACGAGTGGATCAGCGAGGCGATGGCCAATTTCGCCGCCGGCTCGTGGGCCCGCAACAAGCTGCCCGACGACGAGCAGCCACGGATCACGCTCGTCGAGGACTGGGAGGACACGCTGACCGACCTGACCGAGGACGGCCGGCCGCTGGAGTCCCTCGGTCCGATCACGCTGGGCCAGCGGCTCGATTCCAGCGTCAGCGACCAGGCCTACCAGGCGATCGTGTACGCCAAGGGCGCCGTGGTGCTGAACACGCTCAGTGCGGCCTACGGCGAGGAGATGTTCCTGAAGCTGCTTCACGAGGTCGTGCGCGTGGCCACGGGCAAGGTGATCGACACCGAGTCGTTCGTGGAGCTGCTCGAGCGGGCGTCGGGCGCCGACCTCGCGTGGTTCTCGCGCCAGTTCCTGCACGGCACGGGATTGCCGGAGGTGTACTACGAGTACGACTTCCGGCAAGCGAGCAACGGCAAGTGGAAGGTGACCGGGAAGGCGACCCAGCAGACGCCGTACCGCTTCCGCTACCGCGTCGACCGGACCGCGGACGGCGGTTTCGACGTGGCGCGCGAGACGGTGAGCCAGATCGACGTCGGCGATTTCGCGATGGCGGTCCCGGTCTCGATCGCGGTCCACGATCCGTCGAAGCCCGACGAGCGGCGCAAGAAGTCCAAGAAGTCGACCGAGCCGCGGATCGACGGCGTGATCGACGGCCGGCTGTTGATCCGCGGGCAGAGCTATGACTTCGACTTCGAGATCCCGTACCAGCCGGTCAAGCTGTACTTCGACCGCAAGGGCGAGGTGTTCGGCCGCTTCTTCTCGCTGGACCACCAGCCCAAGCGGGTTACCTTCTACCGGGCTCTCGACCGCATCGCCGCGGGGGACGGGGACGGCGCGCTGGCCACGCTGGAGCAGGCGCTGACGGCCTCGATGTCCGGGTCGGACGAGGACCCGAAGCAGCAGGGGTTCCTCCAGGAGAAGCTGTCCCAGGACCTGCAGAGCCGGATCCGGCTCCAGATCGCGCGGATCAAGATGGACCGCGGCGAGCTGGCGGCGGCGGAGGAGCAGGCGCGGCTGATCGACAAGGAGACGACCGGCGCGCTGTTCCGGGAGCCGATCAAGGAGCGGTTGCGGCTGCTCGAGGGGCGTCTGTCGATCCTCAGGCGGGACTACGAGGCGGCCTACCGCATCCTGACCCGGGCGAACAAGAAGGACATCACGTTCTGGAGCCCCGAGGGCTACGCGTTGCTGGCCATCGCGGCGGCCCAGACCGGCAACGACGCGATGTACGAGCGCGTGGCCGAGCTGGCGGAGAAGAAACGGATCGACATCTCGGCGCTGACTTCGAGGTGAACGAGGGGGAACCATGAAGACACGACGCATCGCGGGTGTCGCGGCCTTCGCCGCACTGCTGACGCTGACACCGGCACCGGCACGGGCCGCGGACGACTTTCCCGAGATCACTGCCGCCGAGCGCGAGTTGACGCAGGTTCCGGGCGAGGAGAACGCCCCGGCGGTCGTGATGTTCAAGAACGGCGAGTTGCAGATGCTCGACCCTTCGCGGCAGCGGCACTCCTCGCTGTTGCGGGTCAAGGAGCGGATCAAGATCCTCACACCCGACGGGGTCGAGCACGGCGAGCAGGAGATCCAGCATTCCCAGCACTGGAAACTGACCAACCTCAAGGCCCGGACGGTGTTGCCCGACGGCTCCGTGGTGCCGGTCCCGGAAGACGCGATCTTCCGTCGCGAAAGCTCCAAGTCGGAGAAGTTCTACGTCACCTCGCTCGCCTTCCCCTCGGTGGAGCCCGGGGCGATCCTGGATCTCGCCTACGACGTCCGCTTCGACGGCTATTTCATCGGGGCGTGGCTGTTCCAGTCGGAGCTGCCGACGCTGCACTCCGAGGTCGTCTATCTCATCCCCCCGAACCTGGGCGTCCAGCCCTGGGGCCGCACGACGTTCCAGCGCCAGATGCAGAACGAGGTGCAGCGGACGCCACGGGGCTCGATCCTGCGCGTGTGGATGGATGAGCTCCCCGGGATCCCCGACGAGCCGTACTCCTACCCCGAGTTCGACCTGTCCAGCGTGTTCTTCATGACGGCGCAGAAAGAACACAGCAGCGGCATGACGCTGTTCACCAGCTGGCCGAATGTCTGCGACATCTACGAAGACTGGTACTACCGCGACGCCCGGAAGAAGAGCAAGCAGGCTCGCGCGCGCGCCAAGAGCCTCGCCGCCGGCGCTTCCGATGCGCTGGGCGCCGCGACGAGTGTTTTCCGATTCGTGCGTGACGAGATCGCGACGAAGCGGATCGACGGCATCAGTCTGGTCGACCGTTCCACCGCGGACAAGACCTTGGAGCAGGGCGAGGGCGACTACGCGGAGAAGGCGCTGCTGCTGCAGGTGATGCTGCAGGAGCTGGGAATCGATGCCCGGTTGGTCTGGGTCCGTCACCGCAGCTACGGGACCATGGACACCAACCACCCCGATCCGAACTGGTTCGACGAGATGATCGTGCAGGCCGTGATCGAGGGCCGGACGCTGCTGCTCGATCCCTCGGACAAGCGCCTGGCCTTCGGCAGGACCCGGCCGGGGTACGAGGACATGCCCGCGATCGTGCACGACCCCAAGCGCCCGGAGACGATCACGATCCCAGCGACGCCCTACGACCGGAACGTGCGGCGGGCCGAGGTCGCGCTGACGATCGACGACGACGGCCGCACCAGCGGAAGCGGCACGCTGACGCTCGAGGGCCACCACGCGTGGCGCCGCCTGAACTGGAAAGGCGAGCCCGGCAAGACCGCCGACGCGTGGCGCGAATGGCTCGAAGACTCGTACCCGGGGTACGTCGTGGCGGACGTGGGGGTCGAGGAGTCGGTGGCGGACTCCCGCGTCATCGTGCGCTGGACGCTCGCGCAGCTCGAGGAGGAGGTGCTGGGCGACGAGGTCAGCCTCCATCCCTCGCGGCCGCTCGGTCCCGTGGACCAGGCGTTCACCTTGCCTTCCAACCAGCGCCGCACCCCGGTGCTGCTCGCCTTCCCGGATCGCGACGTCGTCAAGCTCACGGTCCGCTGGCCCGAGGACTGGGAAGCGGACGTGCTGCCGTCGACCGCCGCGTTCGAGAACAAGGCCGGGGCGCTCGCGATCCGCGTGCAGCTCGACCCCGCGGGCACCGGCCTGGATTACGAGCGGACCTTCGACACCACGCGCCGCGAGTTCCAGCTCGGCGGGGACTACGGCCACCTTTGGCAGATCTACGGTACCGTGGGGAAGCACGATGCTCAGACGCTGGTGGTGCTTCGTCCCTAGCCTGCTGCTGGCGCACGCGGCCGGCTGGGGCGCGACGGTCGTGAGCCGGACGGTGGTCCACACGATCCAGCCGGACGGCGCCCTGCGTCGAACGCAGGTCGAGAAGGTGCGGCTGGAGTCCGACCGCGACGTCGAGCGCTGGTCGGTCTACAGCGTGCCGCTCGACGATCACATCACCCTGGAGGGAATCTCCGCGCGGGCCACCCGCCCGGACGGCGACGAGGTGGTGATCGACCGGAAGAAGCAGGATCTCCGGCAGTTGCCGGGTCCGAGCGAGCTGCACAGCTCGCGCAAGTACCAGGTTGCGACGTTTCCGGCGTTGCCCGTCGGCTCGTTGGTCGAGGTCGGCCATGAGGTGCTGGAGCGGGCCTACTTCCCCGCCGAGCGGATCCTGCTCGTCGGTTCCGACCCGGTCGAAGAGCTGCGCGTGGAGATCCGGGGCGGCGACGGCTCCGCGCTGCGGTGGCAGCTCGAGGGCCCCGCAACGGGACTCGACGTTCGCGCCGACGGGAACACGCTGGTCGTCACGGGCCAGGGGCTGGCCGGGATCCGGCCACCGGACGGAATCCCGTCCGGAGAGCGGTACGCCACGTTGCACTACGCGTGGGGCGAGCCGACCACCTGGCGGCACGTCGCCGACTGGTACGCGAGCCTCGTGCGCGACCTGCCGCGCGCCGATCCGGGTGTGCTGCGCCGGGCCGAGGAGCTGATCGCGGGAAGCGAGGCGCCGTGGGACAAGCTGACCGCCCTGGTGCAGTACTGCCAGCAACACGTGCGCTACGTCGCCGTGGAAGTCGGGATCGGCGGCTACCGCCCGACGCCGCCGGCGGAGACTCTCGACCGCAAGTGGGGTGACTGCAAGGACAAGTCGTTCCTGCTGCTCGACCTGCTCACGCGGGCGGGAATCGAGGCCTACCCGGCGCTGGTCCGCGGCTCGGACGACGACCGGATCAACGCGGCGTTCCCGACGCCGCTGGGGTTCAACCATCTGATCGTCGCGGTCCCCGAGGGGGGTTGGATGCCGCCGGGGAACCTCCCTCGCTCGGCCGGCTACCTGTTCGTGGATC
>JBFKMV010000138.1:0-14106 GCA_041629655.1 Candidatus Polarisedimenticolaceae bacterium
GATGTCCTCGGGCTTGCGGAAGCGCGAGATGCCGCGCACCAGGTAGACCCGGCCCTCCTCCTCCAGCGTCCCCGCGTTGACGTCGACGTTGGCCGCGATCAGCCGTTGCTCGAGCGTCGCGATCGTCAGCCCGTGGGCCTCCATCAGGTACGGGTCGATCTCCACGCGCACCTCGCGGTCGCGGCCGCCCAGCACGCGCACCTCGGCGACTCCCTCGAGCCGCTCCAGCGCGATCGCCACCTGCCGCAGCGCGATACGGCGCAGCTCCGCCAGGTCGGGCCGGCCCGCCGGAGCCACCAGCCCGATCGTCAGCACCGGCGCCTGGCGCGGATCGAAGTGACGCACCAGCACCTCGTCCACGTCGGGGTCGGAGCGGACCGGGCCGACCGATTTCTCGACGTCGACCAGCGCGAGGTCCATGTCGGCGTCCCAGTCGAAGACGACGGTGGCGACCAGTCGGCCGGTGCGCGCGACCTGCCCGATCTCCCGAATGCCGCGGACCGCGAACAGGCGCTGCTCGACGCTCTCGCCGTACAGGCGCTCCATCTCGGCCGGCGGCCGGTCGCCGGAGCGGATCGAGACGACGATCGTCGGGCTGTGGATGTCGGGAAGCAGGTCCAGCGGCAGCTCGGTCCAGGCGACCCAGCCCAGGATCACCACCGCGACCGCGAGCACGGTGACGGCCACCGGCCGGCGCGTGGCCAGGCGGGCCAGCGCCTCCATGTCAGCCGCCCGTCACGACACGAACGCGGCTCTCGTCGCTCAGCGTCTCCAGGCCCTTGACCACCACGCGCTCGCCGGGCTCGACGCCCTGGCGCACCTCGACGATCTCGTCGTCGCCGTAGCCGAGGGCCAGCTGGCGTTCCTTGACCCGCTGCCCGGCGAGCACGAACGCGACCTTGGTCCCGCCCCGCTCGGTGACGGCCTCGCGCGGGATCACGGTCACCTCTTCGCGCCGATCCGTGATCAAGGTCACCTCGACGAACATGCCCGGAAGCAGCAGGCCGCCCGTGTTCCTGATCTCGACCTCGGCGCGCAGCGTCCGGGTCTGCGGATCGATCGACGGCGCCAGCCGCGCGATGCGGCCCTCGAAGGTGCGGTCGCTCCAGGCGTGGTGCCGGACCCGCGCCCGCATCCCCGGGGCGACGCGTGCGACGTCCGGGCCGACCAGGTCCACGTCGACGACCAGCTGCTCGGTTGTGGCGACCTGGGCCAGCATCGCGCCCTGGACGACGAGCTGGCCGTCGGCCAGCGGCAGGCCCTGCTCGTCCCGCGCCAGCCGCAGGATCACGCCCGCGATCGGGGTGGTCAGCACCGAGCGCGTCTCGGTGAGCAGGCTCCGATCCAGCCCGACCCTGGCCTCGGCCATCGCGTCCTCGGCCGCGCGCAGCTCGACCTCGCTGATCAAGCCGTCGTCGTAGAGACGCTGCTTGGACTCGTAGTCCCGGCGCGCCGACTCGAAGCGCTGGCGGTTGGCCTCGGTCCGCGCGGCGATGCGGACGTCTTCCCCGGTGACCTCGCCGATCTTCTGCCCGGCCTCGACCCGGTCGCCCTCGGCCAACCGGCGGCCCGAGGGATGACGCGCGCACATGAACACGCCCGGCGTCTCGGCGCGCAGCGTGATCGCCTCCGGTGCGCGGATCGTGCCGGTGGCGACGACCCGGTCCTCGACCGTGCCGGTGCCGACCTCGCGCACGGTCACCGGTAGCCGGAAGCTGACCTCCTCGTCCGCTCCGGGCGGAGTGCACGCGGGCAAGACCAGCGCGCAGATTGACAGCGCGAGCAGGAATCGTTCGCCGCGACGCATCGGGCCCCCTCGTCGATCAGCCTCTCGGCGGAATCCAGCGAATGGCGTCGGCGATGACCCGATCGCCGTCGGTTTCGTCGGAGAGTATGACGCGGAGCTTCCCGGCGTCAATTTCGAAGCTGCCCACCGCGTTCCAGCCCTCGGCCGCCACGCTGGCGTCGAACGAGACCGGGTACTTGCCGCCGGAGGCGTCCTCGACGGTCAGGTTCCATTTCCCCGACAGCGTGCGCGGCAGGTGCAGCTCGAGCTCCCAGTTGCCGGCGCGCGGCGCCTCGGCCTCGAACGCCACGCGGTGTCGGCCTTTGCCCTTGCGGATCACCGCGTAGGTGTGACGGTACTTGCCCCAGGCCTTGCCGGACTGCGCCCGTGACCACTCGTTGGCGCGCCGGCCGAACTGGAACACCGGCAATCCCTGATCCGTGTCCTCCGCCTGCTCCTTGCGACCCAGCCGCAGCGAGCCGCCTTCGCCTTCCTCGGCCAGCACACCGAAGCCCTCCGACAGGTCGTCGACCACGATGTACCCGGGGTCGGGAGGCTGGTACGGAACCTCGCGGTGCCCCACGAGCGGGTCGCCCGCGACGATCCGCTCCTGGTCGACTTCGGGCAGCGTCAGCTCGAACGCGCGGCGGTTGAGCGACAGGTACGGGTCGATCTGCACCCAGGCCAGCGGCCGCGAGGTCACGATCCCGATCTCGACCGCGCCGTTGGCGCCGATCCGGATCGGGTCGGTGCGGCTGACGTCCCCGCCTTGCTCGGGCTGGTCGACGCGATACACCGCACGCACCATGCCGGGCACCGCTTCGTCGTTCCGGACCACGAACTGCGTCGCGTAGCGCGGCGTGCCCTCGGCCGTGTCGGGCGCCCGGTACATCCGCACCTCCTCGACGACGAAACCGGGAAGCTCGGTCTGGTGCAGCCACAGGTCGAGCCACGGGCCGAGGTCGGCCCCCGCCTGGCGTCCCGCCTCCACGACGTCCTCGTGCGTGTAGCTTCCGCCGACCGCGCGCTCGCGCAGCGCGCCCAGGAACCGGCCGGTGGTGTCGCGGCCGAGCCCGTCCAGCAGCGAGCGCGACATCGCCCCGCCCTTGAGCGTCAGCACGTCGATCGTCTCCTTGGGGTCGTCCCACGGCTCCAGATCGACCAGCGCGATCCCGAGCACCGTATCCCAGACGCTGACCGTCGACGTCACGGCGTCGATCAACGAGTCGGCGAACGAGGTCTGCTGCTGACCACCCTCGGAGAGGAAGTTGCCGATCGCGCTGCCCAGCACTCCGTTGAGGTCGCGGTCGAAGACGTAGGCCGAGAAGTAGCCTTGCTTGTCGGTCACCAGCCGCGCGACCAGGTTCTCGTAGACGAAGTCGAGCGGCAGCCCCTCCGCGCCCTTGCCCGCGGTCAGGTTGGAGAAGAAGCTGCGGGCCCAGCCGGTGAACGGGTTGCCCGCCGTGAAGTCGTTCTCGAAGAACTTAAGCAGGAACGCCAGCTTGGCTCCGGCCAGACCGCCCTCCTGGTCGCGGAACTTCTCCGGCTCCTTGAAGTGCGGATCGAAGCGCGCCGTGGGCAGGCTGGTCTCGCGCACCAGCAGCATCGCCGGGGGCGCCATCGCCGTGCCCAGCCGCCAACCGCCCTCGTACGAGCGCAGCGAGTTCGGCACCTCGACCATCGTGATCGAATCGTAGGGATACGGGATCCCGACCTCCGCCGCGTCGCGCAGCTTGTCGCCGATCCACTCGCGGAGCTTGGGCACCATGTCCTCGAAGAACTCCAGGCCGGCGACATGGCCCGGATGGACCAGCAGCTCGGCCTGCACGCCCTCGACCTCCAGCGCCAGGCTCTCGTAGCGTCCGGCGATCAACGCCGGCGGCGCGACGGGCGCCGTGGGCGTGAAGCGGAAGCGTTCGTGGCCGGATTCGGCGCCCTCCGCCGCGTTCCTGCGCGCCGGGCCCGCGGCGAGCCAGCCCTCGGGAAGCTCGACCGTCAGGTCCAGCAGGTAGAAATCGGTCGGCCGGATCCGCGAGTCGCCGCGGCCGATCTCCGATCCCGAGGCGGGCAGCCAGCGCACGCCGGCCGGCAGGCTGACGTGCTGACGCTTCCAGATCAGGTTGTCGTACCCCAGCAGGAACACGTTGCCGTCCAGCGGCTTGGTCTCCCACAGGTGTTCCGTCGAATCGATGTAAGCGAACATCGCGTCGGGCGCCCCGCCGATTTTCCACGACAGCGCGGTCTCCTGGCCGGCGGCCAGCGGCGTGGCCAGCTGCACGTCCACGAACCCGTCGTCGCGGGTGAACGAGAGCTCCGCGCCTCCGGAGCCCGTGATCCGTTCGACCTCGAGCCCGGGGTTCAACGTGAACAGGGCGTTCTCGAGACCGGCCTGCGCCGGGGCGGCCAAGGTCATCTCGACCGTCAGGTCCAGCGTCTTGCCGGGGCGGACGGTCAGCTCGGCGGTCATCGACCGCACGTCCGGCGCGGCCTCGGTCGAGCGGGCCTCGTGCGCCGCGTGCCAGCGCTCGAAGCGTTTCAGCTCGCCGTTGGCGAGATACACCACGCCTCCGCTGAGCAGGGCCGCCAGCGCCAGCACGGCGAGACCGATCCCGCTCCGCCGGCCGCGCGATCCCGGGTCGAGCCGCGGGTGCACCGCGGCGGCCAGGATCAGCATCGCGATTCCGGCGAGGAAGATTCCCAGCCGTTGCATCGCCCCGATCCGGTCGACGATCACGCGAACGATGTCGGAGGGAAACGGCACGCTGAACTGGCCGCTGACATCCGTGGCCGGCGCGGCCCAGCTCGGGAGCACGAAATTGATCGCCAGCACGCCGACCAGCGCGACCAGCAGCACGATCGCCGCCAGGCCGCGATGGCGCACCAGCAGCGTGATCAGGAACGTCAACCCCAGGATGAACGTGAACGCCGGGATCGCCATCGCCACCGAGAAGGTGATCAGCGAGAACGGTTCGACCGGCTCGCGGATCGCGAGCCCCAGCAGGTAGATCGCCACCGAGATCACCACCACGGGGACCCACGACGGGATCAGGATGCCGAGGTACTTCCCGAACACCAGCTCCAGGTTCGAGCACGGCAGCGCGTCGACCACCTCGTGGATCCGTTCACGCACGTCGCGCGCCCGCACGTCGAACCCGAGGAACACCAGCCCGACCATGAACACGAACAGGTAGTAAAAACCCAAAAAGCCCATCAGGTAACGCGGGTTGATCATCGCCGCGGTCGAGGAATGGCCGGAGAACAGGTAGTGCAGCAATGCGTAATACCCGTACCCCGCCAGGCCGAGCAGCGCGGAAATGCTCAGGAACACCCAGTAGCGGACCAGCCGGCGCGTCAGACGGGTCTCGGCGCGCGCCACGCCCCAGACGATCGCGGGCCGCATCACGAATCCTCCCCGGCTACCGCGGCCCCGGCGCGCCCGCGCGCCGCCATGAACGCCAGGTAGCCCTCTTCCAGTGACGGAGCATCGATGATCTCGGCGCTGGTCGGGATGCGGTCGGGCGACGCCACCGCGCGGACCCTCACGCCGACGCCCTCGGGCGTGCGCGATACGACCTCCACGCCCTCGCCGAGCTGCTCCTCCTGGCCGACGCCGATCACCCGTTCGAACACCATGCCGCGGGCCTGCTCGACGAGCCGGGCCGGGCTTCCGCGATAGACGATCTTGCCCGCGTCGATCAGCGCCAGCTCGCGGCAGCCCGAGCCGAGGTCGGCGACGATGTGGGTCGAGAGCAGGATCACGCGGTCCTGACCCAGCTCGGCCATCAGCTTGCGGAAGCGCAGGCGCTCCTCGGGGTCCAGCCCGACCGTCGGCTCGTCGACGACCAGCACCTGCGGCGCGTGCACCAGCGCCTGGGCCACGCCCAGCCGGCGCACCATGCCGCCCGACAGCTTCTTGACCTTGCGGTCGGCCACGTCCTGCAGGCCGACTTGCTCCAGGACTTCGCGCACGCGCTTCTTGCGCACGCTGCGATCGGCCAGACCGCTCAACAACGCCAGCGTGTCGAGCACCTCCTCGACGCGCTGGAGCCGCCAACCGCCGAACTCCTGCGGAAGGTACCCGATCATCGCCCGCACGCTCTGCCGGTCGCCGACGACGTCGTGCCCGCCAACCGTGACGGTGCCCGCGGTGGGCACCAGCAGGGTGCACACGATCCGCATCAACGTGCTCTTGCCGGCGCCGTTCGGACCGAGCAGGCCGAACAGGCCCGTGCCGATCTCGAGATCGACGCCGTCGAGCGCGACCGTATTGCCCTTGTAGACGTGCCGCACGCCGCGGACCACGATCGCGCCCGCTGCGGTCCGCTCCGCCGGTGTGGTGGATGGCTCCACGACGCTCCTCCTCCCGTTTGCCTCACTCGCGGGCCCGGGCGGGCCCCCGTGCTGGCACTACTTTATACACGCCGGCGCGGAATTTGTTTTCGCGGCGTGAGACGAACGGTCCGGTCGGGCGGTCGAGCGGCGCCCGGCGGGGAATCGATGGCGATCCGACGGCACTCGCGGGGGCTGCGGAAGTCGACCGGAACGGTCCGCAGGAGCGGCGCGATCGTGGCTCAGCGAGCCCGCCGCCAGCTCCACTCCTGCGATTTGCCGTCGTCTCCCTCGACGCGCGCGTACAGCACGTCGGCGCTCTCTTCCATCCAGTAGATGATGCGCTTGGGAAAGTCGTGCTCGGGGTTCTCGAACACGACGTGCCGGCCTTCGAGCGTGACGAGCCGGAACGGCGTCGCCGGGGAGCGGCCCGCCGGGCTGGCCAGGTAAACGATGCCGTCCGCGGTGCTCTCGATCCGGAGGTATTCGAAAAACGCCTTGCCGGATTCGCCGACGTCGCGATGGAGCCCCAGCATCATGCCCCCGCGCGGCACCGTCCAGTGTTCCTCCATCGTGACGCCGCCCTGCCTGCCGCTCCACGAGCCGGCGAGCCAGGACAGTCCGGCCAGGTCCGCCCCGGACGCGCGCGGCTCCGCGGCGGCTCCGGAAACCAGAGCCGGCAACACGAGTAGCAAGGGCAGCAGTCGGGTCACGGCCGGCATCACGGGTCGATTGTAACCCGGCCGGGGAAAAACGTCAGCGGCCCGTTGCCGCGGCGGGGGCATCCCCGTCTGCGGGATAGCCGAACTCGCCGAGGATGTCGCCGAACGTGTCCTGGCACAGCTCGACGAGGTTCGGCGGCAGGTCGCGCTTCCAACGTCCGATCGAATCCTCGGGGCGGCGGGTCGTACGGTGCTGCTTCAACAGCTCGGTGTCCCGCGCCGCGCGCTCGCGCATGCCGTCGACGACGGCGGCGGAGGCGTCCAGCTCGAGGTACTGCAGGATCCCGCGCAGGGTCGGGACCGGGTCGAGGATCAGGTCCTCGTAGCGCACCAGGTGCGCGACCGCAGCGCGGCTGCGCCAGTCGTCCAGCAGCATCCGGGCCGATTCGCGGTAGCCGCGCAGGTACTCCTCGTCGCTGCCGGCCTTGTCACGCCCGAACGAGTTGAAACCGCGCTTGGCGTTGAAGGCCAGGATCGAGGCGACGTTGTCGCGGAAGTCGCGCACCAGCACCAGCTCCTTGGCGCCGGGGTACAGCTCCCAGGCCAGCCAGCTGAGATGACTTCGCGCCAGGTGCTTCTCGGCGAAGTAGGCGCAATCGCGCTGGCCTTGCGCCGCGGCGACTTCGCTGTAGAAGCCCTCGCAGCAGAGCTGGAGGAACGCGCCCAGACCCTCGGGGAAGCTGCGGCCGACCCAGCGCTTGAGGCCGGCGTGGTCCAGCAGGGGACGCCGGTAGAACGGGTTGTTGCCGATCCAGCGCACGCTGTCGTGGAAATCGTGCGGTCCGTTGGAACGCTCGAGGTTCGTCGGCTCGGTGAGCACCTTCAGCGCATGCAGCCACCACGCGCCCAGGCGCGTCTCGTACGGGTAGTCGCGGTGCGCCACGACCCGCGGGTGCTCCGCCAGCAGGCGCATGATCCAGGTCGATCCGGAGCGGCCCAGTGCGTTGACCATCAGCGGCTGCAACGTCGCTTCGAATCCGGTGCGCAGCGGCCGGTGGCGGAATCGCAAGCGGGCCAGCGGCACCTGCCGGCCGCCTTCGAGCTCGGCGACCACGTCCAGCTCGCATTCCGGTGGCATGCCGATCACGCCGATGTGCTCCTCGAATCCGCACGTCTCGTCGTTGGCCGAACCGGGGTGGATCCGCACCGCGTCGGGGCGCGGTTTGTCCAGGGCCAGCGTGTGGGAAGTCCGGCCCTGGGGGCTCCGCAGGTGCACCTGCCGCACCGGCTGCTCGGCGCCAAGCACCCAGCCGCTCACCGCGAACGACCACACGTCCAGCTTGTGCAGCGCGACGGGCTGGTCCAGGTTGAACGCCAGCACGCGGCCGTCCGCGGGCTGATGACGCCGCACCTCGAGGATCTCGGTCAGCGGGGCGCGGTCGTCGTCGAGATCGGTCGCGGAACGGCTCACAGCTCGACTCCCTCGCGCGGAGCGCAGGTCAGCTCCGGGATGTGGTAGACCTTGTGTCCCGCGGCGCGGGCGCTTCCGCACAGCGCGATCGCGACGTCGCGGCTGGCGGCGTGCGAGTCGACGCGGCCGGAGAGGTCGTTCAGCACGACTTCCAGCAACGATCGGCGCAACACGCAATACTCGGGAATCACCGAGTCGACCGGGTGCAACGACGCCGCGCCCTGCTGCTGCTCGATCGGGCTGCCGTCCCGGCGGTAGCCGCAAACCCGGCCGCGGCGGCCGTTCCCGACACTGCCCCCCAGCACGCCGATCTGCGGGAACCGCTCGAGCACCTTGTCGACGATCAACGGACCGCGTGGATCGCCGGGCTCGACGCCCGCGGAGCGCAGCGTGACCCGGTCGCCGCGGCAGCGCGCCAGCGCCTCGATCAGCGCGGCGCCGGGCGTGGGTCCCTCGACCAGCTCCACGGCGACCTCGATCTTCCGGCGCTCCTCCGCCGAGAGGCTTCCCGCGCTCGCCGCAACGACGATCTGGCGGTTGAAAGTCTGCGAGTCCGGATCGAGGTAGCATTCCAGCGCGAGCATCGCGGAGCGGTAGTCCGCGACGTCGTGGACCACGATCGAGGTCATGTAGTCGCGCTCTCCGACCAGGCGCAGCTCGATGCCGTGCCGGGCCAGGTTCCGCTCGACGGCGCGGCGCAGCTGGACCGGAGCCTGGTTCCTGTGCAGCCGCGCCTCGAGGATCTCGCGAACGCGGTCCGGGCCGTAGTCCTGGAGACTCTGCTCGAAGTAGCCCTGGCCCCAGTGGTACTGCAGGATCCGGTTGTACGAGCGGAACAGCCGGTCCACGCGCAGCACGATCTCACGCTGTTCCGGTGCGAAACCGTCGAGCGACTCGCGCGCCGCAAAGGCCCGCGACCACAGCTCCTCGTAGCTGCCGCGATGACGATCGACCTCGGGCTCGAGCTGCGCCACGCGCGCCAGCAGGGCGTCGAGCGCCACCGGTGCCACGCCCAGGTAGTGCTCGAGCAGCGTGTCCCAGATGCGCAGCCCGCCCTCGTGATCGGGATGCTTGGCCTGCAGCCGCACCAGGCTGCCGCCGGTGATCCGCTGCCGGCGCAGGAAGCCCGAGAGCTCCATCGGGTGGTTGTGGTAGCCGACCGCCTGCGCGTTGTAGACGATGCGCACGCCGGCCTTGGCCAGCCGGATCCCGATATCGGTGTCCTGGCAACCGAACGGGAACTGCGGGTCGAACAGACCCACGCGATGGAGCACCTCGCGGCGGACCGAGAAGTTCGGGGCGTAGACGAAGTTGGGCGGCACGCGCAGCGGGTCCTTGATCAGGTAGTAGGCGAACTGGAACCCGCCGGTGACCAGGTAGACCATGAACGGGTTGACGTCGAGCTGCGGCGCGTAGGGCAGGTAGCCCAGCACCGCGATCTCCTCGCCCGCGAAGTGTTCGTGCCAGGCCGCGTGCTCGCGCAGCAGGTTGCGATCGAACAGGATGTCCTGCGCCGAGCACAGCACGAGCTCGCCCCGCGACAGCCGGATCGCTTCGTTGGTCGTGGCCGACTGATTGGCGTGCTCGACGCGCGCGATGCGGAAGGCGAACGGGTACCTCCGCCCGCGAAACGCCTCGTAGGTGCCGTCGCTCGATCCGTCGTCCACGACGACGACCTCGACCTGGTCGAGATCGAAATCGCTTCGCGCGATCGAATCGAGCGTGTCGGCCAGCCGCTGCCGCTGGTCGCGGGCCGGAATGGCGATGCTGATCAGGGGACGCTCAGACACGGGCGGTGACCTCCAGGTGGCGGCGCAGCGCGTCTTTCCAGGCCGGCATCACGGACCGTTGCTGGCGCTCGAGCCGCCGGTTCTCCAGCACCGAGTAGGCCGGCCGCGGTACCTTGGCCGGGAACTCGCCGGGCCCGGCGACTTCCAGCTCGACCGGCACGCCGCTCAGCTCGAAGATCGCTCCGGCGAACTCGTACCAGCTGCAGCCCCCTCTCGCGGTGGCGTGGTACAGCCCGTAGCTCTCCGTGCCGACGAGCGCGACGATCTGCCGCGCCAGGTCGGCGGTGCAGGTCGGGCTGAGCACCTCGTCGTCGACCACCCGAACGTGCCCGCGCTCGCGGGCCAGCGCCAGCATCAGCTGCACGAAGTTGCGTCCCTTGCCGCGGCAGCGGTGGGCGCCGTACAGCCCGCACGTGCGCAGGATGAAGTAGCGCTCGGCGATGCTCTCGACGAAGCGTTCTCCGGCGAGCTTGGACGTTCCGTAGGCGTTCAGCGGCCGCGGCTCGTCTTCTTCGACGTAGGGCGTCCGGGACGCGCCGTCGAAGACGTAGTCGGTGCTGATCTGGACCAGCGTCGAGCCGCTCTCGCGGCACCACAACGCGAGGTTCCGCGGACCGAGCGCGTTGACGGCAAAGGCGCGGTCGGGATCGCGCTGGCAGGCCTCGACGTCGTGCAGCGCCGCGGTGTTGACGATCACGTCCGGACGAACCGCGCGCAGCGCGATCCGGACGGCGATCGGGTCGGTGACCTCCAGGTCGCGATGCGTCAGCGCGACCACCTCGTCACCGTTGGCGAAGGCCGGCACCACGTCGGAGCCGAGCTGTCCGTTACCGCCGATGACCGCGACCTTCATCGGGTGGTCCCGGTCCGGCCGAGCGCCGGCGCCGCGCCCGGCGGCGACGCGAGACCCGGCTGCGAGCCCGGGACCAACCCCCGCAGCACCTCGATGTTGTAGAAGCGCGGGTCGTCGAAGTCGCTGAAGCGGTCCAGGTGTGCGGCCAGGTCGCGCAGGATCGCCTCCACGTCGTGCCGCGGCTTGAAGCTCAGCACGTTGCGCGCCCTGTCGATGGCGATCTTGTAGTTCCGGAAGTCGCGCACGTGCTTGATCCGCAGCCGGACCGGCTTGCCGAAGATCTCCTCCACCCCGTACTTGACCAGGTCGGCCACCTCGCCGACGGTGTAGTTGCCCGAAGCGACGTTGAAGATCCCCGAAAGACGCTCGTTGGCCTCGATCGCGCGGATGTAGGCGCTTCCGGCGTCGTGGATGCTCAGGATCGGGCGCCAGATCGCCGGATTGTTGACCGTGATCTCGCCCTCGGCCAGCGCGGTCTTGAACATCGTGTTGACGATCAGGTCGAGCCGCATCCGCGGGCTGTAGCCGCAGACGGTGCCCTGCCGCAGGCAGATCACCGAGAAGTCCTCGTCGGCCAGCTGCATCACGGCCTGCTCGCCCTGGAGCTTCGAGATTCCGTAGGGGTAGCTCGACACCGCGGGCGAATCCTCGTCGTACAGCCGGTCCACGGCGTAGCCGTAGATCGAGCACGAGCCGGCGTAGATCAACCGCTTGACGCCGGCTCGCTTGGCCGTGTAGGCCAGGTACGCGGGCGCGGCGGCGTTGGAGATGAAGTTGAGGCTCGGCGAGAACTCGGCCATCGGGTCGTTGGACAGGCCGGCCAGGAACACGACCTGGTCGTAACCCCGGAGGTCGTCCTCGTCCAGCGCGAAGATGTCCTTGCTCACGATCCCGACCGCGTCGGGCAACTGGTTGCCGAACCAGAACAGGTCGATCACGTCCACGCGGTAGCCGCGGTCGAGCAGCCGCGGGATCAGGTGCGAGCCGATGTAACCCGCGCCGCCGGCGACCAGGATTCTCAACCGACGCTCCGCCGCGCTTCACGGGCCAGGGGCTCGTAACGGAACCGCCGCGACTCGGGACGCTCCAGCCACTCACGCAGCGTCGGCGCCGCGCGGTCCTTGGCGGACAGGATCGGGTCGGCCACGGGCCAGTGGATGCCGATCTCGGGATCGTCCCAGCGGATCCCGGCCTCGCAGGCCGCATTGTAGGTTCCGGTACACTTGTACTGGATCTCGGCGCGGTCGCTGAGAGCGCAGAACCCGCGCGCGAAGCCGGCCGGAGCCCACACTTGGCGGCGGTCGGCGGCGGAGACCTCGATGCCGAACCACTGCCCCAGCGTCGGCGAGTCGCAGCGGATGTCCACCGCGACCAGGAACGCCCGGCCGGCGGTGACCCGCATCAGCTTGCCCATCGGCGGGTCCCACTGGAAGTGCAACCCGCGGATCACGCCCCGCACCGATCCGGAGTGGTTGTCCTGGACGAACCGGCCCGGCAGCCCGAGTCGCTCGAACACGTCGGCGCGGTAGGCCTCCATGAAGAAGCCGCGCTCGTCCTCGAAGACCTGTGGTGCCAGGACCTTGATCCGATCCAGGTGCACCGACTCGACTTTGATCGGCATCAACACCTCCGGCAGCGCCGGCTGCAACGGCCGTACCAGGAAACCTAACTGGCTGGAGTGAATGGACTTGAGCCCCAGGGCGGATCGCGGCCGCGCCGGAATCGTCGGATCGCCGACCGCTCGGGCGGTCCCGGGCCGCCTCGCTCGTCGGAATCCCGACCGACGGGCCCTTCCCCCGCGCTCATTGATAGGAAAAGGGGTGGATCGACGGCGCCCCAATGGCCCGGGACGCCGCGTCGGGGGCAAATCCCGCCGGGACTAGAGGAATTCCGGCTTCGTTGACGCGGGGCCTTTTCGCGTTAGGTTATTTAGAGGATGAACGGCGGCAGGCAGGTGTTGGTCGGGCGCGTTTCTCGGGGGACGGAGGGTTCGGGGATGCCAAGCGGCGAAAGAATCATCCAGAAGGTCAGACAGGCCCAGGATCTGGAGTCGTTCCGGGAGCAGCACTGGACGGGGAGCTTTGCCGAGTACCTCGACCTGGTGCGGTCCAACCCCAAGATCACCCGGTTCGCGTTCGAGCGCCTGTACGACATGATCCTGTCGTACGGCACGCGCGAGTACACCGACAGCAAGAAGAAGATCGTCCACTACAACTTCTTCGACGATCCGATGGGTCACGGCCAGGACGCGATCTACGGCCTCGACATCCCCCTGATGAAGCTGGTCAACATCTTCAAGAGCGCCGCCCAGCGCTACGGAACCGAGCGGCGCGTGATCCTGCTGCACGGTCCGGTGGGGTCGTCCAAGAGCACGATCGCCCGGCTGCTCAAGCGCGGGCTGGAGCATTACGCGAAAACCCCCGGCGGGGCGCTGTACACGTTCGGCTGGGTCCGCGACCTCGACAAGCCCGACGAAGTGACCTGGTCGCCGATGCACGAGGAGCCGCTGCTGCTGGTGCCCGAGGAACTGCGCCGCTCGATGGTCGACGAGCTGAACAGCACCCTCGACGACACCTCGTACAAGGTGCGCATCGACGGCGAGCTGTGCCCGTTCAGCCGCCAGGAGTACCGCGAGCTGTCGCAACGCTACGGCGGCGACTGGTCGCAGGTGGTCAAGCACGTGCGCGTCAAGCGGCTGCTGCTGAGCGCCAAGGACCGCATCGGCATCGGCACCTTCCAGCCCAAGGACGAGAAGAACCAGGACAGCACCGAGCTGACCGGCGACATCAACTACCGCAAGATCGCCGAGTACGGCTCGGACAGCGACCCCCGGGCGTTCAACTTCGACGGCGAGTTCAACATCGCCAACCGCGGCCTGATCGAGTTCATCGAGGTGCTCAAGCTCGACGTGGCGTTCCTGTACGAGCTGCTCGGCGCGAGCCAGGAGCACGTGATCAAGCCCAAGAAGTTCCCGCAGACGCACATCGACGAGGTGATCATCGGGCACACCAACGAGCCCGAGTACCGGCGGCTGCAGAACAACGAATTCATGGAGGCGCTGCGCGACCGCACGGTCAAGATCGACATACCGTACGTCACCAAGCTGGACGACGAGATCAAAGTCTACGAGCGCGACTTCAACAAGGAGCGCGTGAGAGGACAGCACATCGCCCCCCACACCATCGAGATGGCGGCGATGTGGAGCGTGCTGACCC
>JBFKMV010000139.1:0-14036 GCA_041629655.1 Candidatus Polarisedimenticolaceae bacterium
GGATCGCCTCCAGGCCGGCCAGCAGCTGGGAAGCGATCTCGCTCGCCGCTCTCAACTCCAGCGGTCCCTCCTCTCGCAGCAGCCCGAGCAGCGTCGCGCCGTCGATGTACTCCATCGAGACCAGCTCGTGGCCGTCCACCTCGACGAGGTCGAAAATCCGGCAGACGTTGGGGGAGACGACCTCGCGGGCGGCACGGACCTCGCGGCGCACCAGCTCGAAGGCACGCGCGTCGCTGAACAGCTTGCCGGTCAGGGTCTTGAGCGCGACCTCGACGCGCAGCTTGAGGTCGTAGGCCTTCCAGACCTCGCCCATCCCGCCGCGGCCGAGCAGCGCTTCGATGCGGTAGCGCTCGCCGAGGATCTCGCCGGGGGAGAAGGAGGCGACTCGATCCTCACGCTCGGGCAACGCTTCCGTCGGCGTGGACTCGCCGGGCACCGAAGTGACCGCAGCGGCGCGAGGATCGTCGTCGGGCGGCGCGCTCAATCGAACCCCCTCTTCGTCCCTACTTGAACGTGATCCTCGCTCCCAGCCGCACGACCCTGGGACCGAGCACCTCCTCGACCCTCCCCAGCACCCTGGAGTTGTGGTCCACGCCGAGGATCGTGTCCTCGTCGA
The DNA here is from genome assembly GCA_041629655.1 of Candidatus Polarisedimenticolaceae bacterium. Classification (GTDB taxonomy): domain Bacteria; phylum Acidobacteriota; class Polarisedimenticolia; order Polarisedimenticolales; family Polarisedimenticolaceae; genus JBFKMV01. Next base: position 617 of record JBFKMV010000139.1, read on the forward strand.
ACAGGTTGAACACCTCCAGGCTCAGGTCGAGGTTCGTGCCGCCCTCGAGCTGCAACAGGTGGCCGAGCCGCAGGTCCACCATGTGCAGGTCGTCGCAGCGATAGCTGTCGCTACCGTGGATCTGCATCGAGGGGGTCCCCCAGCGGCCGTCCGCGTCCTGCACGTCGACCTGGATGAAGGCCGGCGAGTTGTAACCCTCGCGGCCGTGGATGTTCGCCGCGACGCTGAAGTTCTTGGGAAGCTGCACCAGGCCGTTGAGGTTGTACTGCCAGCGCGAGCTGCCGACGACGCCCAGGGCGCCGACCCACCCTTCGTATTGAACGACCGGGCTGCCGTCGATGGTGGCATCGCCGACGAGATTGGCCGGATCCTGGATCCCCGGGGCGGTGGTGCACTCCCCGGTGGGGCCCGTCGCGTAGCACTCGATGGCCTTGGTCCATTCCTGAACGGCGAGGAACCCGCGGAACATCCAGCGGTTCGACAGTCTCTTCGTGGCCGTCAGCTCGAGGCCGTCGAAATGCTCCGCGTAGCCCGGCCGGTTGGTCAGGATCCTCGGGCGCGAGGCGTCGGTCAGGGCGACCCCCTCGGCCGAGAGCAGGTAGGGTTGAACGTCGAATTCGGCGCCCTGTGGGAACATACACGGCCCCGCGTCCCCGTAACACTCGAGCGTTCCGCTTACGGGCGTGTCGGGGATCCAGAACGAGGCGTCGATGATGCCGCCGTTGACCAGGTCCCGCAGCGGCGTCCAGATCGTGCGGTCCCGCTCGCGCCGGGTGTAGGTCAGCGCCAGCGTGAAGTCCTTCATCAGCTCGACCTCGTAGCCCAGGGTCAGCTCGTCGACCCGCGGGGCCTCGAGGCCGGGATCGATGGCGTTGACCGGCTCGCTGACCTCTCCCGGGTCGCAGGGATCGACGTTGGTGGACCAGATCGGGCCCGTCGTGCAGTCCGCGTCGATCTCGTTGGCCGGATCCGAGGGATCGGCCGGGTTGTAATCGACGAGCTTGTCGCCGTCGAGGTCGTTCCAGAAGTAGTCGATCTCGGTCCAGGTCATCGGGTTGTTGTAGCTGACGTGAAAGTACGCGCCGAGCTGGTCTGCGTAGCGGGCGACGCCGCCGCGCAGCAGGTGCCGCCGTGCGGTGTCGAAGGTGTAGGTCACGCCGACCCGCGGCAGGACGTCCTCCCAGGTGAAGCCGGGATCGAAGCCCTCGAACTCCAGCGCGGGAAGGCAGGTCGGGCACAGCCCGTTGGCACGGGAACGCGAGGGCAACTGGCGGCCGTGTTGCTTCGTGTACAGCGCGCCCAGGTTCACGGTCCAGTTGCCGGCCAGCATCGTGTCGCCGGCCCAGACGCTCTCGTATTCCGTCTCCGTCTTCAGGCTGACCTGTCGGTACAGCCAGGCCTGGCCGAGCCACTCGACGGCGATCACGTCCTGCAGCCCGTAGCCGCTGGTCGATACGACCTCGGCCTCCTTGTACTTGAAGCCGAACTTGAGCTCGTGGGCGACGCGCCCGGTATCGGCGAACCAGTTGCCCCGGACGGCGTACTGGTGCTGCGGGCGGTCGTAAAAGCCGTCCCAGAAGGTGTCCCGAAAGACCAGATCGGCGTCCCAGCGAATCTGATCGGCGGTGCCCTGCGGTGTGAGCTGGAACCCGCCGTGAACGTGGCCGTACTGGGCCGAGACCTCGACGTTCGGGTTGAAGAAATGGCTGAAGTCGAGCGTGGAGATGGGAGACGGTCCCGTCTGGTTCCAGGTCGTCGCCGGCGGACGGGAGACGCCCGCGCCGCGACCGGCCACGATTTTGTCACCCTCGGTGAAAAAGCCCTTGAGCGAGGTACGCCCGCCCAGGTTCGCGTTCAGCTTGCCCGTGTAGTTGCGCAGCTTGGTGCGTTCGGTCTGCACGGTTCCGCCGGGATCAGGCTCCAGCAGGGCGATATCATTCTGCGAGAAGCCGAGCCAGTACCAGGCCTTGTCGACGACGATCGGGCCGCCGATCTCGAAGGACTTCTCGAACACCTCGTCGATCCTGTCGCCTTCGAAGCGCTCGCCGTCGGGCTGGGTCGGGTTCGGCGAGCTGTCCTGCAGGTCGCGGTTGGCCAGCAGCAGGCCGATCCTCCCCGAGAGCCGGTTCATGCCCTGCTTGGTCGTGAAGTTCAGACGCACGCCGGGAGTCAGTTGCTCCAGGTCGCCGCCCGCGGTGGTGAAGCCGATCTCGTTGAAGCTGTTCCAGTGGAAGTAGGTCGAGGTCGCGCCCAGGGCGGCCAGATCGGTGAACTCCAGACGGTCCATGACCCAGGTCGTCGTCGCGTGGCGGGCGCCCTTGGAGACGAAGGCCGCCTGCATCCCGCTCTGGTCGCCGCCGCAGTTGGGCCTATCGGTCTGGATGCCGGGGATCATGCTCATGATCGCCCAGGGGTCCCGGGCCGTCGGGATGTCGTCGACCTCCTCGGGGTTGAGCACCGTGGACGTGCCGGTCCTGCGCTTGTCCAGCAGCGGCGTGATCGCCGTGACCACCACCTCCTCGTGGATCCGGGTCCGCTCGAGGCTGACGTCCATTTCGGTGTTGGCGCTGGTGTTGACGACGACGCCCCGCAGGATCTTGGTCGCGAAGCCGTCCTTGCCGATCTCGATCTCGTAGCGGCCCGGCTCGAGCTTGATGAAGCGCACCTGCCCGCGATCGTCGGTCATGGCGGTGCGGCGGCCCCCGAAGCCGCTGATCGCGACCTCGGCTTCGACGAGCGGGCGGCCGTCCTCCGTCGATACGGTCAGGTACAGGTTGCCCCGGTACTCCTGGGCCAGGGCCGGAGCCAGCGCCGAGAGGAACAGCAACATCGCGACGGCAGTGCTGCGTTTCAACATGGTGGACTCCTTTCGGCGGCGGGCCGGGCACCCTGCGGGCGGTCGGGAGACGACGCGGCGGTCGCTGATCCTCGAACGGCGCGCGCAACGGACCGTACGGGTGCAGGACGCTCGGAAGACGCCACGGCGGGTGAGCCCGGGGTGCGGTTGGTGCGGGCCTACCCTTCGCGCCGCGTCACGGTGAGGGCTCTGGAGACGCATGGCGCGCCCTCGTGTTCTGGCTTTGAACCCATGCCAGCACCGGTCGAGCCGCGCCGTCAAGACAGCTTGCTGACCGATCCTCCGGTATTTGTGGTGATTCGGGCCGGACCGCCGTGCTGCCGCTGCGGCCCCGCGCGAGACGGATCGCCGCGGACCGCACGCTCGGGCGGGTCCCCTCGGTCCGCTCCCGACCCCGAACTGGCAGTCATGGGGACCGCGCCAGTGCGTCGGCCAGGAGTCGGGAGATGATCTTGCCCATCGGGAGACCCTGCTCGCGCTGGAGGCGCTTGATCTCCTTCAGGATCGGGGCGTCGATATCGACCGTCGTCCTGGCCATGATGCTTGATGATGGGCGAGACAACATCTGATGTCAACCGGGCCGATTCGCAGTGTTCAAGCCACGAATCCAGGCTGCTCGCCGAGAGGAGGCCTCAGTGGAGAAACGGGCAGGTCGGCCGCAACCTCGTCCCGGTTGAACCCGGTCGGCGCCACGTCGTTCGCCGCATCCGGGTGGAACAGGCTCGCCAGGGCCTGGATCTGCGCGCGGCCCGGTCCGATCTCGAACTGCCCGCCGCCGTACATCGCGATGCCGCCGGCCTCGCAGTACTCGTAGACGCGCAGCAGCTCCGACAGGAACCCGAAGCGCGACGGCTTGACGTTGATCGTGCGCGGCGGGAACGGGAGCTGCTCGACGTCGGCCAGGGAGTGGAGCGGGGCGTCCCAGGTGATGCGCTCGCGGTGGGGGGCAAGGACCTTGCGCGTCTGCTTGTTCCAGGCCGGGTCCTCGATCAGGGCCTCGGGGAGGTGCTCGGCGATCCAGCGGTACTGCTCGGGGTCGGGCTTCGGGCCGGTGTAGCTGCCGTGGTAGTGGCCCTTGAGGTCCACGCAGTCGATCCCGCCGAGCTGCGCGAGCGCGGCGACGGTCTCGCGGGTCCAGCTCTCGGCGAGATCGACCTTGAAGCGGGTCTCGGGGTAGCGCTCGCGGACGCGTTCGAGTCGTGCGGTGCCGGGGGGCTCGCCGAGTCCCAGCGAGACCACGTAGCTCACCGGGCGCGGTTTTCGTTCGAGCGCCTTGGCGAGGCTCAGCCCGTTCTGACGCAGCGCGAGGTCGAGCGCGGCGCTCTCGAAGGCCCAGCGGCGGTACAGGCGGTACTCGGGACGGCTCGGCGGGTGCGCCGGGAACAGCTCGATCGCGTCGAGCACGCGCGAGAAGCCGTCGAGCGTGGTCCGTCCGGCGAGGGGGAAATCGGTGCCGCTCGCTCGCAGCGCGACGTGGTCGGGCTCGTCGTAGCACACGTCCTCGCCGAGACCCTCGGCGCCCGCGCCGCTCAGGCGCACCACCGTGGTGTGACGCGTCCAGCCGGCCCCGGTGGCCAGCGCCAGCGGCTCCAGGCGGTAGCTCTCGATCTCCAGCGGGAGATCGGCCAGGCGGGCGTAGAGCACGGCCGGCTCCTACGGTCCGTAGAGCGTGATCGTCACCGGCTCGGGGTCGCGCCGGATCACCTCGCCGGCGCGCTCGTGCTGCAAGCGGCCGATGATCGTGTAGGGGCCGCCGTAGATGTCGGCCGGGAAGCTGAAGCTGCCGACGTAACGGCCGGCCTCGGCCTCGACCATCGGTTGGCGGGCGGCGATGGCGGGGGAGACGTCGAAGCTCGCGGCCAGGCCGGGGTCGCCGAGCACGGTGACCTCCACGACGACCCGGCCGCCCGCGGCGCGGCGGTCGGTCAGGGTGTGCGAGACCTCCCGGAGCGTCGGCTTCTCGTACATGATGCTGCCCTGGAGCTCCAGCACCATCTTGGGCTTGGGGCAGCCGGCCGAGAGCGGCAGCAGCAACAGCGCCGGCAGCGCCAGGATCGCGGCGAGCCTCGGGGTGCGGCTGGGGCGGTGGGCGGTCATGGCGCGGCATTATGACCGGCCTGGCGCCGTCGTATCAAGGACCGGGCGGCCGGGGAGGCCGCTATCATGGCCCGCATGCAGATCCTGTTCGTCCATCCCAACTTCCCGGCGCAGTTCGGCCCGGTGGCCCGCTGGCTGGCGCGGCGCGACGACGTGGATTGCGTGTTCCTGTCGCAACAGGCGGAGGGCGAGCGCGACGGGATCCGCTGCATCCCGTTCGAGCTGCGCGGCGGGGCGCGGCGCGAGACGCACTACTGCTCGCGCACCTTCGAGAACGCGGTGTGGCGCGCGCATGCGGTCTACCGCGCCTGCAAGGAGGCGTCCGACCTGCGACCCGACCTGATCGTCGGTCACAGCGGGTTCGGCAGCACGGCGATGCTGCCGGAGCTTTACGATTGCCCGATCGTCAACCTGTTCGAGTTCTTCTACCACCCCCACGATTCGGACATGGACTTCCGCCCCGAGTATCCGCCGCGCGAGATCGACCACCTACGCGCCCGGATGCGTAACGCGATGATCCTGATCGATCTTCACACCTGTGCGTCGGGATACTCGCCCACGCGCTGGCAGAAGGACCTGTTTCCGGCGGAGTGGGCCTCGAAGATCGAGGTGATCCACGACGGCGTCGACGTCGAGCTGTGGCAGCGGCGGGCGGGGGAGCGGCGGATCGGGGACGAGACGATCGATCCCGGCACGCGCATCGTGACCTACGCGGCGCGCGGGCTGGAGTCGATGCGCGGCTTCGACGTGTTCGTGCGCGTGGCCAAGCGCATCGCGGCGGAGCGGGACGACGTGCTGTTCGTGGTCGCCGGCGGCGACGAGACCCACTACGGCAACGACCTGCGCCACACCGGCGGGGTGTCGTTCCGCGAGCACGTGCTGCGCACCGAGCGACCGGACCCGGCGCGGTTCCGCTTCCTGGGCCTGGTGCCGCCCGAGGAGCTGGCGCGGGTGCTGTCGCTCGGCGATCTCCACGTTTACCTGACCGTCCCGTTCGTGCTGTCCTGGTCGGTGCTCGACGCCATGGCCTGCGAGTGCACGGTGCTGGCCTCGGACACCGCGCCGGTGCGCGAGGTGCTGCGGCACGGCGAGAACGCCCTGCTGGCGGATTTCTTCGACGTGGACGGACTCGCCGCCGCGGCCCTCGAGGTGCTGGACGACCCGGCGGGACACCGGAAGCTCGGGCGGGCCGCCCGCCGCACCGTCGTCGAGGGCTACTCGACCGCGGTCACGCTGCCCCGGCTGTGGGACCTGTTCTCCCGCGTCTCCCGTTGAGGCGGCCGCCGGTCCCGCCGCGCCCCCCGCAAAAGTCCCCCGTTTTGTTGACTTTCGAACGGCTTTCGTGGTAACAGCGTCGGTTCCGTTCACGGGTCGGATGGAACCAGCGAGGCGTCGGGTCCCCACGGCAGGCCGGGAAGGCTTCCGTTGTGGACGGGGACCGGGCCCGCCGGTATCTCCCTGAAGACCCCTGTGTTGCGCCGGCTGGAGGGTTCTCGATGAGGCGACGACAACTGCGGACGCCCGCACCGCGGGCCGTGCTGGCCGCGCTGATCGGCATCGTCGCCGTCGGCGGCGGCGCGCGGGCGCTGACCGACGAGGAGGTGTTCCGGGAGTTCACCTTCAGCTTCATCAACCCGGGGCCGCGGGCGCTCGGCATGGGTGGCGCCTTCTCCGCGGTCGCCGACGACGTGACCGCGGTGCGGGCCAACCCGGCGGGCCTGCATTACGTGACCGGAACGGACGCCTTCGTGGAGTTCCGCTCGATCGACCGCGACACGCGCATCACCACCAGCGACCTGGGCAGCCTCGCGGTGGACCCCGACACCGGCGACCGCGAGCTGCCGTTCCTCGGCCTGACGTCGGTCGCCGAGGCCGAGCGCTCCGACGAACCGACGTTCGTCGGCGCCGCGCACTCGGTGCTGCTCGGCCAGCCGGGCCGGCGGCTGACCGCCGCGGTGTCGCGGCACGTGGTGTGGAGCGACGAGCGCCGGCTGGCCTCCGACCGCGAGGTGACGGCGGCCCGTTTCGCCTTCGATTCGTTCCCCAACACCGTCAACGGCAACACGGTCGAGGCCTATTCCGTCGAGACCCAGGTCAGCGGCGCCAGCAAGACCGAGATCGTCTACTGGAGCGCCGGCGCCTCGTTCGAGATCCACCGCGACTTCTCGATCGGCGCCACGCTCAGCCACGCCACGCTGGATCTGGAGATGGCCACCACCACGCGGGTGGTCGATCCGCTGGAGCTGTTCCTGGATCCCCAGAATCCGCGGCTCCCGGCGCAGCCGGTGGCGGACGTGTTCGAAAGCGGCATCGACGACTCCGACTCCGATCTGGCCTTCACGGTCGGCCTGCACTGGCATCCCGATTCGATCTTCGGCGGCGGCACCTCGCCGTGGCGGGTCGCCGCGGTGTACCGCAAGGGCGCGACGTTCGAGGTCGACGAGTCGACGCTGGTCAACGGCAGCCCCGACGAGACGTTCGTCAACCGGATCGTGGTGCCCGACCGCTACGGGATCGGGATCGACTACACGGTCCGGCGCTACTGGCGCGTCGCCGTCGAGGTCGAGCGCGTCGAGTACTCCGACATGCTGGACGGGTTCCGCAGCGGGGTGAACTTCCTGACCTCGGGCCGGCTGGCCGACGGCGCGTTCGGCGTCGACCCCGACGCCGCGATCGAGTACGACGTGGACGACGAGACGATCCCGCGCGCCGGCGTGGAGTACGCGCGCGCGCTGAGCCAGGGCGGCAGCGGGATCCGCTTCCAGGCCGGCTACTACCGCCAGCCCGCCGGTCGGATCCACATGCGCGCCTTCAACAGCGACGACCCCGACGTCAACGCGACCTACCTGGACGCGTTCCGTGCCGGCGAGGACGTGGACCACTTCACCGCCGGTGCCGGCTACGGCTTCGGCCGGATGGCCGTCCAGATCGCCGGGGACTTCTCCGACGACGGCACGCAGCTCGTGGGCGCGTTCGTCTACTCGATCAAGCGGCCGTGAGGAGCATGGCACGATGAGTCTTCCGAGCATCGGTCGAATCACGCTGGCCGCCTTGCTGGCGCTGTCCCTGTCCGCCGTGCGCGCCGAGGTCGTCGGCGCGGCGGTGCCGGAGAGCTTCTCGCTGTGCGAGGCCACGGACACCGGCGGCGAGGACCCGCGCCCGGGATGCGAGGCGAGCGACATCCGCTTCCAGGCCGACGCCGCGGCCGCGGCGACCGACTTCGGCTTCGCCATCGCGGCGGGACACCTCAACGGCGACGACCTCGAGGACCTGGTGGTCGGCGATCCGCTGCGGAACCGGGTCTACGTGTTCTTCGGCCGGGTCAGCACGACCCAGGCCTACGGACTGGACCCGGCGGTGTTCTCCGACCGCGAGGTTCCGGCCGCGAGCATGGCCGACGTGGTGCTGGTGGGCAACGCCGGCACGTCGTTCGGTCACGCGCTGGCCGTCGGCGACGAGCGCAGCGAGGGGAGCTGCCCCGACGGCGAGACCGCCGCGCCGCTGGCGATCGGCGCTCCCGGGACGCCCGGCAGCCCGACCGCGCCCGGCACGGTGTTCCACATTCCGCCCGGCGCGCTGTGCCGCACCCCGGCCAACCCGCCGGCGCCCGAGAACCTGGACCCCGGTGTGATCGGCCAGTCCGTCCGCGCCCCGGTGGTCGAGAACGACGAGTTCGGTTACGCGGTCGGGTACGGCAGGCTGCTCGAATCCACGGGCACGGACGAGGACCTGATCGTCGGCGCGCGGGCGGCCGGTGCCGGCGCCGGGCGCGTGTGGATCTTCCCGGTCACCGACGGCGTCGTGGCCACGCGCGCCGCCGACGCCGTGCGCATCGAGGGCGGCGCGGACGAGGAACTGGGCGAGGTGCTGGCCGTGGGCGATCTCGACCTCGACTTCGACACCGTCCAGGAGCCGAACGGCGACCGCGACGACCTGGCGATCGGCGCGGTCGGTCACCCCAACGGCAAGGTGCTGCTGGTGCAGGGCCCGCTGTCCAAGAGCGGCGGCCGCGACTCGGACGGGATCTACCGCGACGAGGACGTCGAGACCAACGTGCTGACCGGCGAGCTGCCGGGGGACTTCTTCGGCTTCAGCGTCGCGATCAGCGGTCAGGGCCTGCTGGCGGTCGGCGCGGTGTTCGCGGACAACCTGCCGCCGGCGGGGGAGGGCCAGGGCGGCGACCCGCGGACCAACGTGCTCGGCGGTGAGCGGACCAACGCCGGCAAGGCCTACGTCTGGACCTCGGGGCCGTTCGACGCCGGCCTGCCGCTGCGGACCGCGGGCACGGCCGACCAGGTGTTCGTGGCCCGGCGCTCCGGGGACCAGCTCGGCTTCGCGGTGGCCTTCGGGGACCTCGACGATCTCGGCTCGGACGACCTGGTGCTGACCGCGCGCCGCGAGGACGGCCGCGGGCTGCGGGTCAACGACATCGACCAGGGCACGGCCTACGTGCTGTACGACGCCGACTTCGGCGACTCCCCGACCGACCTCGGCCAGTGTGCGGCCAACACCGACTGCACCGGCGTCGGCGGGGTCAACGTGATGCTGTTCGGCGGCGACCGCGAGGACGGCCAGGGCGACGAGATCGGATTCGCCGCCGCGATCGGCGACTGGAACAACGACGGCAGCGACGACCTGTTCGTGTCCTCGCGGACGCTGCACCGCGTCTACGCGGTGACGCTCCAGGACTCCGACGACGACCGCGAGACCGAGGGCCGCAACCTGCGCGACGACGACGACGACGAGGACGACGACGCCGACTCGATCGACTGCGCGCCGCTCGACCCGGCGATCAACTCCGGGGCCGAGGAGATCGCCTGCAACGAGATCGACGAGAACTGTAACGGCGCCGCCGACGACACCCCGGACGCCGACGGCGACGGCTTCGACGCCTGCGGCGGCGACGAGTCGCCCGCCGATTGCGACGACGACGACCCGCTCAGCTTCCCCGAGGGCCCGGAGCTGTGCGACGGCAACGACAACGATTGCTCGGGCTCGGTGCCGCTGGAGGAGCAGGACGGCGACGGCGACGGCTACGTCGAGTGCGCGGACTGGGACGACACCCAGGGCGACCAGCCGGAGATCGCGGGCGGCGGCGACTGCCTGACCAACGACACCGGGACCTTCCCGGGCGCCGCGCCCAACGACGACCCGGCGGCGTGCATGACCGACGCCGATGAGGACGACTACGGCGACGACACGCCGCGCGCCGGCGTCATCGGCGGGACGGACTGCGACGACGGCTCCGCCGTGACCTTCCCCGGCGCGGCGTTCAACGAGCCGGTCGCCGGCGCGTGCATGGAGGACGAGGACGGGGACGGCTACGGGGACGCGGCGCCGCGGGCCAACGTGACCCCCGGCACCGACTGCCGCGACCGTGACGCCGCCAGCTTCCCCGGCGCGCCGGAGCGCTGCGACGGCGACGACAACGCCTGCGCCGGCGCGGTGCCGGTCGGCGAGACCGATCCCGACGGGGACCTGTACGTGGCCTGCCTGGGCTGGGACGACACCCAGGGGAACCAGCCCGCGATCCTGGGCGGCGGCGACTGCGACCAGGGGCACGCCGGGACGTTTCCCGGCGCCGCGCCCAAGGAGGCCGCGCCGAACGCCTGCCTGCGCGACGACGACGGCGACGACTGGGGCGACGTCGACCCGCCCCCGGGTGTGGCCAAGGGCACCGACTGCGACGACGACTCGGCGGTGACCTTCCCGGGTGCGGCCCAGGTCGAGGCGCCGCTCAACTGCATGAAGGACGGCGACGACGACGGCTACGGCGACGACGCCGCGGTGCTGCCGGTGGTCCGGGGGACCGACTGCGACGACGCCGACGCGACCAGCTTCCCCAACGCCGCCGAGACGCCCGACGACGGGATCGACCAGGACTGTAACGGCTTCGACACCGTGACCTGTTTCGTCGACGGCGACCGGGACGGCTTCGGCGGCACGACCTCGCTGCTCGCCGCCGACGGCGATTGCGACGACGACGGCGAGTCGGCGGTGGACACGGACTGCGACGACACCGACGACGGGATCTCGCCGGATGCGGCGGAGATTCCGGACGACGGGATCGACCAGGACTGTAACGGCGCCGACACGATCAGCTGCATCCTCGACGCCGACGGCGACGGCTTCGGGACCACGCTCGGCACCGTGCGGCTGGCCGACGACGGAAGCTGCGACGCCGGGCAGCAGGAATCGACGACCAGCGACGACTGCGACGACGCCGATCCGGCGAGCTTCCCCGGGGCGCCCGAGCTCTGCGACGGCAACGACAACGCCTGCGCCGGCTCCGTGCCCGCTGCCGAGCTCGACGGCGACGGCGACGGCTGGGTCGTCTGCGCCGGTTGGGACGACGCCCAGGGCGACGACCCCGGAATCTCCGGGGGCGGGGACTGCAACGACGCCAGCGCGGCGACGTTCCCCGGGGCCGCGCCCAACGAGGGCGCCGGCGCCGCGTGCATGAAGGACGGCGACGGCGACGACTGGGGCGACGTGTCCCCGCCGCTGGGCGTCACCGCGGGCAGCGACTGCAACGACGCCTCGCGGGTCACGTTCCCGGGGGCGGCGCAGATCGAGGCGCCGCTGAACTGCATGAAGGACGCCGACGACGACGGCTGGGGCGACGTCAACGTCCTGCTGCCGGTGGTCCAGGGGACCGACTGCGCCGACCGCGACGCGGCGACGTTCCCGGGAGCGGCGGAGCGCTGCGACGGCAACGACAACACCTGTTCCGGGACGGTCCCCGCCAACGAGCTCGACGTCGACGGCGATCTGTACGTCGCCTGCGCGGGCTGGAACGACACCCAGGGCGACGACCCGGGGATCCTCGGTGGCGGCGATTGCGACGAGGGTGACGCCGACACGTTCCCGGGCGCGGCGCCGCGGGAGTCCTTCGCCAGCGCCTGCATGCGCGACCGCGACGGCGACGACTACGGCGACCTCAACCCGGGGCCCGGCATCACCCGCGGCACCGACTGCAACGACGCCTCGGCGGTCACCTTCCCCGGGGCGGCCGAGATCGAGGCGCCGCTGAACTGCATGAAGGACGCCGACGACGACGGCTGGGGCGACAACCAGTCGGTGCTGCCGGTGGTCAAGGGCAAGGACTGCGCCGACGACGATGCGGCACGCAATCCCGGCGTGCTGGAAGGCCCCGACGGCGACCCGGTCTGCTCCGACGGCCTGGACAACGACTGCGACACGCTGACCGATCTGGCCGACCCCGGCTGCATCCCGCCCGAGCCGTGTCCCGATGCGGACAGCGACGGCTTCGCCGACTGCGACTCGCAGCCCTGCGACGCCACCGGGCTGACCTGCGGCGACTGCAACGACGCCAACCCGTCGCTCAACCCGGGCGAGGCCGAGCTGTGCGACGACCTGGACAACGACTGCGACGGCGGCGTGGACGAGGACTTCGACCAGGACGGCGACAGCTACACCACCTGTGACGCGCCGGTCGCCGATTGCGACGACACCGACGCGGCGATCAACCCCGGCGCCAGCGAGGTCTGCGGCGACGGCCTCGACAACGACTGCAACCCCGCCACGCTGGACCTCCAGGACGCCGACGGCGACGGCGACGCCTGCGACGTCGACTGCGACGACGGCGACCCGGCGCTGAACCTGGACGACAACGACCTCGACACCTTCAGCACCTGCGACGGTGACTGCGACGACGACGAGGCCGCGATCAGCCCCGGCGCCGCCGAGGTGTGCAACGACGGCCTCGACAACGACTGCAACCCCGCCACGCTCGACGTGTCCGACGCCGACGGCGACGGCTTCGACTGCACCGTCGACTGCGACGACGGCGACGCGTCGCTCAACCTCGATGACCTCGACGCCGACACCTTCACCACCTGCGCCGGCGACTGCGACGACCTCGACGCCGACGTCAACCCCGACGCCGTCGAGGTCTGTGACGGGATCGACAACAACTGCGACGGCAGCGTGGACGAGACCTTCGATCTCGACGGCGACGGGTGGAGCAACTGCTCCGACCCGCCGGACTGTGACGACGGCAACCCCGACGTCAACCCCGGTGCCGCCGAGGTGTGTGACGACGGTGTCGACAACGACTGCAACCCGGCGACCCTGGACGTGTTCGACGGCGACGGTGACGGCCGGGCCTGCAACGCCGATTGCGATGATTCGGACGCGGCGAGCTTCCCGGGCGCGGCCGAGGTCTGCGACGGCAACGACAACGACTGCGACACCGTGCTGCCCGACGACGAGACCGACGGCGACGGCGACGGTTTCGTGGCCTGCGCGGGCTGGGCGGACACCCAGGGCGACGATCCGGGCGTGCTGGGCGGGGACGACTGCGACCCGGCCGACGTCGACACCTTCCCCGGCGCGGCCCCGGAAGAGGCCTTCGCCGGCGCGTGCATGCGCGACAAGGACGGCGACGACTACGGCGATCAGGCGCCCCCGGTGCCGGGGGTGGTGGCCGGGACCGATTGCGAC
>JBFKMV010000140.1:0-13981 GCA_041629655.1 Candidatus Polarisedimenticolaceae bacterium
CGCTGGAGGTCGTCGAGGGCATGCAGTTCGACCGCGGCTACCTGTCGCCGTACTTCGTGACCGACCCCGAGCGGATGGAAGCGGTGATCGAGGACGCCTACATCCTGATCCACGAGAAGAAGATCTCGTCGATGAAGGACCTGCTGCCCGTGCTCGAGCAGGTCGCCAAGCTCGGCAAGCCGTTCGTGATCATCGCCGAGGACGTCGAGGGCGAGGCGCTCGCAACGCTGGTGGTCAACAAGCTGCGCGGCACGCTGCACGCCGCCGCCGTCAAGGCGCCCGGCTTCGGTGACCGCCGCAAGGCGATGCTGCAGGACATCGCGATCCTGACCGGCGGCAAGTGCATCACCGAGGACCTCGGGATCAAGCTCGAGAACGTCAAGATCGAGGATCTCGGCCGGGCCAAGAAGGTCGTGATCGACAAGGACAACACCACGATCGTCGAGGGCGCGGGCAAGGCCAAGGACATCGAGGGGCGGGTCAAGCAGATCCGCACCCAGGTCGAGGAGACCACCTCCGACTACGACCGCGAGAAGCTGCAGGAGCGGCTGGCCAAGCTGGTCGGCGGCGTCGCGGTGATCAAGGTCGGCGCGGCCACCGAGTCCGAGATGAAGGAGAAGAAGGCGCGTGTCGAGGATGCGATGCATGCTACCAAGGCCGCGGTCGAGGAGGGCATCGTGCCCGGCGGCGGCGTGGCGTTGCTGCGGGCCGCCGACAAGCTCGACAAGCCGATCAAGGACGAGAAGAACGAGGACATGGCGATCGGGATGCGGATCGTCAAGCGCGCCCTCGAGGAGCCCATCCGTCAGATCGCCAACAACGCCGGCTTCGAGGGCTCCGTGATCGTCAACCAGGTCAAGGAACTCGAGGCCGAGAAGGGCTTCGACGCCCAGGCCGAGAAGTTCGTCGACATGGTCAAGGCCGGGATCATCGACCCGACCAAGGTCGTCCGCTCGGCGCTCCAGAACGCCGCGTCGATCGCGGGTTTGATGCTTACCACCGAGGCGCTCGTCAACGAGGTCCCGGAGGACGAGAGCAAGAAGGCCATGGGCGCCGGCCCCGGCGGCCCCGAGGGCATGGGCGGCTTCTGAGGCCGTAACGGCCAGCCACGGTCGCCCCGCGCGGCCGTTTCACCATAGAGACGCCCGGTCGGCTCCGCGCCGGCCGGGCGTTTCCGTCTTGACCGCGCCGTCCCCGTCGCTCAGCGCAGGTGCTCGCGCTCGGCCTTGGTGGTGAACCACAGGGCGTAGGCGGCGAGCCCCAGCCCCCCGACCAGGCACAGGATGCCCAGCAACAGGATCACCGGGTCGCCGTCGTGCCGGTAGTGGTTCAGCGCCCAGCCGCCGAACAGCTCGGAGCCCACGATCGCGCAGAGGATGAACACCATGTGGAAGATCCGGAGCGACATCTCCGTCACCTCCTGTCAGGCCCGCTGCTCCACTGCCCACCCTACCCCCGATCCGGCCCCGCGGCGACGCCCGGGCGGCCGGGCTCCGGACCCGAACGATCCGAAATCGCCCGCCGGGTGAAATGCCGGGGCGCCCGGCGCAATCCAATCCGCTGAACCCCCGGGGGGACCGTACCCGAACCGGCCGACGTCGGCGGCGGATGGCGGTCCCCGGGCCACAGGGCCGGCCGGCCCGCGTCCGCGATCCCGGCCCTCGAACGGAGGTCCGCGATGTCTCGACAACTGGTGATCGTCGGTCTGGTTCTCGCCACGATGCTGCTGTTCGCCGGCAGCGCGGTCGGGCGCCGCCTCGAGCGGAATGACACGCGTCCGTCGGTGGAGCTCGGCCGGCATCTGGTGACCATCGCCGGCTGCAACGACTGTCACACGCCCTTCGTCATGGGGCCGGACGGCCCCGAGCCCGACATGACCCGCATGCTCTCGGGCCACCCCGAGCAGTTCGAGCTGCCCGAGCCGCCGCCGCTGGCGGAAGGCCCCTGGATCTGGGCCGGGGCGGCCACCAATACCGCGTACGCCGGGCCGTGGGGAATCAGCTACGCGTTCAATCTCACGCCGGACGAGGACACCGGTCTCGGCGCCTGGACCGAGGAGATGTTCGTGCAGGCGATCCGCACCGGACGGCACATGGGCCAGTCGCGGCCGATCCAGCCGCCGATGCCGTGGCCGATGTACCGCAACATGACCGACCGCGAGCTGAAGTCCGTCTACGCCTACCTGCGGACGATCCCGCCGATCCACAACCGCGTCCCGGAGTATCGCGAGCCGGGCTCCACGAACGCCGTCGACTTCTGAGCCGTAGTATCCTGCCGCGGCGCCGGCCGGCCCGGCGCCGCGGATCGCATCGATGCATGAGCGCCAGGGCCACAGCGAACGTCTCCGGGCCGTCGCCGCCCTGACGCTGGTCCAGCTGTTCTTCGGCCTGCACTACTTCGCCACGAAGCTCGTGCTGGCGGAGATCGCACCGCGGGCCTGGGCCGCGTTGCGCGCCGGCGGGGCGGCCGCGGTGCTGGTCGTTGCCGCCCTCGTGCTGCGGCGGCTACCGCGTCTGGCCGGGGGCGACTACGCGCGGCTGGCGCTGTTCTCCGTGTTCGGCGTGATGCTCAACCAGCTGCTGTTCATCGAGGGCATGAGCCGCACCACGGCGACCCATGCCTCGATCCTGATCACCGGAATCCCGGTCGGCACCCTGCTGTTCGCGGTCTTGCTGGGCCGGGAGCGGCTGGCCGGCCTCAAGCTGGCCGCGCTGGCGGTCTCGACGGCGGGCGTGGTGCTGGTGGTCAGCGTCAAGACGGGCGGCGGCGCGGAGGGGGCCGGGCCGAGCCTGGCCGGAGACCTGATGGTGTTGACCAACGCGCTGTCCTACGCGTTCTTCCTGGTGATCTCCAAGCGGTTGCTGTCCCGGGTCGAGCCGCTCCCGGCAACCGCGGTGTTGATGACGTTCGGGGCGCTGGGCCTCCTGCTGATCGGCTCGGGCGAGCTGGCGCGGTTCGATCCGGGCGCGGTCTCGAGCGGCGTGTGGACCCTGGCCGCCTTCATCGCCGTGTTTCCCACCGCGCTGGGTTACCTGATGAACTACTACGCGCTGAAGCGTCTCAACGCGTCGGTGGTGGGCCTGTTCATCTACCTCCAGCCGCTGATCGCGAGCGCGCTGGCGATCGCCCTGCTCGGCGAACGGCTGGAGCAGCGGGCGATCCTGGGCGCCGTGCTGATCTTCACCGGCGTGCACCTGTCGCTGCGGCGGTGAGGTCCGGGGACAGCGCCAGCCGGGTCAGCAGCGCCGCCCCCAGCGGCAACGCCGACTCGTCGATGTCGAACCGCGGCGAGTGGTGGGGCGCCGTGATCCCGCGGGCCGCGTTCCCCGCCCCGACGAACGCGAACGCACCCGGGCGCTCGCGCAGGAAGTACGCGAAGTCTTCCGCGCCGGCCATCGGCGGCGGCTCGTGGACGTGCTCGGCGCCGAACACCTCGCGCGCCGCGGCCCGCAGCAACTCCACCGACTCCGGGTCGTTGACCAGCGCCGGGTAACCCTTGCGCAGCTCGAACTCAGACCGGCAGCCCGCCGCCCGGGCCACGCCGTCGAAGACCTCGGGTACGCGCCGGCGCAGCGTCTCCCGCACCGTCTCGTCGAACGAACGCAGCGTCCCCTCGAGCGTCACCCGCTCCGGGATGATGTTCGGCGCGTCACCGGCGTGGATCGAGCCCACGCTGACCACCGCGGGCTGGATCGGATCGACCGAGCGCGAGACGATCGACTGCAGCGCCGTGACCGCCTGCGCCGCGGCCACGATCGGGTCGAGCGCCTGGTGCGGCAACGCCCCGTGGCCCCCGCGGCCGACCACGTGCGCGGTGAACTCGTCCTGCGCGGCCATCGCCGGCCCCGGCCGCACCTCGAGCGTTCCGGCCGGACTGGTGGACCACAGGTGCACCGCGAACACCCGGCCGATTTCGACCAGCTCCAGCACGCCGTCCGCGATCATCTCGCGGGCGCCGCCCGGTCCTTCCTCGGCGGGCTGGAAGCACAGCACCACGTCGCGCGTCAGCGCGGCGCGTCGCTCGGCGAGCAACGTCGCGGCCCCGAGCAGCATCGCGGTGTGCCCGTCGTGGCCGCAGGCGTGCATCCGGCCGGCGTGCTTCGACCCGTACTCCCGCCCCTCGACCTCCTGCAGCGGCAGCGCGTCCATGTCCGCTCGCAGCAGCACGCCGGGACCGCGCCGGTCGGCGGCGCGCAGGATCCCGACGACGCCGCTGCGACCGATCCCGGTCCGCACCTCGTGCAGCCCCAGCTCGCGCAACCGCTGCTCCACGAACCCGGCGGTGCGGGGCAGATCGAAGCCCAGCTCCGGGTGCTGGTGCAGATCGCGGCGCCAGGCCACGAGCTGCGGCGTCAGTCGCTCGGTCGCCTCGCGTAACCCGCCCTCGCTCATGTTCGGCTTCCTTTCGTCGAGCGGTCATTCTCCGTCGGCGCGCGGTCGAAGGCAAGCTCCGCCGCGGCTGGCAGCGGCCCGCGGCCCGGGCTACACTCCGGGTCCCACGACCACCCGGGAGACGCGACCTTGAGCGAGCATTCCACCCCGGCGCGGGTTCGCGTCGGCCACAGCCCCGATCCGGACGACGCTTTCATGTTCTACGGGATCGCCGCGGGCAAGGTCGACACGGCCGGCTTCGCCATCGACCAGGTGCTGGAGGACATCGAGAGCCTCAACCGGCGCGCGCTGGCGGGCGAGCTGGAGGTGAGCGCCGTCAGCATCCACGCCTTCGCCCACCTGGCCGACCGCTACGCGCTGATGCCCTGCGGCGCCAGCATGGGCGACGGGTACGGACCGCTGGTCGTCGCGCGCGAGCCGCTCGACCCGGCGCAGCTCGCCGAGCGGACGATCGCGGTCCCGGGCACGATGACCTCGGCGTTTCTGGCGCTGCGGCTGTACCTCGGACGCGACTACCGCCACGAGGTCGTCCCGTTCGACCGCATCCTCGACGTCGTCCGCGAGGGCGGCGCCGACGCGGGGTTGGTGATCCACGAGGGCCAGCTGACCTACGGTCGCGAGGGGCTGCACCGGATCGTGGACCTGGGCGTGTGGTGGGCCGAGCGGACCGGCGGCCTGCCGCTGCCGCTGGGGGGCAACGTGGTGCGCAAGGACCTCGGCGGACCCACGATGTCGGCGCTGACGCGGGTGCTGCGCGACAGCATCGACTACGGGCTCGACCACCGCGCCGAGGCGCTCGAATACGCGCTCGACTTCGGCCGCGGGCTCGACGGTGCGCTGGCCGACCGCTTCGTGGGGATGTACGTCAACGACCTGACCCGCGACTACGGGGAGCGGGGCCGCCGCGCGATCACCCGGTTCCTCGAAGAGGGCATCGAGGCCGGCGTGGTGCCGCGCATCGGCGCCGTCGAGTTCGTCGACGGCCCGGACCTGGCCCTGTCGGAATGAACCCGGAGCTGCGAGCGCGACTGCTCGCGTCCGGCGCCGTGCTGGACCCGGCAGGGGCGCGGCCGCTCCACTTCGGCGACGCCGCGCGTGAGCTCGACGCCGCCGAGCGCGACTGCGTGCTCGTCGACCGCTCCGACCTCGGCCGGGTGCTCGGACGCGGTCCCGATCTGCTGGATCTGCTGCATCGGCTGAGCACCAAGGCCGTCGCCGGCCTCCCCCCCGGCGAGGGCCGCGCCACCGTGCTGACCTCGAACAAGGGCCGCATCGTCGAGCGCCTGCTGGTGCACCACCTCGGCGAGCCCGGCGTGCTGCTGGTGACCGGACCCGGCAACGCCGGGCGCGCGATGGCGCACCTCGGGCGCTACACCTTCGCCGAACGGACCGGGCTCGAGGACGCGACGGAGGCCTGGTGCCAGCTCGCGTGGCTCGGGCCGCGCACGCCCGCGGCGCTCGAGGCCGCGTCCTTGCCCGTACCCGCGCCCGGCGCGGCGCTGCGGGTCGAGCTCGCGGGCGACGAGGCGTTCCTGCTGGGGCAGAACGGCTTCGCGCTCGACGGCGCGGGGCTGGTCGCGCCGGTCGCGGCCGCGGGCCGGCTGTGGACCCGGCTGTCCGGGGCGGTCGCCGCGGCGGGAGGGCGACCGGCGGGCGACCTGGCGGTCGAAGCCTGGCGCGTGCTGCGCGGCCTGCCGACCGGCGGGCACGAGCTGACCGAGGGACACAACCCGCTCGAGGCGGGGCTCTGGGACGCCGTCGACTTCGACAAGGGGTGCTACGTCGGCCAGGAGGTCGTCGCCCGGCTGAACACCTACGACAAGGTCGCGCGGTCGATCCGCGGCTTCGTGCTGCCCGCAGGCGCTCCCGTCCCCGCGCCGGGAACGGCGGTGCTGTCCGGCACGCGGCAGGTCGGCGAGGTCACGAGCGCGCTGGTGCCGCCCGGCCGCCGCAGCGTGGTCGTGCTCGCGTTCGTGAAGCGCGGTTTCGACGAGGTCGGCACGGAGCTGCGGATCGGCCCGGACGAGCCTGCCCTGCTGTCGGCGCTCGTCGCCCCGCCGTTCGGCGAGGTGCCGTAGCGCTCAGCGGTCCTCCAGCAGCGCCTCGAGATGCAGCGCGGCCGAGTCCGCGAGCGCCTCGAGGTCGTACCCGCCCTCGAGCACCGACACCAGCCGCCCCCCCGCGACCTCGTCGGCCAGGTCGCGCACCAGGCGCGTGGCCTCGCCGAAGGCTTCCGTGCTCACCTCCAGGTTGGCCAGCGGGTCGCGCGCGTGCGCATCGAACCCGGCCGAGACGATGATCAGCTGCGGAGCGAACTCTCGCGCCGCGGGCACCAGCGCCTCGCGCAGGGCGCCCAAGAACTCCTCGTCGCCCGCGCCGGGCGCCAGCGGGCGGTTGAGCGTCGTGCCGCGCCCCCTGCCCCGGCCGGTCTCGCTGGCCGCCCCGGTGCCCGGGTACAGCGGGTGCTGGTGGCACGAGAAGTAGAAGACGTCCGGGTCCTCCTCGAAGATGTGCTGGGTGCCGTTGCCGTGGTGCACGTCCCAGTCCAGGATCAGCACGCGCTCGAGACCCTCGGTGGCGCGCAGCTCCGCCGCCGCGACCGCGACGTTGTTGAACAGGCAGAACCCCATCGCCAGGTCGCGCTCGGCGTGGTGTCCGGGCGGCCGCACGGCGGCGAAACCGCGGGCCAGCCGTCCCCGGGCGACCTCGCGGCACAGCGCGGTCACCGAGCCCGCGGCCAGTCGCGCGATCCGTGCGCTCTCCGGGCCGATCGCGGTGTCCATCGAGTCGATCACCGTCCGGCCCGACGCGCAGGCCTCCTCGACGCGGCGGACGTGCTCGGGGTCGTGGACCCGCGCGAGCATCGTGTCGTCGGCGGCCACCGGCTCCAGGGCGCGGCAGCGTCCCGCCAGCCGCGGACCGCCCAGCGCCTCGCGAAGCCGGGCCAGCCGGGCGGGCCGCTCCGGATGGCCCGGACCCGTGTCGTGCCGCTCGAACGCCGGGTCCAGGACCAGGCCCACCTCGCTCACGGGACTCCTCCTTCCCGCGCCGGCCACCGACGCGAGGCGGTATTGTACCCGCGCCGCCGCGCGCTTCCGCCGCGCTTCGCGTACCCTGTCACCGATGCCCCGCCGCTCTCCTTCCGACCCGGTCGTCCTGCTCACGACGGAGCGCGCCGAGATCGTGCGGGAGCTGGAGGACGCGCTGTCGCGGCGCGGGATCCCGTACGACGTGGGCCTGCTGCCCGGCCCCCCCGCGCGCATGGTGTTCAGCGTGCCGCGCTCGCGCTTGGAGCAGGCCCGGCGGGCGCTGGCGCTGCTCGACGACGACGCGGACGATGCGCGAGGCGACGAACCCGGCGCCGACGAGCCGCCGGCGGTGTTCCCGCGCGGGCCGGTGCTGGCCGTGCTGGCCGTGATCGCCGTGCACGTGGGGGTCGTCCTGGCGCTGGCTTCCCCGCTGCTCGACCGGCGCCTGGTGCTGGCGGCCGGCGCCGTCGGCCCGGCGGTGACGCAGTCGGAGCCCTGGCGGCTGGTCACCTCGCTGGTCCTGCACAGCGGCCTGCGGCACGTGGGGTGGAACGCGGTCTCGATGCTGGTCTTCGCGGTGCCGCTGCTGGTCGAGCTGGGGCCGCTCCGGGCCTGGACGATCTACCTGCTGGCCGGCATCGGCGGCGGAGTGGCGACGACCTGGCTCGGGACGCCGGGGACCCTGGCGATCGGTTCGTCGGGCGCGGTGGCGGGCCTGTTCGGGGCCTGGGTGGCCCACCGGCTGCGCCACGCCCGCCGCGCGCTGCCCAACTGGCGGCTGCGGGTGCGGGCGCTGGGGATCGGGCTGCTGGTGTTGCCCTCGCTGCTGACGCCGACCGGGCCCTACGGGCAACGCATCAGCGTGACCAGTCACCTGGGCGGTCTCGTGGCGGGGCTGGTGCTGGGCTGGATCCTGTCGCGGGAGGTCCCGGCGCTCAGCTTCCGTCGTCGTCCGCCGAGCCCCCGAACGGGCTGAACCCGGTCTCGACGTGCACGTCGGACGGCAGGTCGAGATGGAACAGGCTCTGGGCCAGCTCGACGTTCAGCTTCATCCCGGCGAACTCGACCGTGCGGCAGCTCCCGTCGGTGCCGAGGTACTCGACCCGCACCGGCAGCAGCGTCTCGGCATCGACCCAGAACTTGACGTCGTCGACGCGCTTGCGCGCGCGGCGCTTCTTGGGCTCCATCACCAGCAGATGCGTGCCGGGCATCGCGTCGCCGGAGGGCTCGAGCCGGATGTTGTAGAACTTCGACAGCTCGTCGGAGCCCTGGCCGAGGCCGAAGTACCGGAACAGCTGTTTGCTCCAGCGCTGGATGTTCTTGCGCTCGGCGCGCTTCTGCGCCGGGTAGTAGCCGAGGTACTCGTCGTTGGCGATGACGAACTGCATCTGCTCGGGCGTGGTGAACTCCCAGCGCACCGCGTCCGGCTTGGTCATGTAGAACTTGCCCCGGTACACCACCGGGTCCTTGAGCAGCTGATTGACCGTCGTCATCTTCAGATCGGCCTGGAGCGTCAGGATCGACTCCTGGACCCGGTCGAAACGCTCCAGCACCGCCGTCAGCTCGGGAGACCGCTCCGAGAGCTTGTCCGCGGCCGGGGCGGCGGCGGCGAGCGCGACGAGCACCAGCGCGGTGCAGACCCCGGCGATCGAGGAGAGGAAACGGCGTCGTGCCATCGCAGGGACCTCCGCGGAACGGTGCTTCTAGGAGGAATGGCCCCGTCCACCCCTCGAGACTCGCTGCGTTGCGGGACGGGGCCTTCGTCGAGCTGCCTCTCAAAGTTATCAGCGACCCTGCGGCGCGTCAAACCTGCGGTCAGCCGTTATAATCCCTGCTTTCGCCGGAACGGGCGGGGGGAACGAAATGATGCGTCGACCGGCCGCGACCTGCCTGCTCGCGCTGGGCCTCGCCTGCGCGGGAACCGCGGACCCCGGCGGCAAGACGACCCGGCAGCTGCCCGCCGCGACCGACGAGGCGCTGCGCCGGGAAGCCGCCGTGCTGCGGGCCGAGGACCGCCGGCAGGTCGACGACGCGCTGATCGGCGCGCTGACCGCGGACGCCCCGGGGGTCCGGGCGCGCGCGGTGCTGGCGCTGGCCAGGGTCGGCGGGGCGTTCGCAGACGAGCTGTCCGCCGCCCTGGGGGACGAATCGTCGCCCGTCCGGGCGGCGGCCGCGTTCTCTCTGGGGCTCTCGGGCGACCCCGCAGCGGCGGCGGCGCTGGCCGGACGCGCCGCGGACCCGGCGGCGGAGGTGCGCGAGGCCGTGGCGCGGGCTCTGTCCCGGACGGGCGGCCCGGCAGCCCTGGACGCGATCGACACGCTGCTCGAGGATGCCGATCCCGCGGTGCGCGCGGCCGCCGTCGATGCGTTCGAAGCGCTGGCGGAGCCGCCCGACTCCGTGGCCCGGCTGACCGCGCTCACGGGTCCGGGGGACCCGCGGGTCCGGCGGGCCGCGGCGCGGGGACTGGCCCGGATCGGCTCCAGCGTTCCCGGGTTCCGCGACCCGACCGGCGCGCCGATCGACCTGGCGACCCGCGGTCGCGCCCGGGGCCACCTGTTGACCCTGCTCGAAGACCCCGACGCCCGCATCCGGGTCCAGGTCGCCACGGGTCTCGCCGTGCCCGCCACGCGGGCCGAACGTGACGCCGCACGCAAGCTGGCCAGCGACCCGGACCGCCGGGTGCGCATTGCCGTGGTGCGCTCGCTCGCGGTTCCGAACGCCCACCTCGACATCCTCGAGACGTTGCTGCTCCGCGATCGCGACCTGCACGTCCAGTGGGCCGTGCTCGAGTCGCTGGCGCGGGTCGGAGCGCCGGCGACCGAGCGACTCGTGGACCGGGTGATCAACGAGCAGAATGCCTGGCTGCGCGAACGTGCGGTCCGCTCGCTCAACGAAGCCGACCCCTCCATCGCCTCCCGCGCCGCCAACAGCCTGTCGCTGGACGAGTCGGCCGGGGTGCGGGCCGCCACGGCCGTCGCGCTGATCGGTGTCGACACGCCCGAGTCGCGCGTGGTCGTGGAACGACTGTCGGGGGACCCCGACCCGCGGGTCCGCGCGGCGATCGTTCCCGCGATCGCCGCGGGGCTCGGGCCGATCGCCGACCGGCTGGCCGCCGCGGTCGCGGATCCGGCGCCGGCGGTGCGCGCGGCCGCCGCGCGAGCGGCCGGACAGCGGCTGGCGGTGAAGATCGCCGACGAGACGATGACCACCGACGCCGTCACGCTGCTGGAACGGGTCTGGGAGCGCTCGGCCGGAGGCGGGGCCGAGGTCCTGGTCCGCCGCGAGGTGCTCGACCAGTGCGTGCGCGGTGGCGTGGTTCCGGGCGTGCGCGCGTTCCTCTCGCGTGCGCTCGACGACCCCGAGTGGAGCGTCCGGGCGCTGGCCCGCGAGCATTTGGCCGGTCTGCCGGGCGGACCGGCGGCCGACGGCGCTGCCGGTCCGGCCGTCGACCTCCCGCTCGAACGTTACGTGGAGCTCCTGCGCTGGGCCGCGACCCCGCGCGCCGCGGTCGTGACCGTGGAGCGCCCGGGGTTCACGCCCGGCCGCTTCACGATCCGGCTGGAGACCGCGACCGCGCCGCTGACGGCGTGGCGCTTCGCCCGGCTGGCCGAGCAGGGCTTCTACGACGGCGTCGAGGTCCACCGCGTCACGCCGAACTTCATCCTGCAGGACGGCGATCCGCAGGGTGACGGCTTCGGCGCTCCCGGGACGTGGGCTCGCGAGGAGCTTGGCGCGACGACGTTCCCGGCGGGCACGATGGCGATGCTGCAGCACGGCCGGGACCTGGTGGGCAGCCAGTGGTTCGTGACCCTGACCGACCAGCCGGGGCTGATCGGCCGCTACACGGCCTTCGCCCGCGTGGTCCAGAACCTCCCGGGGGTCGTGTCGCTGGTCGTTCCGGGCGACCGGATCGTCTCGGTGCGGGTCTACGCGGGCGACGGTAGCGAGCCGCTGCCGCCGCTCCAGCGCTAGCGGCTAGCCGAAGGCGCGCTTGACCTGCTCCTCGATCGCCATCACGTCCCGGTGCACGCGCTCGCGGATCTCGCGCCACACCTCCTCGTGGATCGACAGGAACACGTCGGCGACCTGGGGGTCGAACTGGATTCCCGAGAAACGGCGCACCTCGTCGCGCGCCTGCTCGATCGACAGCGCCTTGCGATACGGGCGGTCGGAGGTCATCGCGTCGAAGGTGTCCACGACGGCGAAGATCCGCGCGCCGAGCGGGATCTCCTCACCCTGCAGGCCGTGCGGGTAGCCCGAGCCGTCGTAGCGCTCCTGGTGTGACAGCACGACGTCGAGCGCCGGCCGCAGGAACGGGATCCGCTCCAGCATCCGGAATCCCATCTCCGGATGCTTCTTCATCTCGTCCCACTCCTCGGGCGTCAGCTTGCCCGGCTTGCGCAGGATCGCGTCCGGAACGCCGATCTTGCCCACGTCGTGGAGCAACGCACCGCGGCGGATCCACTTCAGCTGCTCGGCGTCGAAGTCCATCTTCTGCGCCACGACCACCGCGTACTCGACGACCCGTGTCGAGTGGCCCTGGGTCTCGTTGTCCCGGAAATCGAGCGCCGTCACCAGGGCCTGCAGCGTGTTCTCGTAGGCCGTCTCCAGCTCGCCGTAGAGCTGCTGGATCTCCTCGTTTTTCTCCACGAGCTGCTGGGTCCGGGCGGTGACCAGCTCCTCGAGGTGGTGCTGGTAGGCGCGGTTCTCCCGGATCAGCCGGCGCTTCTCCAGCGTCCGGTCGACGACGATGCCGACCTCCTCGAGGTTGAACGGCTTGGTCACGTAGTCGCTCGCGCCGTCGCGAATCGCGCCGATCGCGACCTTGGCGTCGACGACGCCGGTGACCATGATTACGTCGATGTCCTGGTGGCTCGACTTGATCTGCTTGAGCAGCTCGAGGCCGCTGCCGCCCGGCATGTCGATGTCCGACAGCACGAGATCGAAGGCGCCGCGATCGAGGGTCGACAACGCCTCGGCCGCGCTCGACGCCATCTCGGTGCGAAAGCCCTGGGCCTCGAGGCCCTCGCTCAGGATCTCCCGGACGGCGCACTCGTCGTCGACGACGAGCACGCGCGAATCATCCTTCCCTCTGATCTGGATCGGCATCCAACCCCCTCGCGCGCCGCATCGGGCATCGCCTCGGCGGCGCCGATTCTAACGCGGAACGGACCCGCCTCCCAGAAACGCGTGACCGTGGTCCGTCTTCACGTGACCTCCTCCCAGCTCCGGCCCACCTTCTGATCGACGGTCAGCGGGACCGCCAGGCGACGGACGCCCTCCATCGCCTGCTCGACCAGCCGACCCACCTGCTCGACCTCCGCCTCGGGAACCTCGAGCAGCAGCTCGTCGTGGACCTGCAGGAGAATCTGGGTCCCGAGCCCGGCTTTTTCCAGGGCCGCCTGGACCCGCAGCATGGCCAGCTTCATCAGGTCGGCGGCGGTGCCCTGGAGCGGGGTGTTGACCGCGGCACGCAGCGCCTGCTCCTGGACCGCACGGTTGACCCGCTGGTGCAGTTGCGGAAAGTAGCGCACCCGGCCGAAAAGGGTCCGCACGGCGCCCTCGCGGCGCGCCCGATCGCGGGTTTCATCAATGTAATCGCGGACCGCCGGAAAGCGGTCGAAGTAGGCCTGGATGAAGGCCCGCGCCTCGGGGCGGCTCATCCCCTGCTCCCGGGCCAGCCGGATCTCGGACATCCCGTACAGGATCCCGAAGTTGACCGCCTTGGCGCGCCGCCGCATCTCCGGCGTGACCTGCTCCGGACGCACCCCGCCCACCGCCGCCGCGGTGTGCCGGTGGATGTCCTGTCCTTCGCGGAAGGCGCGGATCAGCTCCGGGTCCTCGCAGTAGTGGGCCAGGATCCTGAGCTCGATCTGCGAGTAGTCCGAGGCCAGGAACAGGTGCCCGGGCTCGGGGACGAACGCCTTGCGGATCTTGCGCCCGGCCTCGGTGCGCACCGGGATGTTCTGCAGGTTCGGATCGGACGACGACAGGCGGCCGGTCGCGGCGCCGGTGGGATTGAACGAGGTATGGACGCGACCGGTCTCGGGTTGCACCAACAGCGGCAGCGCGTCCACGTAGGTGCCCTTGAGCTTGGCCAGCTCGCGATACTCGAGGATCTTGCGGGCGATGTCGTGCTCGCCCGCCAGCTCTTCCAGGGTCTGGGCGTCGGTCGAGGCCACCTTGCTCTTGGCCGTCTTGCGGCGCGGCTTGAGTCCCAGCTTGTCGAACAGCACCTCGCGCAGCTGCTTCGGCGAGTCGACGTTGAACTCGGTCTCGGCGAGCGCGTGGATCTCGCCGCGCAGCCCTTCGAGCGAGTCCTCCATCTCGCTCGACATCCGGCCGAGCAGCTCGGTGTCCACGCGAATGCCGCGGGCCTCCATCTGCACCAGCAACGGCAGCAACGGGCCGTCGATCTTGTCGTACAGCTCGCGCAGCCCGGCGTCGTCCAGCCGCTGCTCGATCGTTCCGGCCAGCGCGCGCGTGACCTCGGCGCGCTCGGCCGCCCAGGTCGAGGCGCGGCCGACGTCGATGTCGTCGAAGCTGAGCTGCCGGGCGCC
>JBFKMV010000141.1:0-13975 GCA_041629655.1 Candidatus Polarisedimenticolaceae bacterium
GACCACGATCGCCTGGAGCGACGACGGCGTGACGGGTCCGTTCCGGCTCTACCGCGGCTGGCGCAAGCCGGCCGACGCGTGGGACTACAACCAGACCTGCGTCGGCGGCCCGATCGCGGGCACGAGCACCACCGACGCGCTGACGCCGCTGACCGGCGACCTGTTCTATTACCTGGTCACCCGCGAGGGGTGCGGCGAATCCGGCATGGGACTCGACGGGCAGGGCACGCCGCGACCCAACGACGATCCGTGCCCCAGCGTGGGCACGGACGCCGACGGCGACGGCGTCGAGGAGGCGATCGACAGCTGTCCCGGTCTCGCCAACCCCGGCCAGGAGAACGACGACGGCGACAGCTACGGCAACGCCTGCGACAACTGCCCCGACGTCACCAATCCGGACCAGCGGGACACCGACGGCGACGGTCTCGGCGACGCCTGCGACTTCGTCACCGTGGAGCTCGAGCCCAGCCGCGACACCTCGATCTTCTCCGAGTCGGCCGACCTGAGCAACGGCTCGGGCGTCCGGCTGTTCGTCGGTCTGACGCAGCTCGGCGACGCGCGGCGCGCCCTGGTGGCCTTCGACGTGGCCGGGACGGTCCCGGCCGGCGCGCGGATCCAGAGCGCGACGCTACAGCTGGTCATGTCGCGGACGATCGCCGGTCCACAGGACGTGACGCTGCACGCCCTGTTCGCAGACTGGGGCGAGGGCGGCTCCAACGCCAGCGGCCAGGAGGGCAAGGGCGCGCCCGCCGAGCAGGGCGACGCGACATGGCTGTACCGGGACTACAACGTGGCCGATCCGGCCTCCTCGCCGGCCTGGACCACGCCCGGTGGCGACTTCAACCCCGCCGCCAGCGCGGTGAGGTCGGTCGACGACAACGGTCCGTACGTCTGGACCTCGGCCACGATGGCCACGGAGGTGCAGGCCTGGCTCGACGCCCCAGGAACGAACCACGGCTGGATCGTGCTCGGCAGCGAGCCCCCCGGCGGGAACACCACGGCGAAGCGCTTCGACAGCCGCGACATCAACACCGCGGAGCTGCGACCCAGGCTGACGATCGTCTACGCGGAGCCGTAGCGCGGCCGCCGGTGTGCTGGTGCGGCCGCGGTGCGGGACGTACAATGCTCCCGGCACCGGCCCGGAGCAATCCCGTGACCTTCACCGACCGCAGGTTCCTCGTCCCGCTCCTGACCCTGTGCCTGACCGCGATCGCGACGCCGCCGCAAGCACGGCAGCTCGAAGAGTCCGTCGCCGTCGTCGCCACCGAGGTGCCGGTTCACGTGACGCTCGACGGCGCGCCGGTGCGCGGCCTGACCGCGGACAACTTCCGGATCTACGACAACGGCAAGCTGCAGCGGATCACGGGGTTCGAGGTGCGCGACCTGAGCGTCACGCTGCCCGGCGCGCCGCAGCGCGCCGCAGCGCCGGTCGGCGCGCCGCAGGCGGCGCGGCGGCACCTGCTGTTCCTGTTCGACCTCAACTTCTCGCAGGCCCGCGCGCTGGCACGGGCGCGGGAGGCGGTGCTGGAGACGCTGCGCGAGGGCCTGCACCCGACGGACCTGGTCGCGGTCGCGACTTGGTCCAACCGCGGCGCGCAGCTGATCCTGAACTTCACCTCCGACCACAAGCAGGTCGAGGCGGCGGTCGTCACGCTGAAGGACGACGGATCGCGCCGGCTGGCCGATCCGCTGGCGCTGACCATCGTCGCACCCGACGCGATGACGCCGGAGCTGGGGTCGCTGTCCTCCGGCGGAGACACCGCCGAGGAGCAGCTCCGGATCATGCAGGTCACGGCCAACCGCGCCGAGCGCAAGAGCCGCCAGCAGCTGGTGACCCGGATGACGCGCGACCTGACCGCCCTGGCGACGCTGCTGGACAGCGTCGAAGGGCGCAAGGACGTCGTGTACTTCTCGGAGGGGTTCGACAACTCGCTGATCTTCGCCACCGAGGATCGCGCCCAGATCCAACAGATGAACCAGGCCGGCGCGAGCGGGCAGACCTGGGCCATCGACCAGGGCGAGCGCTTCGGCGACGTGTCGCAGCTCTCGGCGCTCGACGACATGCTGGAAGCGTTTCGCAAGGCCGGCTGCGTGATCCACACCATCGACCTGGGCACCGTCGGCGGGGGCACCGACGTGGAGGGCGGCCGGCGCTCCACCACGACCGGCGGCAATCACGCGCTGTCGATGATGGCGCGCGAGACGGGCGGCAGCTACACCCGCGACACCAACGAGCTGGACGGGGCGATGGAGGAGGTCGTGCGCACGACCAGCGTGACCTACGTGCTGGTGTTCCAGCCGCCGGGCATCGAGCGCGACGGCAAGTTCCACCGGCTGAAGGTCAAGCTGGAGGGCGCGCCGAAGGGCGCCGAGGTCAGCCACCGTCCCGGTTACTACGCGCCGAGGCCGTTCGGCGAGCGGACTCCCGACGAGCGGCAGCTCGAGATCGCCGGCCGCCTGCTGGCCGCGCGCGAGGGCGGCTCGATCCCGACCGAGGTGCTGGCCGTCCCGTTCTGGCAGGACGGCCCGCGCGCGCTGGTGCCGGTGGTGCTGGAGATCGACGGTCCGAAGCTGCTCGCCGGGAACCTCGACGACGGGCTGGCCGCGCAGATCTTCGTCTACGCCCTCGACGGCGCCGGCCGCATCCGCGACCTGTTCACGCAGACCGTCGGCATCGACCTCGCGCAGGCGCGCGAAAAGCTGCTCGAGCGCGGGCTGAAGTTCTACGGCACGCTGCGGCTCGCGCCCGGCTCGTACACCCTGCGCGTGCTGGTGCTGAACGGCGTCTCGGGGCAGTCGCACCTGCGCATCGTCGAGCTCCAGGTACCCGCGCCCGAAGCGGACCGGGCGTCGCTGCTGCCGCCGTTCTTTCCCGACCCCTACGGCAAGTGGCTCCTGGTGCACCCCCGCCCGGGCGGCGACGGCGAGGCGCCGCCGTTCCCGTTCATGACCGGCGAGGCCCCGTTCCTCCCCGACGCGCGACCGAGCCTCGCCAGCGGCGACGAGCTGGAGCTGGTGCTGATCGGCCGCGACCTGGGTGACGAGCCCCTGGAGGCGGTGGGCAGCCTGCTCGACGCCAGCGGAGAGACGGTGCGCCGGATCCGCTTTCCGGGCCTCGAGTCGATGCCCACGGGCCTGCCGGGGTACCGCGCCTTCGTGACGCGATTCCCTCCCGGGGAACTGGAACCCGGGCGGTACGAATTGTTGCTCTCCGTCAGCGAGACGTCGACCGCCGTCGCGTCGTTCGAGATCGTCCGCTAGACGGGAAGACCGTCGCCGGGGAATGCAATACAATCCGGGACCTGGCCGATCGCTTCACTCACAGCCGCCAACGGAGAGGCCTGATGTACTCGATTCCACGCACGACCGCAGCCGTGACCATGATCGCTCTGGTGCTCCACTGTTCTCTGCCGGCCTTGGCGGCGACCGGGGCCACGATCGAAGGGACCGTCCAGGTCCCCAGCGATCCATCGAGAGTCAGCGAGGTCGCTTCGGTTCGGATCCGGCCCGTTTCCGGCGGGGCTGCGGCGACGGTTGCCGTCGATTCGTCCACGGGAGCTTTCCGGGGTCCGGGGTTGACCGAAGGCGAGTACGAGCTCGTCGCGATCGGCACCGACGGTGAACCTCTGTCTCCCGAACCGAAGAGACTGCTGCTCCGTAACGGCTTGAACCGGGTTGCCTTGTCCATGCAGCCGCCGGGATCCTCGGATCCTCAAGGTGCGAAGAAGCCCCGCAAGAAGGCCCGCCTCAAGAACTGGCACCTCACCTTGATCTACGTCGGTGTCGTGGCCGTGATCATCCTGGCCCTGGAAGATGACGACGAGGATCGGGCTTCACCGGTCGAGCCGTGAGATAGCCCCTGACGCTGTCGCCGCCCACGCCGCGCGTGCCGCCGTTTCGACCCTTTCTCGATTCCCGACCGCTCCGGTCCATTGCGTGCGCGGTTCGCGTGTAAGCCACGGCGCGCCGCGTCGTATCGGAAAATGAAGCGCTGTCTGCGGAAAGGAGTCGTCCGATGGCTACGAAAGTGCCGGGTTGGCTGAAGTTCGTCGCTGTCGCGGGCGGAGTCGTGCTGCTGCTCGGCGTCGGGTCCGCCGCAGGAGGCTTCTTTTTCCTCCGTTCCTCCCTGCGCCAGTTCGAGGCCGCTGATTGCTCGCTCGACGCCCTCGCCGAACGGTACGGCGAGATCCCGAGCTACCGACCGGAGCCGGACGGGACCATCGGCGCCGACCGGCTCGACGCTTTCTTGGCGGCGCGAGATCGGCTTCGTCCGCGCCGGGAGCGGGTCGAGAATGCCTTGACGCTGCTCTCCGGCGGCGATGCGATCCGGCGAGCCGGCCCGTTGCCGAAGGTCCGCGGCACCTTCGGGTTGTTGCGCAACCTGGGGCCGTTCCACCGCGAGCGCAACGAGGCGTTGATGGACGCGGGCGTCGGGCTCGGCGAGTACTACTACCTGTACACGCTGGCCTACTACTCCTGGCTCGGCAAGTCTCCCGCAGACGGCCCGCCGTTCAAGATCGTCGGCGAGAAGGGCTACCTGCTCGAGACGATCGAGGATCTGGAGGAACCCGCGGTGCGGACGTATCGCACGGAGCAAGCCCGGATGAGCCTCAACCGGCTTCTGCTCCCCGTGTTCCGCAGCCAGCTGGGGGCGGTTTCGTCCCTGCCTCCGGGCGAAGCCGTCGAGAACTGGGAGGCGACGCTCGCGGCGGAGATTGCCGCCCTGGAGGCGGACACGCGGCGTCTCCCGTGGCAAGACGGCCTTCCGGTCGCCGTCGAACGGTCGCTGCGTCCGTATCGCGAGCGCCTGAGCGAAAGCTACAGCACCATGTGCAACGCGATCGAGGTCGGTCTCGCCCGGCGGGAACCCGCTGTCAGCGCGGACGAGACGGGACCCGATACGCCGGACGCGTAGCGGTCCGGGACTCGTCGTCCTGCGCGGAGCGCAACAAGTCGGCCCTAGAAGTGCCCGAGCGGCCCCTCGCCCCCGCGGCCGACGCCGGTGACCAGCCAGAACGTGAGCGGTTCCGACGACGTGTCCAGGAACGCGGTGTCGGTGTCGTCCGGATCCTCGGCGGTCACGTCCACGAACGCCGCGGCCGACGAGGGATCGGTCGAGCGGTAGACGCGGTACGAGTCGAGGTCGGGATAGACCCACCAGGTCAGGCGCACACCGCCCGGCTCGACCTGCAGGTCGCGGAAGCGCATCTCGGGCGGGGCGGCTTCGAAGGGACGGCCGCAGACCTCGAGCGACCAGTCGTCGAGCGAGCCGGTGTTGGCCGGGACGCCGTCGTTGACGCGTAGCTCCCAGGTTCCCAGCGACGATTCGCCGGACAGCCGTGTCAGCGGCTCGAACGGAGTGAAGTCGGTCGGATAGCTGCCCAGGATGTGGTCGGCGGAGCCGCCGCTGCGGTCGTGGAGCGTCACGGCGGTGCCGGCGGGGGAGACGATCTCGAGCCGCAGGTCGCCGCGGTAGGTGTGGGCCACGTCGACCCACACGGTGACGCCGGCGATCTCGCGCTCGTCGAGGAACTCGACGCTGCTGCTGGTGGTCTGGCGGTCGAGGATGCTCTGCGGCACGTCGCCCGGCACGACGGTCGTACAGTCGGGCGAGTCGACCGGCACGAAGAACGGCTCGCTGAGCCCGGCGCCCTCGCCGGAGGCCCAGTCGACGGCGAAGCCGAGCTTGTGACCGGCGGGGGCGGAGGGCGAGACGTTGACGCCGTGGTGGGGCGCCGCGGACTCGCCCGACTCGCCGGGCGCGAGATCGGGGTAGCCGGCCCCGGCCCGCTGCACCTCGGCGTGCCAGCCGGTCGGCACCAGGTTGCCCGCGACCTGCGTCGCCGAGACCCCGAGGTTGCGCAGCGTCACCGCAAGATCCGCGGTCTGCCCGGGCATCAGGAATCCGTCGCAGTCGACTCCGCTGTCGGCGCAGCCGGAAACGGGCAGCAGTTCCGCGTCGAGCGGCGTGAGCGCCACGTCGTGGCGCACCGCGGCGCCGGCGGTCACCACGACGCCCGGCAGCAGCACCGACGAGTACCCGGTGGCCGAGACCTCGAGCGTGTAGGTCCCGGGCAGCAGCACGCGGTGGTAGTCGCCGAGCGCCGGGTCGGTGTAGGTCGGAAACCCGTTGCCGTCCACCGTGACCGTCGCCGCCAGCGCCGCGCCCGTCGTGGCGTCGGTGACGATGCCGCGCACGCCCTCGTGGACGCGCTCGAGGTAGGCCAGCATCGATTCGCGGTTGTCGTCCCAGTGGCCGGAGAGCGTGTTGGAGGCGGGCCACTTGGTGTTGCTGACCTCCAGCGTCAGCTCGTGCCCGCCGTGCCAGACGTAGCTCCAGTCCTGCATCCCGCCGTTGATCGCGTACCAGTCGGCGCCGTTACAGACCCCGTTGTTGAACGATGAGTGGCCGTTGCTGACCGACATCGGCGGGTTGTTGTCGGCGTAAGTGCGGGCGACCGAGACGAACACGTCGTCGTCGGGCGAGGGGCTGTAGACCGAGCTACCCGAGGTGTTGCTGTCGAAGGGGTAGTTCGCGACCAGCGCGCCGCCGTGGTAGTTGGCCGAAAGGCTGATGTTGCGGCCGGCACGCCAGTTCATCACGGCCTGCGTCTCCGGCTCGCGGCCGGCGGGCGTGTTGACCGGGTCGTCGAACTGGTCGGGGAAGTCGCGGTTGAGGTCGACCCAGTTGGCGTTGTAGCGCCGGCCCAGCGCGGTGCCGTCCGGGTTCATCGAGGGCATGATCCAGATCTCGGTCCCGTCGACGAGGTCGGTCACGCGGGCGTCGGTGCCGTAGTTGTCGGTCAGGTAGTCGATCAGGTTGAAGCACAGCTCTTTGCCCACCACCTCGTCGCCGTGCATCGAGGAGATGTAGCCGGCCTCGGGCTCGTCCTCGTCCGCGTCGGGGTTGTCGGTGATCTCGACCATCCACAGCTCGCGCCCCTGGGGCGTCAGGCCGAGGCTGGTCAGGCGCACGATTTCGGGATGCTCGGCCGCGATCTGCTGGAGGTCGGCGGTCAGCGTCTCGTAGGTGTGGTAGTCCATCGGCGGCGCGTCGGTCGAGGGCGCCGCGGGCCGCGACTCGAGCGGCAACGGAGCGACCTGGAAGCCCAGGGCGCGCAGCTTACCCAGCTCCTCCTGGACCAGGTAGGCGCGGGCCCAGCCGTCGTAGACCGCGTCGATGTCGATGTCGAGCCGGTGCAGCAGCTCCAGGTCGTCAAGCTCGTCCGCCAGCACGACCCGGACCGGGAAAACCGGCCCCGGCTCGCCCCGCCCGGCCGCCCGCGCGCCCGGCGCCAGGGTGGCGGCCAGCAGCAGCAGCCCGATCGCCGACGCAACCGCGCGAGAAGCGCGCGCAACAGGCCCCGTTCGTCGCATGCGTGACTTCCCCCCGGAAGAATATGCGCACGTTCTACGCGCAACTTCCGGAACCGTCAAGGCCGCCGCGATCACGGCGCGATTGGCGACCTTGCCGACCCCTTTAGCGGTGTCGTTTTTCGATGGTCTGCGCGGCGCCGCCGTGCTAGGAGCTTGCACAAGGGGAGGAGGCCCGATGCGGATTCACGTCCACAAGAAAGGCCCGGTCGCCATCCTGCACGTCTCCGGCAAGATGACCATCGGGGATTCGATCTTCAACGAGACGTTCGGCGAGCTGCTGGACGGCGGCGAGCGCCTGTTCGTGGTCAACATGCTGGCGTGCCCCTACACGGACTCGGCCGGGCTGGGCGACCTGATCGCCAACTGGAAGCGCGTCCGCGAGCGCCGGGGCTCGATGAAGCTGGTCGCGAGCGGCAAGGTCCACGAACTGCTCAGCATGACGCAACTGACGCGCGTCTTCGAGATCTTCGACGACGAGGAGGAGTCTCTCGCCAGCTTCATCGGCGAGGTCGTCCCCGCCGGCGCCGCACGCTAGCCGCAGACCGGAGCCACCGTCAGCGTCCCGCCCCCGACGTTCCCGGCGGCCGCTGGGCCGGCACCGGCTGCTCGGCCTTGCGCTCCGCCCCACGCGCCTTCGGCGGGACCACCCCGCCGGTGACGAACCCCTGGTCCGTCACGCCCGGATAGCGGAAGTTGAACCGGAACTGCGAGGTGTACTGGACCGGCTCGGTGCCCAGCATCGCCGGCGAGAAACGCCACTGCCGGACCGCCGAGGTGGTCGCGTCCTCGAAGCCGAGCTTCTTGCGCGTGCACTCCAGCACCGTCACGTCGCCGACGCTGCCGTCCTCGAGCACGGTGAACTCCACGCGCACGGTTCCCTCGAAACGCCCCTGCCGCGCCGCCGGCGGATACTCGGGTGCGACCTGGGATCCGAGGATGATCTCGGGCGGAGCGACGTAGATCTCGCCCTCGTCCTCGACCGCTGCGGTGGCTTCTTCGGGCGCAGGCGGCGCCTGCTGGCCGGAGACCGCAACGGACGCGGCGAGCAGGCAGACTCCGGCGGTACCGACGAGCCTCAGAACGGGTGCCCGGGGGGTCAGTGAGGTCATGGCTCACCTCCCATGTCTTCAAGTCATACAGGAGCCGGTGGGAGAGTCAAATCCATTGTACGCCCCAATTCAGACCCGGGGAATCCGATTCTCCGGGGGTTTCGTGCATCGGAATTACGCGGGTATACTGGGCCCAATTCGAGGAGTATCCCGCGATGCCGGAACCACGAAACCCGCGCACCGTCGCCGGCCTGGTGCTGATCGTGCTGGGAGTCGCGCTGTTCGTGTTCCAGCAGGCCCGGGGCTGGATCGGTCCCGAGGTCGTGCTGCTGCTGGTCGGTGTCGCGTTCCTCACGGCGTACTTCCTGCACCGCAACTACGGGTACCTGATCCCCGGGTGCATCCTGACCGGCATGGGGGCCGGATCGCTGTACGGCGGGTCGTTCTTCTCCATGGACTCCTCGTTGTTCGGTCTCGGCTGCGGTTTCATCGCGATCTACCTGATCGGCTGGATTTTCCGGCAGCACCAGCACCACTGGTGGCCCCTGATTCCGGGCGGCACGCTGATCCTGCTCTCGCAACCCGATGCGGACCGGATCATCCGGTCGATCTTCCGCAACTGGCCCGTGATCCTGATCGGGATCGGGGTGCTGCTGGTGCTGTCGGCGCTGTGGAGGCCCGCGGGGCGCGGGAGCGCGGAGCGCTAGGTGCGCCCGATCGGCACCAGGTAGACCACCCGCTGGTTCCGCGGCAAGCCCAGCGCGCGGGCGACGTCCCGGTCCTCGAACGCGCCCACCGGCACGCCGCCGAGCGCCAGCGCCACTGCCTCCAGCAGCAGGTTCTGCGCCGCGTGGCCGGCCTCCATGTACACGTACCGCGGAGAACGCTCGGCGCCGTACTTGCGTGACGTCCGCCCGAACACCGCCGCGAACACGAACACCGCCGCCGCGTCGCGCACGCACTCCTGGCGCAGCGACGCCTCGAACAGCGCCGGCCGGAGGTCCCGCTCGTCGCACAGCTCGAGGCGATGCCGGGCGACGTCGTAACGGTAGAGTCCCCGGCCCATCGCCACGTACAGCTCCAGGGGGTACAGCGCGCCAGCCGAGGGGGCCGTCCGCCCGCCGTCGCGAGCCGTCCGCCCCTGCGCCGCCCAGGCGAGCCGCGCGAGCTGCTCGTCGTTCAGCGAGTGCTCGGGCAGGAACCCCCGCACCGAGCGCCGCTGCGCGAGGGCGGTCTCCAGCGTCGAGTCGGCGCGGGGCCGCACCGGAGCCAACCGGATCGTCCTGGGTGTGGTGACCGACATCGGCGACTCATGGTAGCGCCGCGACACGTCGTGACCGGTCCCGAAAGTCGACCCTGCCGCTCCTCTGTCCACGGAGGGCTTTGGTATGATTCCTGGCTCTCTTCTCCGACAGGCGACCGGACCCAGCGGGAGACAACGCCTCGTGCCGCCAACACGACGCTACCGCGCCGGCGACAAGCTCGACGACCTCTGCCGGGCCTGCAAGATCGTGCGCGAGCATACGGTGTTCGTGGCCGGCCCGACGGGCGAGCCGCTGCGGGTGGTGTGCGGGTTCTGCGGGAGCCAGCACAACTACCGTGGCGGTGGCCCCAGGCAGCCGCCGGCCGGCGCCGGCGCCGCGTCGCGATCCGCGGCCCACCCGATGGCCGGACAGCCGCTGCCGCTGGTGAGCGAACGCGAAAGGAGTCGACCGACGATGAGTCCCCACGACGAACCGATGTCCCCCGGCGGCGCCGACCTGGAGCTGTTGCTCCGCCGCATCATCCGCGAGGAAGCCGGCATCACTCCCGTCGTGCCGGCCGAGAAGTGGCGTGGCGGAGAGCTGGTCCTCCGCCCGGCCAAGGCCGGGCTGCAGGAGAAGGCCTGGCCCATCGAGACCCTGTTCAACAAGATCGTGATGATCCGCAACCGGCTCCGCGTGCTGGAACAGCAGATCAACGGTGCCGACCTTCCGCCGGACGCCAAGCTCAAGCTCCAGGGCTACATCACCGCCTGTTACGGATCGCTGACCAGCTTCAACGTGCTGTTCGCCGACGAGCAGGACCGCTTCCACGGGGCGGGATCGAAAGACTGAGCGAGGGGACGCCGCCGCCGCCGGCCGGGACGGCGTCCCCCTGAATCGGGACCCGGGCGGTCGGCGGCCTAGCACGATCTGATGTACAATTCCGGGGTTACGCCGCATTTGGATGTCCGTGGGCGGAAGGGAAGGCCTGTATGGCGAGACGATCCCGTATGTCGGTGCTCAAACGGCAACGTGAGCTGAAGAAGATCGAAAAAGCGGCCCGGAAGCGGGCCCGCCGGCACGGCCAGAGCCTGGAGCCCAACCCGGAGCCCCGTCCGACGGTCGACATCTCCAAGATGGGCGGGCTGGACGCGACCTCCGAAGAGGACGAACCGGCCCCCGCGCCCGCCGAGAAACCCGCCGATTGACCCGCCCCGCGCGGACCGGGGCATTTGACACTGGACGGCCTTTCGTCTACTGTTTTCGTAGGTCTTGATCCCATGCCTCCATACCGAAAAGAAGTGTGGACTGCCTGGCCATAGGGGCCGGGCGAGTGCGTCATCCGGTGCATCGGGTGGGCGGTCAAGATCCGAGTGTGGTTCCCGGATAGGGAACGATAGGAGTTCGAGAGAGATGGGAAGTAGGCTTTACGTCGGCAATCTGCCCTTTTCCGCAGACGAGGACCAGGTCCGGGAGTTGTTCTCCCAGAACAATCGCACCGTGACCGAGGTTCGCCTGATCACCGACCGCGAGACCGGTCGACCGCGCGGTTTCGGGTTCGTCGAGATGGGCAGTTCAGAGGACGCCGACGGAGCGATCCGGGAACTGGACGGTTACTCGATGGAAGGTCGGGCCCTCAAAGTGAACGAGGCCCGCGAGCGCACCGAGCGCGGCGGCGGCGGCGGCGGCGGCCGTCGCGGCGGCGGTGGTGGTGGCGGCTACAACCGCTTCTGATTCGAATCGCTCAAACGACGCCGGGCGCCCCTCCGGGGGCGCCCGGTTTTTTTGTGCCCGTCAACCTCCCAGCTGCCAGGTCTTGATCGCCTCGACGGGGTAGATCAGCATCACCACGTTCAGCAGCAGGCTGTCGCGGATCGTCAGCAGCAGCACCGCTTCGAAGGTCAGGATCCCCACGGCGGAGACCCAGCCGGGCAGCCGCCGCGCCGCGGCGTAACCCAGCCCGAAGGCCGCGATGTCGGCGACCGAGTTGAGGATGCTGTCGCCGTAGTAGTTCAGCGAGATCGTCGACTCGCGGTACGACTCGATCACCGCGTTCGTGTTCTCGGCGACTTCCCAGGCCGCCTCCACCGCGAGCGCCGCCAGCATCCGCAGCGCCGGCCGCCGGGCGCGCAGCAGCGCGCGCAGCAGCGCGTACAGCAGGACGCCGTGGGAAACGTGGGTGAAGCTGTAGGGATCCAGCAGGTGCTGCGAGTTGTGCTGGCTCCAGATGTCCCACGACCACGGGCTGAGCGTGCCGCAGCTGCACCACACCCGGCGGCCCATCAACTGCAGCGCCACGGCGGCGACGGCGGTCACGCCCAGCGCGGCGGCGACGGTGCGCGGCGTCCACACCGTCGCGCGTGGCGGCCTCACTCGTTGCGCGAGGTGATCTCGATCAGGTGGAAGCCGAACTGGGTCTTCACGGGACCGTGGACCGCGCCGACGTCCTCCTTGAACACGACCTCGTCGAACTCGCGCACCATCTGACCGGGCGAGAACTCTCCCAGGTCGCCGCCCCGCTGCCCCGAGGGGCAGGTCGAGTGCTGCCGGGCCAGGTCGGCGAAGTCCGCGCCGCCCTCGATCTGGGTCTTGAGGTCCTGGCAGGCGTCGGCGCTGGAAACGAGGATGTGACGGGCTCGGGCTTTCATCGGGTTCCTCCGGGGGCGGGCGAGCGCCGCGCGGAGTCGCGGCACCGGGGTCGCACCCGGTCCCAACGTACCACAGCCCCGTCCTGGGATATGATGGCGGTAAGCACGCCCGGTCGCCCGACCCACAACCC
The DNA here is from genome assembly GCA_041629655.1 of Candidatus Polarisedimenticolaceae bacterium. Classification (GTDB taxonomy): domain Bacteria; phylum Acidobacteriota; class Polarisedimenticolia; order Polarisedimenticolales; family Polarisedimenticolaceae; genus JBFKMV01. The sequence goes on from JBFKMV010000141.1 coordinate 12,450, forward strand.
GAGCCGGACGCAAGGAGGCGCCGCGATGAGACCGCTCCGCCAACGGTCGTACCAGGAGATCCCCGGGGGCAACTACGGCACGCCCAAGGAGGTCTGGGGCTTCCGTTCCGAGCGCGGACGAGGACGAGTGGAGACGATCGCCCGTGAGTTCCTCGAGGCCAACGCCGCGTTGTTCGGCCTGGCGCCGGACCTCGCGGACCTGCGCACGCCGCCGCGGGTGATCGCGAGCCTGGGCGCCGACCACGTGATCTTCCAGCAGCAGTACCGCCGGCTGCGGATCCACCGCGCTTACGTCACGGTGCACATCGGTCGCGACCGCCGCGTCTACCTGGCCAAGAACCGCGCGGTCCCGCAAGACCTGTTGCCGGCCGGGGTCGAGTTCCGCAAAACCCGCGCCGAGGCGCGCCAGCGGGCGCTGCGGGCCTTCCGCAGCCCGCGCCGTCGCGCCCGGGTGATCGGCCGCTCGATCGAGCGGATGTGGTACCCCGACGGCAAGCGCATCCACCCGGCCTACCGAGTCCGCGTGCACCTCGAGAAGCCGCGCCAGGAGTGGATCATCTACGTCAACGGCAGGACCGGCGGCGTGCTCAGCCGCTACGACAACCTGTCCAACGCCACCGGCCGCGCCTGGGTCTTCGATCCCAACCCGGTGATCGCGCTGGGGGACCATCGCGCGCTGCTGACCGACCGCGGGCGGCCGCGCAAGCCGCCGGACGACGCCTACGACGAGGTCAGCCTGCGCGGCCTCGCCGGCACCGGCTACCTCGACGGACCGCGCGTGACCACGCGCCCGACCCGCCGCCGGGTGCGCGCCCGCGACCACCGCTACCTCTACGCTTCCGACGAGCGGGGGTTCGAGGAGGCGATGGTCTACTTCCACCTCGACCGCGTGATGCGGTACCTCGAGTCCCTCGGCTACCGCGGGCGCCGCGCGATCTTCAAGGGTCCGATCCCGGTCAACGTCAACGGCACGCGCCAGGACAACTCGTGGTACAGCCCGGGCCTCCGGCGGCTGACCTTCGGGGTCGGGGGCGTGGACGACGCCGAGGACGCCGAGACGATCCTGCACGAGTTCGGCCACGCGCTGCAGGACGCGATCTGCCCCGACTTCGGACAGTCGGCCGAGGCGGCGGCGATGGGTGAAGGGTTCGGCGACTACCTCGCCGCCAGCTTCTTCGCCGACAAGAAGACGCGGACGTACCTGCCGACGGTGATGACCTGGGACTGCATCACCTACGACGACTTCGACCCGCCGTGCATGCGACGCCTCGACGAGGCGTGGACCTACGACGACTTCGACCACGAGACCTCGGAGGCCGAGCACGACAACGGCACGATCTGGTCGGCCACGCTGTGGGAGATCTGGAAGGCGGTGGGCCGCGCGACGGCCGACAAGCTCATCGTCGAGAGCCACTTTCAGCAGGACGGCTTCACGACCTTCGCCCGCGGCGCGCGGGCGATCCTGGATGCCGACCGCAACCTGTACCGCGGAAGGAACCGCAGCAAGCTGCTGCGAATCTTCCGCA
>JBFKMV010000142.1:0-13947 GCA_041629655.1 Candidatus Polarisedimenticolaceae bacterium
CGGCGTTGTTCACGAGAAACGGGATTGTAGCATAGTCCGCCAGCAGTTCCTTGACCCCCGCGGTCACCGAGGTGTCGTCGGAAACGTCGATCGAGACTCCCCGCGCCCGACCGCCCGCGGCCACGATCTCCGCTGCCGTGCCCTCGGCGCCCGCGAGGTTCCGCGCCGCCACGATCACCTCGGCGCCCGCGCCGGCCAGCGCCAAGGCGATGCCACGGCCGATCCCACGCGAGCCTCCGGTCACCAGTGCGACCCTGCCGTCGAATCTCTGTTTCACGTCCCCCCCGGGGCGCCGACGCGCCGTGGCCGGCTAGCCAGCACCTAGCTCGCGCGCGACCTGCTCGACCTCTTCGGCCTCGCCCGCATTCAGCACCCGCGCGCGCTTGTCGATGCGTCGCACCAAACCGCTCAACACGCGTCCCGGACCGAGCTCGACGAAGGTGTCGAACCCGTCGGCGAGCAGCCCCTCGACCGTCTGTTGCCAGCGCACCGGCGCGACGACCTGCCGCACCAGCGCCTGCCGGGCGTCCGCGGCCTGTTCCAGCCGTTCGGCGCTGACGTTGGCGACGACCGGAAAGCGGGGATCGGAGAACGTCACGGCCTCGAGCACCGGCTCGAGCCGGTCGGCCGCCGGCTGCATCAGGCTGCAGTGAAACGGCGCGCTGACCGCGAGCGGCACGGCCCTCCGGGCGCCCGCCGCCCGGGCCTGCTCCACGGCCCGCTCGACCGCCTCGCGATGCCCCGCGATCACGATCTGGTCCGGGCCGTTGAGGTTGGCCGGCGTCACGACCTGCCCCTGGGCCGCCTCGCGGCAGACCCGCTCGACCTGCTCGGCGGCCAGTCCGAGGATCGCCGCCATCGCTCCCACGCCCGCCGGCACGGCCTGCTGCATGAAGCGGCCCCGCAGCCGCACGCTGCGCACCGCGTCCTCGAACCCCAGCGTCCCGGCCGCGACGTGCGCGGTGTACTCCCCCAGACTGTGCCCGGCCGCGGCGCCGGGTGCGGCCACGCCCCGCGCCAGCAGCGCCCGCAGCGCGGCGACCGAGGCGGCCAGGATCGCCGGCTGCGTCGTCTCGGTCAGCGCCAGCTCCTCCGCCGTGCCCTGGAAGCAGGTCGTGGAGAGGGAGGTCCCGAGCTCACGGTCCGCGTTTTCGAACACCGCGCGGCTCTCCGCGAAGGCCTCGAACAGCGAGCGGCCCATGCCCGGCCGCTGCGAGCCCTGGCCCGGGAACAGGAACGCGATCCGGCTCACCAGCGCACCACCGAGGCGGCCCAGGTCAGGCCGGCGCCGAAGGCCGCCATCAGCACGATGTCGCCGGGCTTGACGCTCCCCGCGCGGGCGGCCTCGTCGAGGGCGATCGGGATCGAGGCCGACGAGGTGTTGCCGTAGCGGTCGATGTTCACGTAGCAGCGCTCCGGCTCGATACCCAGCCGGTCGCCGACGGCGTCGATGATCCGCCGGTTCGCCTGGTGCGGAACGAACCAGTCGACGTCACCCGGAGCGAGGCCGGCCTGATCGAGCACCTCGCGACACACCTCGGCGAGGCAACGCACGGCGGTCTTGAACGTCTCGTTGCCGCGCATCCGGATGTACTGCAGCCGCTGCTCGAGCATCTCCGGCGACGGCGGGTGCTTCACGCCGCCGCCGGGGAGCGAGATCAGATCGCCCAGGCTCCCGTCGGCGTACATCGCCGAGGCCAACACGCCCCGCGGCAACTCCCCCGTGCTCATCACCACGGCGCCGGCGCCGTCCGCGAAGATCACGCAGGTCGTGCGGTCCTGCCAGTCGATGTACCGGCTGAGCAGCTCGGCCCCGATGACGAGCACGTGGCGGCAGCGCCCGTTGATCACGAACTGCTTGGCCACCGACTGCGCGTAGATGAACCCCGAACAGCCGGCCTGCATGTCGAACGCGGCGGCGGCCTTGCGACAACCCAGCCGCTGGTGGATCGCGCAGGCCGTCGCGGGCACGGGCATGTCCGGGGTGACGGTGGCCAGGACGATCAGGTCGACGTCGCCCGGCGTCAGGCCGGCCGAATCCAGCGCCCGTTGGGCCGCAGCAGTGGCGTGGTCGGACAGCAGCTCGTCTTCGCCGGCGATCCGTCGTTCCCGGATCCCGGTCCTGGTCGTGATCCACTCGTCGCTGGTATCGACGATGCGCTCCAGGTCGCGGTTCGACATCACCCGCTCGGGGACGCTCATCCCGGTTCCGGAGATGATGGCGCTTATGCCGGGCATGATGCGTCTCCGACCCTCCCTGGCGAACGCTGCGTTCGGGGATTCGCCGGTGCCAGCGACCGGCCGGCGCGCCGCGCGCGCCGCCGGCTCAGACGTCCAGCTCGCGCGGCTTCACGACCTCACGGCCCTTATAGTAGCCGCAATAGGCGCAAACACGGTGCGGCAGCTTCTGGTGGCCGCAGTTCGGGCAGGCGGACATGCCGATGCCCGGCAGGGCATCGTGGGCTCGGCGCTTCTTCTTGCGCGCCTTGGAATGTCTTCGTTTCGGATTCGCCATGTTGGTGCTCGACGGCGCCCGGCGCGGCCCGGCGGCCTACGCGTCACGCCTGGATGGCCTCCACCGCAGCAGAGGCGCCAGCCGGGGGTCGACCGTCTCCTCCACGCAGTCGCAGGGGCTCGAGTTCAGGTTCGCTCCACAGCTGGAACACAGTCCTTTGCAGTCCTCACGGCAGATCGGCTTCAACGGCAGGTTGAGGTAGATCTGCTCGGTCGCGATCTCGTCGACGTCGGCCTTGCCCTCCCGCGTGTAGAACAGGGCGACGTCCTCCTCCGCAACGTCGTCCGTGCCGCCGGCCAGCTCGGCCGCCTCCGGGACCAGGATCAGCCGGAAGTCGCTCCGGATCCGCTGCTCGAACGGCTCGAGACACCGGCTGCAGCACAGCGACGCGGTCGCATCGAGCCGGCCGTTGAAATCGACGCCGCGGGAGCCGCGCCGCAGCTCGCCGCGCAGCCTCGCGTCGCGGCAGACGATCCTCTCACGGGCCGCATCCTCCAGCGCCGGCAGGTCCAGCGGCTCGTCCAGCGACAGCCCTTCCGGCCCTATCTTGTTAATATCAAGGAACATCTCGTTCCCGACGAAGCGGCGAATTATAGCACCGGCGGGGGGGCTGTCAATGTCGGGCGCCGGCGGGGCGCGCCCTCCCGGGAACCGGGTCAGCCCAGGCTCTCCAGCTCGCGGGCGGCCTCCTCGTGGGCCGGCGCGATCTTCAGCGCCTGCTCGAACTGCTTGCGTGCCCGCAACTTGAGCCCGCGCTTCTTGTAGAACCGGCCCAGGTTGATCAGGTAGTCGGGGTTCCAGGGGTCCAGCTCGGCCGCGCGCAGGTAGTTCTGCTCGGCCATCCGCTGCCAGCGCGCCTCGGGGTTCCGCACCTGGCAATCCGCGATCATGAAGAAGAACCGGGCGTCGGTGTCGTGGTAGGAGATGGCGAGCTTGCCGTACTGGATCGCGTTGTGGAAGTCGCCCTCGCGCATGTAGCGCCGCGCCTTCTGGTAGTAGTTCTGAGCGATCTGGACCGCCTCCTCCAGCTTGCGCTTGGTCCGCGTCTTGTCCAGCTCGACCCGCACCAGCAGATCGTCCCCGCGGACCTCATCCTCGGCAGGCCCCTCCGAGGCGAGCGGGGCGGCTTTCGGGCCCTCGACCTGGGTCAGCCGCAGGTACGCCTCGACCAGTCGGCTCTCGATCACGCTCAGCTCCGACCGGAAGCGCTCGCGGATCCGCGGCAGGATGCTGTCGCGGCTGAACTTCTCCTTGGCCTCGGCGTAGGCGGCCTCGATCTCCTCGCGGCCGGCGTCCGCGCCCACCCCGAGCAGCTCGTAAGCGCTCTGGCCTTGCATCGCTTCGTAGGCCTGGGTGATCAGCTTTTCCTGGTGCGTCTCGGTCGCCACCGAGTCGGCGTGGGTCCGCAGCAGGCTGGTGACCTTGAACGGTCCGTCGGCCAGCGGCGGATCGAGCTGCAGCACGCCGAGCACCAGCAGGCCGTACAGAAACCGGCAGGCCTCGTCCTCGTTGTCGGGAGGGAGCACCGACAAGATCTCGCGCACGCTGCTCGAGCCGTCCACCCGGGACAGCACGAACCCGTGCGAGGCGGAGAGCGTCAGCCGCTCGAGCGGCAGCGGCGCCGGGTCCGAGAACGCGACGCGGCCCTTGGTACCCTTCAGCGCGTCCTGGATCGGCTCGAACCCGGTCATTCCCGAGATGCCACGGATGATGAACTCGAAGGTGCTGACGATGTCGCCCTCGAAGATCTCCTGCACCAGCCAGCCTTCGCTGAATCGCGCCGAGCCGCCGGGCCACTGGAACAGCGACTCGACCACCCGCTCGACGACGTAGCGCACGGTGTGGCGCAACGCCTCGGTACCGATCAGTCCGCGGTTGATCAACGCCTGGCCGAGGTCCTTGGACTCGCTGATGTTCCGGCGTGCCTCGGCCAGGGCTCCCGAGGAGATCTTCCCCTCGTGCACCAGCCGCGGGCCGAGGTCCTCGTCGGGCAGCGAGGACTCGGCGTACAGGATCATGCCGCGGTCGAAATAGACCCGCTTCTCCACGTCCTCGCGGGCCAGATGGAGCACACCGGACGATTCGCCCAGGTACAGGTCGCGGAAGATCTCGGCCAGCGTGTAGCTACTGAACTGCGCCTGCATTCGCCCAGAACTCACCACGGGAGACCCGTGGACGGTTTCCTCCCCGGCCCCGGAAATCCGCGACCACCGCTAGAGAATATAGCCATTCGGCGACGAAAGGAAAGGCGGGTGCAAGGCAGGCTATTCGGCCGATCCGGTGGCCGCGTCCCCGGCCCATCCGAGCACGCGCGCCACGTACGTCCGCGTCTCGCTGTAGGGTGGAACGCCCCGGTACCGGTCGACGGCGTTCTCCCCGGCGTTGTAGGCGGCCAGCGCGAGCTCGGTGTCTCCGTCGTATCGGTCGAGCAGCCAGCGCATGTAGCGCGCGCCCCCGTCGACGTTCTGCCGCGCGTCGAACACGTCGGTGACGCCGAACCGCTCGGCCGTGGCCGGCATCAGCTGCAGCAGCCCGCAGGCGCCCTTGGGCGACACGGCGAACGGATCGAACGCCGACTCGGCCCGCGCCATCGCCATCAACAGGGCCGGCTCGACGCCGTGGCGCCCGGCGGCCTCGGCCAGCAACGCCGCAAACTCCCCCGCCAGCTCGGCCCACTCCGGATCGGCGGCCGGGTCTCCCGCCGCGCCGCCCGCGGGGTCGGCCGGCGCCGCGGGCTCGGGAGCGATGTGCTGCCGGTCGGCGATCGAGGCCAGCGGCACGGAGACCGCGCCTCCTCCCTCCAGATGCAGCACCGCAACCCCGTCCTCGTGCGCGACGCTCGCGACACGCATCACGCGGCCGTCCTCGAACTCGACCCACTCCGCCGCGCCCGCCGGCGGGCTCGCCAGCAGGTACACCACCACGCCGAGGACCAGGGCAGGTCGCATGCATTTCTTATACGGAAACCCCCTCGCCACGTCAACCGCGCCGCTCCCGGCGCCGGATTCCGCCGCCCACGGGCCCCCGCCCGGCTCACCGCCGATGGAACGCACGCTCGATCTCCTCCAGGGTCAGCCGGAACACCAGCGGGCGGCCGTGGGGGCAGGTGGTCGGGTTGCCCGTCGCCGCCAGGTCGTCCAGCAGGCGCTGCATGCCCGTCGGATTCAGCGGGTGGTTGATCTTGATCGCGGCCTTGCAGGCGGCGGTGGTGACCAGGCGGTAGCGTAGGCTCTCGACCGCCGACCGCGCAGACCGGCTGCGGCCCGCCTCGCCCAGCAGCTCGCGAAGCAGCACCGCCGGGTCGAGCTCCTTGACCAGCGCCGGCACCGCGTCGAGGCGCACGGTGTCCCCGCCGAAGGGCTCGAACGAGAAGCCGAGCCTGCGGAACTCGTCCGCCTCCTGCTCCAGCACGACGCGCTCGTCCGCCGCCAGCTCGACGGTCTGCGGGAACATCAGCCGCTGCACCTCGACCCGGTCACGGTCGGCGTCGGCCAGGAAGCGCTCGAACAGCACGCGCTCCTGGGCCGCGTGCTGGTCCACGATCAGCAGGCCACGCTCGTCCTGCGCCAGGATGTAGGAGTCGCGGTACTGCGCCAACGCCCGGGCCGTGGCTCCGCTCCCCTGCTCCATCTCCCGCAGCAGCGACGAGCCGTCCGCCGCGGCCGCTTCCGCTCCGGCCGCCGCCCGCGGCGGTTCCCCGTGCACCGCCGGCGACGCCCGGTGGGACGAACCGCCCGACGCCGCTCCCGTCGCCACCGGGCGCGGCTCGTGCAGCTCGAGGTAGCGAGCCGCCGCCTCCCCCGCCGCCGAGGGCCGCCCACCCGGCAGCGCGCCGGGGCGCAGCTCCGACAGCGTGGGGATGGCGCCCGCGACCGACAGCGCGCCGGCGATGGCGTCGCGCACCACGTCGTGAACCTCGCCCCCGCGACGGAAGCGCACCTCGGTCTTCTGGGGATGGACGTTGACGTCGACGAGCGCCGGATCCAGATCCACGAACAGGATCACCGCCGCGTAGCGGCCGGAGGGCATCGTGTTGCCGTAGGCCTGGTGGATCGCATGGGTCAGCACGCGGTCCTGGACGAGCCGTCCGTTGACGAACAGATGTTGCGCGGTGCGGCGCGGCAGGGACTCGGCCGGCCGGCCGGCCAGACCGTGCACCTGCACGGCGCCCCGCCCGAGCTCGACGGGCAGCAGCGCGCCGACGAACGCCGGACCCTTGAGTTGCGCGATGCGCTCCTCGAGCCGGCCCGCCGGGGGCGCCTCGATCAGGCGCCGGCCGGCGTGCTCCAGCCGGAACCGGATGTCCGGATGCGCCAGCGCGTAGTGCGTCACGACCCGCGTGATGTGGGCCAGCTCGGTGCTGTCGGCGCGCAGGAACTTGCACCGCGCCGGGACGTTGGCGAACAGTCGCTCCACGGCGATGGTCGTGCCGCGGGGCAGCCCCAGCTCGCGCACGGCCACGATCTTTCCCGCGCGCACCTCGACCTCGGTGCCCTCGCCGTCGTGCGGGGCCGTGCGCAGCAGGAACCGCGAGACCGCGGCGATGCTCGGCAGCGCCTCGCCGCGAAAGCCGAGGGTGGCGATCGTCTCGAGGTCCTCGGGGCGCCGCAGCTTGCTGGTCGCGTGGCGCTCCAGGGCCAGCAGCGCGTCGTCGCGGTCCATGCCCGAGCCGTCGTCGCGGACGTGGATCGCCCGCTTGCCTCCGGCCTCGGCGACGATCTCGATGCTCCGGGCGCCGGCGTCGAGGCTGTTCTCGACCAGCTCCTTGACCACCGAGGCCGGCCGCTCCACGACCTCGCCCGCGGCGATCCGGTTGATCAGGTGGTCGTCGAGGACGTGGATGCGACCCAAGGGAAGCGTCTCCGGAGCCGGAATGCGGGAAGAGCGGATTCTACCACCGGGCCCCCGCCGGCCCGGCGAAGCGTGCCATTTTTGCATCATGCGTCACCGGCGGGTGTCATCCCGGCAGGACCGGAGCCGGACGCCGCGCCACTTTCGCCTTCCCGAGCGGACCGCTAGGGATTGGCCGCCCGATCGGGCCTCGCCGGAACTCGCTTGTATTCAGTGAGTTCGCAGAGCGCTCCGCGGCGCTGTAAAGGTCCCGCAAAAGGTTTGTAACCGGCTCGAAAAGCGAAATTCCGGCACGCGGGTTGCTGTTTGAAAGGGCGAGGGGTCATTCGGAGGGTGACCAAGATGTTGATTCCGCTGCTGATGCGAGAGCGCTCGATCGACGACTTCGTCGACCGTGACGAGGAATGCCGGCTGTCGGCGTTGCTCGCGGATCGCTCCTCCCTCAGCCAGGAGGACAAGCTGTACCGGAAGGAGATCCGGAGGCTGGTTCGGGAGGCCTTCCTGGGTCTCGACGAGCGCGAGCGACACATCATCCGCAACCGTTTCGGGCTCCTGGGTGGAAAGGAGCTGACCCTGGAGGAGATCGGGCGCAGTCTCGATCTCAGCCGCGAGCGCGTACGCCAGCTCGAGCGCGAGGCGAAACGGAAGATCCGCCATACGCTCGAGGCCTACCGGGCCCAGCTGCGTTTCTCGCCCGCCTGAAGCTGCCGCTCAACGGAGGCCCGCTGCCGTCCTGCTTCCCCCCCGGCAATGGCGGCGGGCCTCTTCTTCACGCGGCGTCTAGAACGCCGCGCCGATCGCCACGAACAGCTCGCCGCTGGACTCGCCGAACTCGCGGTCCAGCTTGTGGCCGTACTCGATGCGGATCGGTCCGATCGGCGTCTCCAGCCTCAATCCCGCACCGAGCACGTGACGCAGGTCCGTGGGATCGAGATCTCCCAGCGTCGCATAGACGTTGCCCGTATCGTAAAACAACACGCCGCGCAGCCGGCTCCAGATCGGGAAGCGGAACTCCTGGTTCAGCAGCAGCAACGCCTCCCCGCCCGTCGGCGTCCCGTTGTCGATCGGTCCGACCTCGTCGCGCGGGAAGCCACGCAGCGTAGAATCGCCTCCGGCGAAGAAGCGCTCCGACAACGGCACGGAGGCCGTGCTCCCGCGCGGCTCGGCCAGACCGATCCGGACCGCCCAGGCCCAGGAATAGCGCTCGGCTACCGGGCGCGTCACCGCCGTCTGCAGGTAGCCCTTGAGGAACGTCGATTCGGACAGGAAGGCCGGCGCGAACACGCGCACCTCGACGCTGCTCTGCGCGCCGCGCGTGGTCCGGAACGGATCGTCGCGCGTGTCGCGCACCACCGCGAAGCTCAGGTCACCGAGCTGGATGTTCTCGAGCTTCTGCTGGCGCAGCCCGTCGGGGTTCTCGACGTCCAGCAGGTCCACACGCTGGAAGTTGTAGCGCGTGTAAGCCGTCCAGCGTGGCCGGAACTGGTTCTCGATCCGCACCGCGGCCGACTCGCGCTCGACCGTGAAGCCGACCTCCTCGCGCCGCTCCCCGAGCAGGTTGACGATCATCGGCAGGCCGACGCCGAGCAGCCGCGGCTCGGTCGCGGTGACCTGCACGCGGCGCTCGACACCGCTCCCCCGGGCCTGGAACGACAGCGTGCGGTCGCGACCGCCCACGTTGTGGTTGGTGACCGAGAAGCTGCCGCGGGGTCCCTCCTCGCTGTCGAAGCCGGCGCCGACGGCGATTCCGATCGGCCGTTCCTCCTGGACCTTGACGCGTAGCCGGTACAGGCTCGGATCGTCGCCGTCCAGTGGCAGGTAGTCGATCTGGACGCTGCGGAAGATGCCCAGCTTGTAGAGCTGGTGCTGGGAGCGTAGAACGCGGTCCCGGGAGATCTGGTCCCCCTGGTCGAACAGCAGCTCGCGCCGGACGATGCGGCGCTTGGTCCGGGTGTTGCCGACGATCTCGATCTCGCCGACGCGCTTGAAGGCGCCCGGGGCGATATCGAACCGCACGACGACGGAGCCTTCGAGCAGCTCGACCTGGCCGCGCACCTTGGCGTCCGGGTAGCCCCGGCCGTCGAAGCTTCCGCGGAGCGCGCTTTCGGCGGCGAGCAGCTTGCGCGGCGAGAACACGTCGCCCGCCGACAGCCCGCTCCACCCGACGACCTCGGACTCGCCGAACGGCAGCCCTTCCGGCACCTCGACGCGCTCCACCACGAACCGCGGTCCCTCCTGGATCGTCAGCGTCACGCCCGCCGTCTCGCCGTCCGCGGCGAGCTGGACCCGCGGGTCCTCGACCCGCACCTTGAGGTAGCCCTGGTCGCGGTACAGGTTCCGGATCGCGGCCATGTCCTCGTCCAGGACGCTCGGCACGAGCTGCCGGCGGGCGAAGAACGTGCCGGGGCGGGTCAGGATCTGGCGGCGGATGCGATCCACGTCGACCCCTTCGGCCCCGCGGATCCGGATCGTCCGCACACGGACGGGCTTGCCCGCGTCCACGGTGAAGATCACGGCATGATCCCCGCCCGCGTGCCGCTCCGTGACGTGAACGTCGGCGGTGTAGAAACCGCGCCCCTGGTAGTAATCGCGGATCTGCTCGGCGGCCTCCTGGTACAGGTCCTCGCCCCAGATCGACTCGATCCAGTGCGCCTCCAGCAAGCGCCGGATCGCCTTGGCGTGCTTGCCCTCCACGCCGCGCAGCTCGACCCGCGTCTCGGGTCCCGGCTCAACGGAGTAGACCAGTCGGATCCGGCCGTCCGGAGCATCGTCGAGCGTGCTCCGCACCTCCGCACGGATCCGCCCGCGCCGCACGTAGAACCGGCGCACCGCCTCGGCGCCCTCGAACATCCCGCTGCGGGTGAAGGCGTCGCCTTCCTCGAGCGGGATCCGGCGGCGCAGCTCGCGGGCGTCCTCGGCCGGGACTCCTTCCACGACGACCGCGGCGACCCGGCGGCGGCCGTCGGCGGCGGGCTCCGCGGGGGCGCCCACGGCGGGGACCGCGGGTTCCCGCCGCACCTCGGGCCGCCGCAACCAGAACCGGTCCGTGTATCGCAGCTCGCCGCCGATGCCGCCGGTGGTGCCGCGCTCCGCGGTCAGCTGCAGGTTGCGCGAAGCCTGCCACTCGATCTGGTACAGCTGCCGCTCCGAGGCATCGAGCCGCGTCGAGGCGATCACGAACAGGTTGTCGGCAACCTCCTTGCCCAGCGTGATCCGCGCGGTGGGGTCCGCTCGCTCGCCCACCAGCAACGGGTCGATCCGCAACCGCTCGAGCCCGAGCAGGCGCTGGAGCTGCTTCTCGAACCGGTCGGTCAAGGCGCCGGCGAAGTAGCTCGCCGCGAGATCGCCGGCGAACACCCCCTCGCCCGCCGTGGACCGCGTCGTCAGCTCCTGGAGCGTGCGGCCGGTGGTCAACAGCGCGATGATGTCCTGGGGGGACAGCGACGGGTTGCTGGTCAGCTCGTACTCGAACCGCTCGATCGTGCCCTCGACGTGCAGGAACACCTCGTAGATCCCCACGGTCGTCTCGGCGCGCAGGTCGAGGTAGGGATTGATCCGCTCCACGTCGAGAAACGTCAGCGCGCCGGAGGTGATCCGGTAGTCCACGTCGCGGAAGCGCAGCTTGCCGCCCTCGAGCAGCTGCAGCCGTCCGGTGACCTCGGGACGGTTGAGGTCTCCGGCGACCTGGAGGTCGAATTGCGACTCGACCTCCGCGAGCTCGTTGCGCAGCCAGACGTTCTCGGTGGCGCGGAGCCGTACGTCGAGCTCCACGTCCGGCAACGGCGTCTCGTCCGTCGCCTCGTACTCCCGCACGCCGACCCCGGCCAGCTGGAACAGGTCGAACTCTTGCCGCCACAGCCCGCGCAGCATCTCCACGTTGCCCGACAGCCGGTGGCGTCCCGCGCGAGCCTCCAGGGTCAGCGTCGCGTCGTAGACCCCGCGGAACCCCTCGGGGTAGGAGATGCGCAGCCCCGCGCCGTCCAGGTCGAGCCGGTAGTCCCCCAGCGCGCCGCCCGCGATTGCCGCCTCGCCCTGCGCCCTGACCTCGCCGCCGCCGAGCACGCCGCGAAAAGCGTCGAGCCGCGCCGTGTCGCGGTCGAAGCGCAGGTCGAAGCCGATCTGCTCGAGCGTGTGCGGGAAACCGAGCAGCCGGGCGCGACCCTGGGCCAGACGCACGGTGCCCATCGGCTCCGGCGCATCGACCGTTCCGGCGACCTCGACGTCCAGGTCGGCCACCCCGGTCGCGCGCAGGTTGGGGACCAGCGCGGCCAGCACGCCCATGTCCAGGCCACCGCGCGCCCGCGCGCGGAGCACCCGGCTCTCCAGTTCGACGGCCAGCTCGGTCTGCAGCCGGAACGAATCGCCCGCGACACCCACCGGCCCCGTGGCCAGCCGGCCCTGCTCGAGCTCGACGGTGAACGGGGCTTCCGCGTGAAGCACCTTGGTGCCCGCGTTCAGCTCGGCCCGCTCGACGCGAGCCCGCGCCGCCAGCCGGGCGGGATCGGACAGTGGCCCCTCCACCCGCGCGTCGCCGCTGAGCCGCGCCCACACCCGGCCCACTTCCGCGGCCATCAGCTCGACGATCGTGCCGTCGAGGGTCAGGGTCGCCTCCACCGGCAGCGTCTCGTCCGCCAGGCCCAGCCGTCCCACCAGGGTCCAGCCCGTACCCGGGGGCCCGGCGAGCGTCGCGTTCAGGACCTCCGGGCCCAGCGCCAGCTCGCCTTCGATCCGGCCCACACCCCGCCCCGAGAGGGTCGCGTCGTCGCTCTCGAGCGCGATCACCCCGCCCGACAGCCCGTCGGCGTCCAGCACGACGTCGCCGCGGAAAGCGATGCTGCCGCGCGCGTCGAGCTCCCGCCCGCGGACCAGCTCGAGCCGCTCGATCCCGGCCAGCCCGCGCTCGAGCACGATCGTCGCGCCGCCGCGCTCCAGATCCACCTCGGCGTGTCCGGAGGCTTCCACGGCGGGACCGCGGGCCGCGGCCGGCGCCAGGCGCAGCAGACCGTCGGCCAGCTCGATCTCCGCGGTCACCTCGTCGAACCGTTCGCCGAGCCATTGCACGCCGGCCAGGGCGGCCTGGCCTCGCCCGACCAGTCCCCGGGGGCCGCGCGCGGCCTCGAGCCGGCCCGACAGCGTGCCGCCGAGCTCGAGCGGAGACTGCATCGCCAGGGCCAGGATCGGTTGCAGCTCGAGGTTGCGCGCCGTGACCCGCGCCGCCTCCAGCGTCGTCTCGCCGAGACGCATCGAGAACGACCCCTCGACCTCGCGATCCGCCGACACGGCGTGGATCCGTTCCACCTCCAGGCGCCCGTCGCGGAGCGCCAGTGCCAGCTCCGCCTGGTCGAACTGCTGCCCGGCCCAGCCGCCGTCGCGCAGCGCCAGCGTCAGCTCGACGCCGTCCCGCGGTCCGAACTCGATCCGCGCGGTGAACGGGCCGCGGCCCGTCAACGGCTGCTCGAGCACCGTCGGCACGGGCACCTCGAGCCGCTCCATGATCCGGCGCGTGTCGGACTGCGTGGCGCCCGCACTGGCGGTCAGGCCACGGACGTCGATCGTCCCGCCCGGGGTGTCGGAGAACAGCGCCAGCTCGAGCGCCAGGTCGATCCGCGCCGCGCCGGTCTGGAGCCCCGCCGCGGTCGCCAGCAGCCGTCCCGGCTCAAAGCGGAACTCCGCCGCGCCGGTCGTCGGGATACCCGGAGTCTGGTGGGGCGGCCCGCTGGTGGCCGTCCCCCGACCGGTCCAGCCCGCAGGCTCGCCGGGGTCTCCGGCCAGCCGCAGCGAGACCTCGGTGGCGCCGCTGAACGGCAGCGGCCGGCCGAGCATCTCGAACAGCGCCGCCAGCTCGAGCCCGCGCCCGTCGATCGCGGCCTCGAACGACCGGGGCGTTCCCAGCTCGAACGTCAGCGCGCCTCCGACCTGCCCGCCGTACGCCCGTCCGTCGAGACCGTCGAGCCGCAGGGTTCCGCTCTGGTAGGCCAGGTCCGCCGACAGCGCGTCCAGCTCGAACCGCAGCAGGCGCAGGCCCGTGCCGTCGAGGCGGCCCTCCACGCGCGGCGGCTCGCCGCCCGCGCGCAGGCTCAACGGACCCCGGATCGCGCCGGTGCTGTCGGAGTAGACGGGATCGAGCCATGCGGAGAGCCGCTCGAGATCGGCGCTCGCCGTCACCTCGGCCTCCAGCCACGCCTCGCGGCTGGCATCGATCGTCCAGCTACCCTGAAGCTCGAGGCCCGGCGCCCGCAGCACCGTTTCGGGCAGCTCCGCGGACAGGCCCTGCCAGCGCAAGCGGCCGTCGAGCGCGACCGGCAGCGGCTTGACGAACGGCGCGCGCAGCAACGTCGACTCCAGTCCCACGTCGGCCACAACGGCCCGCAGGTCCGGATCCCACACGCCGTCGGCGTGCAGATTCTCGGCCTCCAGCTCCAGCGGCGTCTCGCGGTCGTCGTAGCGCACCCGGCCGTCGCGGATCTCCAACCGGTCGATTCGCAGGGCCAGCGCCTGCGGTCTCCCGCCGCGACGCTCCCGCCGCTCCAGGAACTGCTGGGTCAGCGTCAGCGACGGCGCGTCCAGCACGAGCTCGGAAA
>JBFKMV010000143.1:0-13769 GCA_041629655.1 Candidatus Polarisedimenticolaceae bacterium
CGCCGGATGACGAGAGACCCGGTCCCAGCGGATTGACGCTGCCGTTCCGGATGACCCGTGCGAGAACGGCGCGCAGCGCAACCGCGACGTCGGGGCCGGCCGGCGCGATCCGTTCCGGATAGCTCGGCGAGGTCGGGCCGTCGGGCATCAGCTCCGGGTACGGCTCCTGCATCACGGGCTTGGCCTTGCGCTCGGCCGTGAACAGCCCCCAGTGTCCCTCGGTACCGGTTCCCTTCCACGGCTCGTCGAAGGCCTCGAAGAAGAACACGGTGACCTGGTTCTCGCGGGCCCAGTTCGTCAGCTCCTCGTAGTAGCGTTGCTGCTTCCGCTCGTCCCCGCCGCGCGGAACGTGAAGGTTGCCCTCGGTGTAGGTGGCCCAGCCCGCCTCGCCGATGACGATGGTCTTGTCGGGATGGGCGGCTCGGACGGCCTCGAAGTTCGCGATCGTGTACGACAGGCCCTCGTCAATGTCCTTCCGCTCCCACAGCGGATAGGTGTGAATCGTGACGAAGTCGACCTCGCGCGCCAATGCGGCGCCGTGGTCGCGCCACCAGACGTAGTTGTCCGCCACGGTCACGGGCTGAGTCACACCCGCTTTGACCTCGCGCACGTAACGGATCACCCGCTCCTCCGGCACCGGATGGGCGGTCCACTCGATGAGCACCTCGTTGCCGACGTTGACGGCCACCACGACGTCCTCGTATTCGTTGGCGAGACGGATGCCGTCGGCGACCTGCCGCGCGTTCTCCTGCTCGGCTCCCGGCTCGCGTGCGAGCCAGATTCCGAGCATCACCTTGAGATCCAGTTGCTCGCGCCGGATCACCTCGAGCACGTCCTCGCCGTGCCCGTCGGCGGCGTACACGCGAATCAGCCGCCAGTTCCTGGCCAACAGGCGCAGATCCTCCGCAACCTGGTCCCGAGAGGGGCGCACGCCGCTCTCCGGGCTCTGGCCGTGGCGGTAGCCGGAGTAGGCGATCGCGGGGCCCGGCCACTCGCCGCTCAGCAGGTCCACGGGTCCGGCGGATCCCGGCTCCGGAGTGATCTGCACTCCGGGTTTCTGACACCCGGACGGGAGTGTTGCGACCGCCAACGCCAGGATCACGGTGGCTACTCTCACTTCAGCACCTCAGTTCGCGACGGCGCCCAGTTTCCCGCGCCGACGTTCCAGCTCTGCGCGTATCTCATAGGCCCGCTGTTCGGTGATCTGGTAGGTGAGCATGATCAAGATCGCCAGCGCGGACGTGATCAGCGGCACGCCGACGTCGAACACCCGCAACAGGAACAGCGTCTGCTCGGATTGCGCCTCCACGGCGACGTCGAATCCCGACACGTTGAGCATGATGCCCGTCAGCAGGCCGGCCAGCGCCATGCCGACCTTCACCATCCACCAGTAGATCGCGCCGAAGACACCTTCGCGGCGTTTCCGGGTCTCCAACTCGTCATAGTCACAGACGTCCGCGATCATCGAGCCCATCAGCGTGAACAACGACCCCACGCCGAAGGCGACCAGGGGAGCGGCATAAAGCAACCAGTAGGGATGATCCGGGTTGTAGCCGACCCACTTCATGGCGTAGCCGACCAGCGAGATCGAGATCGTGATGAAGAACGTCCTGCGCTTGCCGATGTGGGTCGCCAGCCACCCCGTGATCAGGATCACCGCGATCGTGGATGCGGCGGTCAGGGTCCCGAACCAGCCCAGCAGCTCGCCGGCCCGCGAATCGTCCCCGTTGAACAGATAGTAGATCATCACGTACAGCGAGAACGAGAAGCCGAGCTGGTAGCCGTTGAAAACCAGGAAGGTCGCGGCGCAGATCCTCACGAAGGGGCGGCACTTGAAGGTGATGCCGACGCCCTTGAGGAACTCGAGCGTGCTCGCCAGGACCCCCTGCCGGTCCCCGGCCGGGAGGGCGGGCAGGTGTCGCTCCCTGCAGACGAGGGCCGGAACCACGCCCAGCAGCGCGACGGCGCCGCCGACCGCGATGGCCAGGGCCCGGGCGCCGCTCACCGTGTCCCGGAACAGGGTCTCGTTGGCCATGATGGCGTAGAACCAGGGCACGCCCAGCCACACCAGCTGACCGACCGTGTTGGCAAAGGCATGCAGTCGCGTTCGTTCGTGATAATCGGCGGTCATCTCGTAGCCGAAGGCTACGAAGGGCGTCGCGTACAGCGTGTAGGTCAAGAAGAACAGGATCGACGCGCCCAGGAAGACCCAGAAGTAGAAGCTCTCGCTCTGCCCCTCGGGCAACTGCCACATCAGCGCGAACACCAACCCCGCCAGGATCGCGCCGACGAAGATGTACGGTCTGCGGCGTCCCCACCTGGTGCGCGTGTTGTCGGAGATGTATCCGACCATCGGGTCGGAGATCGCGTCGAAGGCGCGCGGTATCGCGGCAATCAGCCCGACCAGGAACGGATCCATGCCCAGTCCCAGGTTGAGGATGACCACCATCGCCGGCAGCGCCGCCGCCTGGAGGTTGTTCACGAACATGCCGACGGCGTAGGCCGACTTCTGGCGCAGTGAAATCCGGTCTTCCGGAGCCGTGACGTGATGCTCGGGTGCGCTCATGTCAATCTAGCGGAGCGTGGCCTCCGGCACATCGACGACCAGCTTCCGGATGCGCTGTTCCCGCTTGAACAACGACTGGCTGAACTGCTGTCCGAGGCGGGTGCCGGGGATGACGGTCGGGGCGTCTTCCACGCCGAACACCTGCAAGCGAGGCGAGTCGGCCAGACGGTAGACGACGGGTACCCCGCACAGCGTGAAAGCGAGGGAGCCGGCCGGCAGCTCCTCGGCGAGCTCCGGCCCGCCGACGGAGTAGCTCCAGCAGGTCGGCTGCTGCAGGAATTCGTCACGGGGTAACAGGACCGGCTCGAAGGCGACTTCCCCTCGTACCACTCGCACCCCCAGCTGCAGGAAACGGGTGATCACGTCTTCCTTCACCTGACCGGTCAGGCCCGGCTGCTGCACACCGGTGAATGCCGGGGTGTGGGAATACGGATCGATCGGGAACGCGCCGTAGTCGGCCGGCGACTTGTGTACCCCCAGACCATCCAGGATCTCCCGGAAGCATGCGGCCAGGCGACGTACGAGAGACGATTCCGCTCCCCCATCGACGGCGGTGACAATCGCCTCGCCGGTGGCCAGCGCCAGCTTCGAGACCATGTGCCAGTAGATGCAGCCCAATCCCTCGTACTTGTACATCGAGCCGGAGCGCCCGGTGAACTGACGGTGGTTGAACACCGACTCGTACACATCACACAGGTTGTCGGCATCCTCCGTGGCTACAGCCGGATCCCTCTCGAGCGCGGCTCGCAACTCGGCGGCATTCCTGAACACACCGTTGAAATGGACCTCGCCGTCGAGGTCGCGCTCCAGATAGTCCGTGCGCCCCGCTTCCAGCTCCCGCCCGATCCAGGCGTCGTTCTTCACCAGGTGCTCGGGGATCACGTTCTTCTCGAGGAACGACGGCAGCTTCCGGTCGGGGTAGAGCAGGTAGCTGTTCTGATCCTCCCGGTACAACCGGCTCGCTCGCAGCGCCTCCAGCAGGGCCAGGGCGGCCTGGCCGTCGAGGTAGCCGGAACTCAACACCGCCACCTGGCCTTCCAGCATCTCGTCCAGCGGCTCCACGGCGTATCCCTCGGCGCCGAACCGGACCAGGTTGTAGGAGTGATACAAGCCGTCCGGCCTGCGGCTTTGCGCGATGCTCTGGTCGAGGAATGTCAGCGCGAGCGCCGTGAAATCCTGCACAGCCTGGTTGTCGAGCTGCACCTTTTCACCGCAGAAGCCCCGGTAGACCCGCGCTCGGTATCGGTCGCTCACGGAACTCATGGCGTCCAGGAACGACTTCCGTTGGGCGGCGCTGACCGGTCCCTCGGCCAGCGGCGCGTGATCCTCCAGCACCGCGCGGGCGCCCTCGAAGAACTCGGCGAGTTCCCGCGAGACGTCGAACCCCGCTGCCGGGCTCGCCTCCAGCACGTCGCCCAGCAGGTGCAGGTAGCGCCGCAGGTGGCACAGCGTGACCATCGAGAGCCCGTAGCCCACGAGCGCATTGTTCGCGTCGTTCCATTCCGGGCGCTGGGTGTTCATCCAGATGCCGCCGCCGGGAACCAGGTTACCGATCCGCGCCAGCGCGGACAGCAGCAGCTTCTCCAGCAGGTTGACCCGGTAGATCGCTCCGTTCTCCAGGGTCACCAGCTTTCCGTCGGCACCGATGTCGGCGACACGACTCGCCACGGCCCGCGCGCGGTCGTCGTCGTATTCCACGCTGTTCCTGGGATCCTCGAGCAACTCCCGGTACGGCTTGATCCGGTACGGCACGTCGGCGTAGACGAAGATCTCGCGGGTCAGCGATTCGCCGAGCAGCCCGGGATGATAGTCGTGCGAGAGCTCGAGCAGTCTGAGCAGGTATACGACCTGGTGATCACCCCAGTAGCCGATGTTCGACCAGGGAGTCCCGGGTTCGTGAATCTCCCAGTCGATGCCGGTTCTGGAAATCCGGTAAGGATTGTGACCGTCGGGCGTCGAGGCGTTGACGAACTTGAAGATGAAACTTTCGATGTATCCCGGGAAGGACAGCGCCAACGCCTCCCAGTTCTGGAAGATATCCCGCCAGTTGCCCTGATAGTGCAGGTACTCCGACCCGTCGCCGTTCTTCAGATCGATCGAAAAGTCGTTCCAGGGCCGGCTGGGGTCGCCGTGCCGGCGGCTGAACGTCAGCGGCAGGTACTCGTAGACGATGCGGGTCAAGGCCTCGTTCCCGCCGTCTTCGGCCAGCTTGAGCGCCGAGTCCAGCGTCAGCGGGCCGTGATGTTCGACCAGCAGGCCTTCGACAAGCTCGCGCAACGGCCGGTTCCGCTGGCCCACGAAGTCCAGGAAATCGGCACGGGGAAACCGGTACCCGTACGGGAAGACGCCACCCCGCATGATGTTGAACAGTGTATTGGAGAAGTGCCGGCTGGTGACGGGGTCGTCTGCGGACTTCTGGAAACCATCGGCACTGCCGGCCAACCGCTCCAGTCGCCCCGTACCGTCAGCGACATCCTGCTCGATGGCAGCGGCTTGGAGCCCCTGCCGGATCGTCTTCAGCAGGTCGGCCGTCTGCGCCGGGCCCTGTTCGACATCCGCCAGCAAGTACCAGCCGTGGCCGGCTCGCGCCGGCAGGGTGATCGCCGACTGAACGAAGAAGGCACCGCGCTTGCCCTTGCCGGACGATTCCGAGTGAACCTCCTGACCCGCGCAGAATGCCTGGAGCTGGTCCTCGGAGAGCAGCACACGGGCCTGCTCGAGGCCCGTGCTCCAGACGACGGTGGCCTTCAGCGCCTCGCTCGGTTCGGCCCGATCGGTCAGGATCGAGCTGAGCGTGTAGACTCCGGCACAAACGCCCGCGACGGCTTCGACCTGCTTGTAGGCGTCAACCAGCGTGCTCAGCTCGGCCTGTGCGGTGCGGTCGACACCGTAGGGCAGCAGGTTCCGCAATCCATCCAGCAGCTCTACCTGAACCTCGCTCGCGCCGGTGTTCCGCAAGTGTGATTTCCGGATGAAGCCGAAGCGATTTCCGGTGGTCCAGTTGTAGGTGAACACGAGGCCCAGGTCGTGGTTGACCTCCTCGAACACCAGCTTGTTGCCCGGCACGTTCTTGTACAGATTTCGCTCGAGGTCGTAAACGAGCGGGCCGGTTTGGAAGGGCTGCCAGAGCGAGGTCCTGCCGTCCCGTGTCGCCAGCAGCACGGTCTGCGGTCCGGTCGTGGCGCAGGCATCGTGGACCTTGTCGTCCGTGCAGTAGGGGAACAGCGCGTTTTCCGGGTTCCTGCGCCCGCAGGTCAGGCCACCGGTGCTGGAGACGAACAACCAGTGATCGTAGCCGCTGACCACGGACATCAGAAACGGTGGCATCGTGTGATAGTCGGCAATCCTGTAGAACCGCTCGCCACCCCGTTCCACCCATTCCCCGCCGCGAGCCGGTCCGGGTACACGAATCACCGACTGACCGAGCAAGACCTGCTGCTTGCGGCGTTGTGTCATCAGGGCGCCTCCGCAGCGGCGCCCGTCATTCGGTCGTTGGTCTTCGCCGGGAACAACACTGGACAGGGCTCCCCGCTGGCTCGTAACGCCCGGTTCTCGGCACGGTCCGGTGGCCATACGGGAGGCGCACCGGCATTGCAGGAGACATCATTCCACGAGCTGAATCGAGGCGCCGTAGAGCGATCAGAAACCGTATGCGACGCGGAAGCCATAGGTGCGGGGCATGCTGAAGCTACCCTTGGGCACCTGTTCGGCGGCCCCGCCCCACCACTGGACGACCTCGTCGGTGAGGTTGTAACCGTAAAGCTCCCAACTCCAGTTGCCGCTGTACAGCCGCAACCCGGCGTGCACCATCGACCACGCCTCGCGCTTGTCGTCGGTGTACTTGATGTCCTGGTCGAGAATCACGAAGTCCAGATCGTCCGTGTGCCGCTCGACGTTCCAGATGGTCAGGTAGGAGTCGCCCTCCCAGAAGCCGGTGACCCACGGGGAAACAGCCAGGTTGTGCTTGCCGAGGACGAAGGTGTGCTCGACGGTCATGCGGAACTTGTACGGTGCCGACACGGCGAGGTCGTTCCCCTTGAGGTTGACCCGCAGGCGCTCGTTCGACGCATCGACGGAATTGGCGAAGTCCACGGCGAAGTAGGACACGGGATCATAATCCCACTTGGTGATCCAATCCTCGGTGATCTCGGTGTCGAGCCAGGTCGCATAGCCCCAGATCCGGCCGCCGCTCCACGGCAGCCAGTCGTACTCGAACTCGAATCCCTGAATCTCCGCCCCGGGCACGTTCTGCGTGAAGTAGGCGATGATCAACGGCTGGGGCAACCAGGCGCGATCGAAGATCCCGTCGCCGTCCACGTCGACCGGATCGCCGTTGGGGTCCTTGATCAGTCCATACCTCTCGGTGAAGGCGAGCGAACCGACTGACGCGTACTGCATGTCTTGGTAGTCCGAGAAGAAGTAGGCGCCCTTGAGGTTCAGCTTCCCGCCCAGGTACCGTTGCTTGAAGCCGAGCTCGAGCGTGATCACCTCTTCCGGCTCGAACCCCGTACGGATGACGACGTTTTCCGTGCTGACCACGAAGGGGCGGCCGTCTGCGTCGATGTCGCCGTCAACGACCGTGCCCTCGAACACGTCGCCGATGCCCCCGGCCTTGAAGCCGCTGGCGAGGTAGGCGTAGAACAGGGTGTCGTCGTCTCGCTGCCAATCGAGCCCGAGGCGCCAGTCGTTGTGGCTCCAGGACCCGCGGTTGTCGTTGGCGTTGAACTCCGGGTAGAGCGAGGGATCGGCGAACAGGTTCGTCGGCGCGCCGGCCAGCGACTCGCGGTCGAAGCGTGTTTCGAAATCGATCCTCTGCCGGTCGATCATCGCGGCACAGCCGTTTCTGGGGCTGCACAGATACGTACGCCCGCCCTTGTCCCGCTTGATCTCGTCGCTGTAGCGGTATCCGAGAGTCAGGTGCCACCGCGGCGTCAAGGAGTAGGTTCCCTGTCCGAACAGCGCCCATGCGTTCGTGGAGCGGTTCGGCTGGTCCCAGAGGGCCTTTTCGTCGAGCGCGTTGTCGAAAAACCCGATGGTCGAGGATTTCTCGTGAAAGATGTTGGCTCCGGCGATCCAGTTGAGCTTCTTGTCGCCGAACGACTGAAGCTGGGCCTCGCCCATCCAGGATCGGGATCCGGTGCCGGGCAGGAAGAACATCGCCTGATCCCAGGCGTTGAGGCTCTGCTCCATGTCCTGGGCCGATTCACGGTCCTGGTCCTCGCCCCCGGCGAGGAACACGAAACTCAGGTCGTCGTTGATGTTCCAGGTGAACCGCGAGCGCAGATACTTGATGTCGAGAAAAAACCTGCCGGGCGTGTTGACCACGGCCTGGTAGGTGTCGTCTTTCGGGAACATCGTCGAGCAGTCGTTCACCCCGGAGACGATGGGATTGCCGGCTTCGTCGCGGACCAGCTGGTTGTCCGCGTCGAGCTCGTAGGTTGGACGCCCCCGTAGCTTCTCGCAGTTGACAAGGTCGATGCCGCCGGCGCTGTCACTGCGGTAGTGCTGGAAGCTGAAATCCAGCGACATCGGCTTGCTCTCCGGCTGCCACAGCAAACTCCCCCGGTAGGCCCACTCCTTGGCGTCCATGTAGAAGTCGTCGCCTGCCGGAACCAGCCCGTAGATGCCGTCACCCGTGTCGTCGACCCACCAGTTCGTGTGCTGGGTCCGCGTCTGGCACTCGGGGCTCGTGCAGTCGTCGAAGGAACCGGGCGCGATCAGAACCGGATCGTCGATGATGCTCCGGACAAAACGCTGGTCGAACTGGTTCGGGTCCCAGTAACCGTCAATGTACGAATCGCGCTGGAAGTAACGACCGGCGAAACGAACCGCGACGGTGTCGGATACCGGCACGTTGACCATGCCCTGGAGCTCCGGGGCGTTGTAGTTGCCGTACTGGGCCCACACTCGCTGATCGAAGGCACCGAGCTTGGGTTTGGCCGAGATGATGTTGATGCTGCCGACCGTCGAGTTCCGGCCGAACAGCGTTCCCTGCGGTCCCCGCAAGATCTCGACCCGCTCGTTGTCGAACATCAGCCCCAGGACGCCCTGCATCCGCGGCGAGTAGATGCCGTCCAGGTGCACACCGACGGCCGGGTCGCCGAGCTCGGTCTCGTTGGTCGAGCGGATGCCGCGGAGGGAGATGATCGGCGTGGACTGCCCGTTGATGGTGGCGATATCCATGTTCGGCACCAGCTGGGCGATGTCTCTGAGGTTTTGAACGCCTTGCTGTTCCAGGGTCTCCTGGTCGAAGACGGTGACGGCGACGGGAGTCTTCATCAAGTCGGTCTCGACCCGCGTCGCCGTGACGGTGACGGACTCGACCACCTGAGAGGGCCTGATCCGCTCTTCTTCCGCCGCCTTGTCGTCTTCCTGCTCAGGGACCTGGGCGGCCGACTCCCCGGACGTTTGCCCCGCGGCCCCGTCCGATCCGCTCGGTTGCTGCTGGATCTCGGTCTGCTCCTCCTGCTCCCGGGCGAGCGCGAAATCGCTCCCGAGTACGCAGATTGCCGACAGACAAATCAGAGCCGAGAGTCTTCCCCCTGCAGTCATGGGTCCATCCTCCGAGAAAATCTGCGCCGAGTGCTACGGAATCACGGAGCGCTGCACGAACAGCTCCAGCCGGGGACACAGTTGCCGGTGGAGCACGGTCGCTCGGCGCCTGCCGAGTCCAGGCCGTGACAGCCGTCCTCCGAAATGGAGTTCTCGCCGGCCACGACCCAGAACAGATCGCCGGCCGGTAGCGTGACGACGGCCGGGCTGGTCGGGCCGAGGTCCAGCGAGCCAGTGTAGCCGTAGCTGGACACGCTGCTCAGCGGCCCGTAGTGCAGGTCATGACCCGCCACCGGATCCAGATTCCCCTGCGCCACGCTGAAGGAAATGGTGGCTTCACCGGTGCCCGCGTTGAAGGCATCGACCTGCATGTTGCAGACGGGACCCAGCCACGCGTCGCCCGTGGTGTCGTAAACGACACGATTGGAGCGCGCATTGGGATCGCCCGCATTGATGCTCACGATCCCGAACCACTCCTCGTGAACCTTGCCGTCCGGGAAGTTCGGGTTGTCGAAGTCCGGACACGTGTCTTGCTGCCCCCATCCCCCGTTGGGGGTGCACTGCGCCTTCCACCACTCGTCCGACCACTCGAACAGCGTCTGACCGGCGAGGACGCCGCCCGGCGTGCGAACGGCGAGCTCCAGGTGTCCTTCGGCCAGGGCCGAATCCATGCAGCTGGCCTGGGTGGCCTGATCCTCGCTCCCGGGGGCCCCGCCGGGCCGGTGATAGGCGTCCACTCCGTATTCGGTGACGATCAGCGGTCGAGCGCAATTCGGTTTGGCGGCGTAGTCGGTGAACGAGCTGCCGTAGGTGCAGCCGAGGTAGAGCTGCACTCCCCAGAAATCGACGTTCGGCAGATCGACGTCGTCGCTGCAGGATGTGCAGACGTCGCCCATCCCCCCGACGGCCGTGCCGACCGGGAGCGTCGACCCGGCGTTCTCCGCCGCCAGCGCCATCGACTGGAGCTGCGGGTACCAGTCGGCGCAGAGGTTCGCGCCGGGGGTCAGGTTCAGATTGACCTCGTTCCCGATCAGCCAGGACAGGATCGCCGGATGGCCCCCCCACTGAGTCACCAGATCGACGAACTGGTTCTCCATCGCGGTCTTGCCGGCGGCACACTCGAGGTTGATCGAATCGACCCCGAAGGTCGGGATCACGTACAGACCCTCGGCCGCGGCCTTGTCCAGCATCGCCGTTGTCAATAACGGCGCATAGAGCCGCACGGCGTTCGCACCCATGCCGGCGATGAGCGGGAAGTCGACGTTGTAGCGGTCCGCACGGTCGCGCCATCCATCCTGCCAGTTCTCACCGACGCCGACGGGCGCGTAGGCCACGGCGTTGACCACGAACGGCTTGCCGTCCACCAGCAACTGCCGGCCCTGGACCGTAACCGACGATGCGCCGCTATGGGCGTTCGGCATCTCCCAGCGGATGTGGTCGATCGACATGGTGGCGAAGATCGTGCCGATGTCCACGCCCTCGAGGGTGAACTTGGAGAGCGCCTGCACCGTCTGCAGGCAGGCGTTGTCCAGCGGGCGGACGATCGGCACGGGGTTCCCGGGGTCGGCGATGTCGAAGGCGCTGAAGGAGCCGTCGACCAGCGGAACCGTGATGTCCTGCCACGAGGTGTTCGGTTGCCAGCCGTGATCCGTGATGAAGGTGGCGTAGCTGACGCCGTTGGGGTAGGTCCCCGGCTCGGGGTTGCACTCGAACTCGACCTTGATGTTCTGGTTCCCGGTCGGCGGGTCCAGCTTCACGGAGAAGCGCAGGTTGCCCGCGAACGCGGTCATGTCCAGGTCGGTCGACGGGAACACGCCCCAGCCGACATACCCGTCGTTGCCCATGCCGTCGCCGTCCCAGCTGGCGCTGTGCTCCTGGAACGTGCCGCCCTCGGGCGTGCCGCACAGGACTCGCTCGGCGGCTTGACAGTTCGCCTCGCCCTCGAGGCACCACTGGGCGTAGTTCGTCCCACGCGCCAGTCCGGCCTGGGAGTACACGAGATAAGTGTCCGCAACCGCCGGAGTGGCGATGGAGACGCAAAGGGCCAGCAACAGCGGCAGGCAGCGGCATCCTCGGAACATCGGTGATTCCTCCTCCCGGAAAACTCAGGCCTCTGCGACGGACGAATCCCGGACAACGCCCGCCGTCGACGCGCGACGCACCATCTCCGCTTTCAGGCAGTGATGCCAGTCGCCGTCCGAACGGCCTTGCAGTCGCTTTATCAATTCCACGGTCGCCAGGCGTGCAACCTCGGCGATTGGCTGACGCACAGTCGTCAGCGGCGGCCAGGCGTGCCGCGCCAGCGGCGAATCGTCGAAACCCGCCACCGACAGCTTGCCGGGAACGTCGAATCCCAGCTCGTGGGCGGCCGAGAGGACACCCATCGCCATGGGGTCGTTGCTGGCGAATATCGCCGTCGGCGGCGACGTTGACGACAGCAGCTCCCGCGCACACGCATACCCCGACCCGTAGTCGAAGCGACCCTGCTCGATCAGGCTGTCGTCGACGTCGACTCCGTTTCTTGCAAGCGCGCGGCGATAACCGGCGAGTCGATCGTGGCTCTGGCCGTGGGCGGGATGGCCCATGATGAAGGCGATCCGCCGGTGACCGAGCTGCAAGAGGTGATCGGTCATCTCGTCCGCGGCGTCCGCATCACCCACCGAGATCCAGGGGAATCCGTCAACGGGTCGCTGGGAGACGCGGACACAGGCGATCCTGTTCTCGAGCAGGAGCGCGTTGAGACCGTGCAGGTCTGAAAGGGGCTGCAGGACGATCAAGCCGTCGACCTGCCGGCTCAGACCGATGACCTCGCGGATCAGGTCGGGAGAATCCGCCCGACACGGGTTGATCAGGAGGCTGTAGCCGAATTCCCGACAGGCCTGGAGCGAACCGGATTGGACCGCGGCAACGTAATCGTTCTCGTTCTCGGGATCGGGCCTGTCATACAGCATTCCCACCAGGAACGTGCGATTGCTGGCAAGCTGTCTTGCCGACAGGTTCGGCCGGTAATTCAGGGCCTCGGCGGCAGCGACCACCTTGTCGTGTGTCGCCGGGCGAACATTGGGCGCCCGGTTGAAGACCCTCGACACGGTCTTGATCGAGACCCCCGCGAGTCGTGCCACATCGTCGATGGTCGGTCGCTTCGAGTTCATCGAAACTCCGTCGCCAATCGAGCCGCCGCGGATCACTTCGTGATTCCGAGTGCGCGAACCGACGACAAGTCCTTGAGACCAGCGTGGTACGCCGAAATGACAGCGCTGTCAAGTCTCATTCCGGAATCTGGCAAAAAATCCAAAAATATAAGGGAAATTTCGACAGGAAGCCCCCTGGAATTTTTTTGACACCGCTGTCAAGCCGGGGCCGGGATGCCGGATCGCGTCGTGGCGGATCATGGCCCTGAGCGGACTCGGAGCACCGAAGGGAGGAGACAATACCGCGATGAGGATCGCCATCCTGGGCTGGGGCTCGCTGATCTGGAACCCGGACCGTCTCGAGCACGACGGCCGCTGGCGGACCGGCGGGCCGGTCCTGCCGATCGAGTTCTCCCGGATCTCTCCCGACGGGCGGCTGACCCTGATCGTCGACCCGGTCCACGGCAGCCCCACCGTCACCCGCTGGAGCCTGGCGCGGCGGGCCTCGATCGAGGACGTGGCCGCCGATCTGGCGGCGAGGGAGCGCTGCGGCATCGAGGACATCGGCACGGTGGACGCCGCCACGGGCGCGCATTCCCGGAGCCGGTTCCCGGAGCAGGTCGGCGTGCACGCCACGGTCGCCGACTGGTGCCGGCGGCAACGCCTCGGCGGCGCCGTGTGGACCGCGCTGCCCGCGACCTTCGAGGCCCGCACCGGCAAGCGCTTCTCGGTGGAGCACGGGCTGAGCTACCTGGATTCGCTGCGGGGAGAACCGCGCGCCGCGGCCCTCGAGTACGTGCGCAACGCACCGCCCCAGGTGGCCAGCCCGCTGCGGCGCGCCTTCACGGCCGACCCGCGTTTTGCGCCGGGCGTGCTAAGGTCGGGGCAGGAGGGAGCCATGCAGGTCCAGTACCTCGAGATCGTCACCCCCGATGTCGATGCCACGTGCGCGACCTACGCCCGGCTGCACGGCGTGAGCTTCAGCGAGCCGCAGGCCGTGCTCGGCAACGCGCGCACCGCGCCCCTGCCGGGCGGCGGCCTGATCGGCGTCCGCGCGCCGATGAGCGAAGCCGAGGAGCCGGTGGTCCGGCCGTACGTGCTGGTCGAGGACATCGACGCGGCAGCCAAGGCCGCGCAGGAAGCGGGCGGCGAGATCGCCCACCCGCCCATGGAGATCCCCGGTCACGGGAAGTTCGCGATCTTCATCCAGGGCGGGATCCACCACGGTCTGTGGCAGGTCTGAGCGCGTCGCCCGGCTGGTGGAGGCGGCGGGAATCGAACCCGCGTCCGAAAAGGTTCGTACGTAAGCTTCTACACGTTTAGCACGCTCGTTTTTTTATCTCGCCCTGCGACCGCTGAGCGGCAAATGGTCGAAGGGCCAGCCCGTGCATCTCGCCCGGCGGCTACGGGCGTCGCCGCCGGACCATCCCGAATTAACGTCGCCTCGTCAGGTCGCCTCGGGAGGGCCACCCGGGAGACGTCGCGGTCTAATTAAGCCGCGAGGGCAAACTGTGAGTTGC
>JBFKMV010000144.1:0-13743 GCA_041629655.1 Candidatus Polarisedimenticolaceae bacterium
CCGTTCCTCGTCGCGATACCGAACAACGCGATGAATCCGATGATCGAGGCGACCGACAGAATGCCGCCCGATACGAACACGCCGATCGTGCCACCGATCAGCGCGAGCGGGAGGTTGAGCATGATGATCACCGCGTCCCCGAGTGAGCGGAAGGCGGCGGCAAGCAGGACCAGCACCCCGAGCACGACCGTCAGACCGAGCCAGGTCAGCCGACGCGACGCGGCGGTTTCGCTCTCGAACTGTCCACCGTACTCGATCGAGTACCCGACTGGAAGTTCCACGCTTTCCGCGACCGCTTCCCGAATCCCGTCGACCACGGAGCGCAGATCCCGTCCCGCCACGTTGGCCGCAACGACGATCTTACGCTGGCCGTTCTCACGGCTGATGAAGTTCGGTCCGCGGTCGTCCCGGATCGCCGCCACCGCGCCGAGCGGCACCCGCGCCCCGGCCGGCGTGTCGATCCGTGTCCGCCGGATCGACTCGAGGTCCTGCTGGACTTCGTCCGGATAGCGCACGACCAGGGGGAAGGCGACCTGACCCTCGAAGATCTGCCCCACCTCGCGTCCGACGAAGGCAGTGCGCATCGCCTCGGCGGCCGCGCCCGCCGGAAGGCCGTACCGCGCCAACTCCGCGCGGTCGAAGTGCACGCGCACGGTCGGAATGTTCGCCTGGGCCTCCACGTTGACGTCGACGGCGCCCGGCACTTGCCTGGCCACGGACTCCACGGTTCGCGCCAGGTCCCGGAGCACAGGGAGATCGGGACCGAAGATCTTGACCGCAATGTTCGCCCGGGTGCCCGAGAGCATGTGGTCAATGCGGTGTGAGATCGGCTGGCCGATGGTGACGCTCAGGCCCGGAACGAGCGAAAGACGTTGGCGGATCTCCTCCAGCACCTCCTCCTTCGGCCGGTCGTGCATGTTCAGGTTGACGTCGAGTTCGGCCGATTCGACCCCCTGCAGGTGCTCATCGAGCTCCGCGCGGCCGGTGCGGCGCGCGGTGGCCGTGACTTCGGGAATCTCGAGCAGCAGTCGCTCCACGGCGGCGCCGAGCTTGTCCGACTCGTCCAGGCTCGTGCCCGGAAGCGTGACCGCGCTGATCGTCAGGGTCCCCTCGTTGAACTCCGGAAGAAACGCTCGACCCATGAAGAAAAACGATCCGAGCGAGGCGACCAGCAAAACGGCGGCGCCGAGCAGGAACAACGCACCCCGCCGGAGGCACCACTCGAGCTGTCGCTGATAGGCCTTCTTGAGCCACTTGATCCAACCCGGCTCGTGCCCCGACCGAACGGCTCTCGACTTGGGCAAGAGCAGCGCACACAACACCGGCGTGACGGTCAGCGCCACGAACAGCGAGGCGAACAGGGCGACGAGATAGGCAAAGCCGAGCGGGCGGAGCAGACGCCCTTCGACGCCGTGCAGGAAGAACAGCGGCACGAACACGAGGCCGATCACCAGGGTCGCGAACACGATCGATCCACGGATCTCACTGCTGCCGCGATAGACCACGTCGAGCACCGAACGCCGCTGTGGCTCGGGTTTCGTTGCGTTCTCTCGCAGCCGTCGGAACACGTTCTCGACGTCGATGATCGCGTCATCCACGATCGCACCGACCGCGATCGCCATGCCGCCGAGCGTCATACTGTTGATCGTGGCCCCTGTCAGCTTCATCGCCAACACCGCCGCGAGCAGCGACAGCGGCATCGCGATCAGCGTGATCGACGCCGCCCGGACGTTGGCCAGGAACAGGAAGACGATCAGGACGACGAGGATGCTCCCGTCGCGCAAAGCACGCGTCAAGTTCTCGATGGCGGTCTCGATGAAGTCGGCCTGACGGAAGATGTTCCGCTCGATCGTCATGCCCGGCGGCAACGTCGCCCCCAGCTCGTCGAGCACGCCGTCCAGGCGTTGGGTCAGGTCGAGCGTGTTGGCCCCCGGCTGTTTCTGGATGCCGATGACGATGGCGGGCTCTCCGTCGTGAGAGCCTTCACCGCGCCGGAGCGCGGGACCGATCGCCACCTCGCCGAGATCACGGACCAGGATCGGTCGTCCCTCGCGAGAAGTGACGACGGTTTCGCCGATCTCCGCGAGCCCCTCAGGTCGCCCGATCCCGAGGATCAGGTATTCCTGGCCACCGGACACCCGAAAGCCCGCCGATGTGTTTTGGTTCGCCTCACGCAGCGCATTCTCGAGCTGCGTCAACGTGACTCGGTAGGCATCGAGGCGGTCGGGCGAGATTAGGACCTGGTACTGGCGCTCGGCTCCGCCGATCGTCGTCACCTGCGAAACGCCAGGTACAGCAAGAATGCGGCGCCGCACGACCGTGTCCGCCGTTGTGCGGACGTCGAGCATCGAGTGGTGGTCCGACTGGAGCGCGAGGAACAGGATCTCCCCCATGATCGACGAAACCGGGGCGAGCACGGGCGGTTCGACGGTGTCGGGGAGCGAACCTGCGACGAGGCTGAGTTTTTCGTTGACCGTCTGTCGGGCCCGGTAGATGTCCTCACCCCAGTCGAACTCGACCCACACGATCGCGGCGCCGACGGCTGTCACGGAGCGCACGCGCCGCACGCCGGCGGCACCGTTCAGCGCCGCCTCGATCGGAAAGGTGACCAGCGATTCCATCTCCTCCGGAGCGATGCCGCCACCCTCGACGAGGATCGTGACGGTCGGCGCCGTCAGATCGGGCAACACGTCGACCGGGAGCTGGACCGCCTGCCAGCCTCCCCAGGCGAGCAGGATCGCGGCCAGGGTGAGGACGATCAGCTTGTTGTGGAGCGACCAGCGAATCAGTGCGTCGATCATGCTCGCTCCTCAGTGAACGTGGCCGTGGGCCGGGATCTGCGTGGACATGGCGGCGAGCCGCACGAGATAGGCGCCGCGGCTGACGACCCGCTCACCCTGCTCGACTCCCGCGATCACCTGGACGAAGCCCTCGGCCGAGACCCCGAGCTGTACGGGCCGGCGCTCGAACGACTCGCCCCCGGTCTGGACGAAGACCACCGGCCGGCCGCCGTCATCGACGACGGCCGACTCCGGTATGGCGGTCGCCGCATGCTCCTCGCCGAGGAACAGCCTCAGCTTCACGGCCTGGCCGACCCGTAGACCCGACTCGCGGTTGTCGAGCGCGAAGCGGATCTCCGCGGTCCTCGCAACGGGATCGATCACCGGGTTGATGCCGAGCGGCCGTCCGAGGTCGATGGCCCCGCGGCGGCCGGGCACAAGCTCCGCCCCGGTCACGCTTGCGAGTTCCGCCGCAAGCGTCTCCGGAACGGCGCCGACGACGTGGACGCGATCGGGGTCCACGACCCGCATCAGGGCTTGGTTGGCCTCGACGCTCACCCCGGCCGTGAACCGCACGTCCGAAATGACGCCGTCGAAGGGCGCGCGCAGGAGGAACATCGCGGCCTGTGCGGTTCCGTCCCCCGACTGGCTGAGCGACTCGAACCGACTCCACCGCTCGCGGGCCGCTTCGAGCCGTGCCGCGGAGGCGGCCAACGCGGCGTTCGCCTCGTCCAGGCGCCGCTTGGGCAGTGCGCGGGCCTCGACCAGGCGCTCGGCCCGATCCCGCTCCTGGACGGCCAGTGCCTGGGCCTGCTCGGCCTCGACCAGCGCGGCGCGCAGCCCTGCTGCGTCGCGGAGGTCGTCGGAACGCGGGGCGATCCGCGCCAGTATCGCTCCGGAGCGCACCCGTGTACCGGGCACCGGCACGCGCGCGCCCGGATCGACTCGCCCAGGGACCGGCGCGGTCAGCAGAGCGTCCCCGCCAGATCGCGACTCGATCGTGCCCGGCACCGTGATGCTCGACCGGATGCCGCGCTCGGCGACCTCCGACGTTTCGAACTCCAACGTCCACTGTTGCTCCTTGAGGAACGAGATGCCCTCGCCCTGTTCGTCCTCACTCGGCAGCGCGGCCCCGGGCGCATGGACCGTCACCGGCCCCAGCTCGTGAACGTCTTGCAGGTTCGGCGCTGCGACCCGCAGCGACATGTCGTAGACGCCGGGCCGGTCGACCTCGAAGTCCACGCCGAAGATCCCCGGCCGGGACGGTCCGTCCCGGAACTCGAGAATCCGACCGTCTTGCCCGCGCAGCACGACGACTGCCTCCCCCTCGGTCAGCGGAGCGAAGTCGGCGAGGTCCGTGACATGAATCGCGGAGCGGCCGCTCTCGCCGGCGACGAAGACGGGATACTCCATGA
This sequence comes from Candidatus Polarisedimenticolaceae bacterium, assembly GCA_041629655.1. GTDB lineage: Bacteria > Acidobacteriota > Polarisedimenticolia > Polarisedimenticolales > Polarisedimenticolaceae > JBFKMV01. Next base: position 4,196 of record JBFKMV010000144.1, read on the forward strand.
ACAGCTCGGACCGCTCCGTCCAGTGCGTCACCGCGACCGTGGGGCGCTCGTCCGTGAGGCCGTGATCGTCCTGCGCGTGCCCACCGGCCTCGTCGTGGGAATGACCGTGATTGCCGCACCCCGACATCACTCCGAGCAGCATGGCGATGACAAGACAAGTCGAAGTATTGTTCATGGCTGAACCTCGTTTCCGATGACACGGCTCCGCTCGATCTCGGCGATCTTGGCCCCGTACTGGGCGGCGAGCATGCGAAGCCGCATCGTCAGCGACGTGCGGTGGGCGTCGAGCAGCTCGAGGATCCCGCTCTCCCCTTCGTCGTATTTCAGCCGGGCGATCCGGCTCAGTTCGGCGGCGCGGCGCTCGACGTCCCGGCCATATCGCTCGGCGGCTGCTCGGGCCGCCCGTTCGCGCGCCAGCGTCGCCAGGACCTCCGCGCGAATCCGGCGGGCGAGGATCTCCCGGTCGAGCTCGATGCGATTCCCTTCCGCGGTCGCGCGGGCGGCGTCGAGACTCCCGCGATTGAAGATCGGCAGCGGCACCGTCAGGGCGGCGACGTAGCCCGTGTCCGATGACCCCGGCGTCTCGACCCGCTTCCAGCCTGCCGTGAGCACCGGCTCGGGCAATCTCCGCCGGCGGGCCGCCCTGGATTCCAGGTCCAGGCTTTGACGTTGAACCGCAAGCGACTTGAGGTCGAGTCGCTGTTCCATGGCATGATCCGTCGCCTGTCGAACGTCCGGGACCGGACCGCTCGCGCCCAGATGGCCCTCCAACATGGCGCTCTCCATGCCCGACTGCGGATCGAAGAACGATCCGAAACGTGCCTGCGCGGCGACGAGGGCGGCTGCGGCTTCGGCAGCCGTGATGCGCAGCTCCGCGAGCTCCTGCTGCGATCGCAGCACGTCGTATCCGGACCCCTCCCCTTCGGTTTCTCGCCGCTCGAGGACCTCGACCGTGCCCGCCAGGAGTTCGTCGCCGCGTCGGAGCGCCTCGACCACGCGTTGGCGGTACAGCACCTCGTAGAACGTCTGCTTCAACTCGTACACGTCGGCTCGGACATCGCCCTCGGCGGCAAGACGTGCAGCCGCGGCGGCGACACCGGCTCGCTCGTCGAGCAGTCCACGACGGCCGGTGAGCGGAAGCTCCTGCTGGAACGTCAAGAACTCGTCACGGGATCCGGCCACCTCCTCGACCTGATAGGAGAGTTCCGGGTTCGCGACGCGCGCGTCCACACGAAACGCGGCATCGACACTCTGTTCGATCAGCGGCACGCGTCGCGCCTGGGGGCTCCGTTCGAGGAACACGCGAATCGCCTCGGCCTCGGTCACCACCCCGACCGACGCGGGCGCGAGCGAAGCCAAGGACAACACAAAGCTGAAGGCCACGCCGGCCCTCCAGGACCACACCATGGACGGACTCCTTTCGGATCAGTCAGTCGTTTCGAGATGCGAGCGGTGACGGCGCGCCGGACGGCACGCCCGACGACGGTCAGGCGGGAGGGGCTCTGGCTGGAACCGGGCGTTTATTGGGTGGACCTCGTAAACGACCCGACGACTCGGCGCGGCGTAACGAGACGAACGACGGCACATCAACCGTCGCGGTCGAGACGACCAGCGCCGGAATCACTCGCAGGCCGGGGTCGGACAGGCGATGGATGGTGACGATCAGTTGAAGCGCGTCGCCGTCGTGGTGTGCGACGTGGGACCCCGCGAGGCGGGATTCGCCTGGTTCGGAACGCGGATGCTGATGGTGCTTGTCGGGACCGCGATCGGCCGCATCGCCGATGTGGGTGTGGTCGAGATGCAGCCCGGCCATTTCTTCGTGGTGATCTGCCGCTCGGTGCACGTGCGCGGTCCCGGCGACGAAGCCGAACGCCAGGTACAGGGCGCAGCACCCCAGTGCGAGAAACCGTTGCATCCAACGGAGTATACACGGCGGCTCCTCGCCGAAACGGGCTCACGCGGGGTCCCGGCCGGATCGGTTCGAATCCTCAAGTGTTTGGCTGTCAATGGATTGGCGCGCACCCGAGTATATTTTCGAAAACATTGCAAATTTCAAATAGTTGGGCGATCCTGGGTGCATGACCACGAAGCGCAGCGCTGAAACCTCCGGCACGACGCTGCACGCCGCCCTGTCGTCGCCGATGCGCCTGGAACTGGTGGGGCTGTTCGGCGAGGAGCCGGGCCCGCTGTCGATCTCGGACATGGCCGAGCGGATCGGACGTCCCGCGACGTCGCTGTACCACCACGTGCGCGTGCTCGAGGACGCCGGCGTCCTGCGCCGGGCCGGCACCCGGCCGAAGGGCAAGCGCTTCGAAACCCTGTACGAGGTGACCGGCACCCGCCTCGAGGTGAGCGTGGACCCGCACGACGAGACCACCGCGCGCCAGGCCGGACAGACCATGAGCGCGGCGCTGCGCATGGCCGAGCGCGACTTTCTCGCCTCCCTCGATCGCGACGACGTATGCACCGAGGGCGAGCACCGCAACCTGACCGGAATGCGGGCCCACATGCGCCTCTCTCCGCAGGCGCTGGCCCGTCTCAACGGATTCCTGCAAGAGCTGGAGAGCCGGGCGCGAGAGCTTGTCGTCGAGAGCGGCGATCCGGGTCCCGACGACCAGTTCCTGTCCCTGACCTTCTTGATGGCGCCGTTGCGCGGACGCTGGGTCGCCGGCGACACGAACCCGACCACCGACGAGGGAGATCCGTCATGAGCTTCGCCTTTTTCGTCTTCCTGACCGTACTGCTGGCCGTCCTGCTGATCGCCGAGCCCGTGCTCGGCCTCCGGGTGATGGGTCGGCTCGAGCGCGACGTCGCGAACGGCGTGCCCGGTGCGCGCATGCGGGCCTACGGGCGCAACATCGTGCTGCAGTGGGTCGGGGCCGCGATCTTTCTCGCCTGGTGGCTCGCCCTGGGACGGACGCCCGCCGAGATCGGGCTGCACTTCCGGGTGTCCGGCCTGGAGTGGATCGCCGTGGCCTTCTGCCTGGCGCTGTCGGTGCTGGTCGCGGTGATGACCCTGCGGGCCAGCCGTGACCCGAAGAGCCTCGACAAGGTCGGCGCGCAGCTCGGCCGGTTGTCGGTGTTCGTGCCGCACACGCCGGCGGAGCTGCGGCGCTTCGACGGGGTGTCGGTCAGCGCGGGCATCTGCGAGGAGATCGTGTACCGCGGCCTGTTGCTGACCGCGCTGACGACGCTGGTCGGGCTGTGGCCGGCCGTGCTGCTCAGCTCGGTGGCCTTCGCCGCCGGGCACGCCTACCAGGGCCTGGCCGGCGCGTTGCGGGTCGGCCTGGTGGGACTGGTCCTGGCGCTGGCGGTCGTGTTCACGGGATCGCTGCCGGTGGCGATGCTGATGCACGTGGTGCTGGACATGGTGCAGGGCCGCCTGCTGCACTCCGCCGTCAACCTCGGGCAGCCGGAGCCTGAAGCCGCACCGGCCTGAGTCGCGGTCTCGCGCGGCTCTTCATGAGCGCGAGGGTCCTACGCATCCTGCGGGTTGTACACGAGGCCGTGAGGTCACGAAGGTCCCCCTTCCCGCCGGCTGACCCGGATGGACGCCCGTATCGTCGAAGCTCCGATCCCGCTCGCACCCGTGGGATAATCGGGTATGGGGTCCTGTCCCGATTGCTCCGCGACACTCCCGGAGGGCGGACGTTTCTGTTCGTCGTGCGGGTGCGCGCTCGACTCCTACCCTTCCCCGCCGACCGAGACCAGCGCACCCAGCGAGTTGCCGACGGCGGCCAGCGCCCCCGAGCGCAGCCGCGATGCCGTCACGTCCCGCCGCTCGCACGACCGCTCCCGTTTCGTCCCCGGCTCGGTGCTCGACAGGCGCTACCGCATCGTCGGCTTGCTGGGCCGCGGCGGCATGGGCGAGGTCTACCGCGCCGACGATCTGAAGCTGGGCCAACCCGTGGCGCTGAAGTTCCTGCCCGCGGGGCTCGAACGCGACCGGCGGCGCCTGAGCCGCTTCCTCGACGAGGTCCGCACGGCACGCCAGGTGACCCACTCCAACGTCTGCCGGGTCTACGACATCGCCGAGGTGAACGGACAGCACTACCTGTCCATGGAGTACGTCGACGGCGAGGACCTGTCCTCGCTGCTGCGGCGCATCGGTCGCCTGCCCAGGGACAAGGCGCTTCAGATCTCGCGGCAGATCTGCGCGGGACTCCAGGCCGCCCACGACGTGGGCATCCTGCATCGCGATCTCAAGCCGGCGAACGTGATGATCGACGGGCGCGGCCGCGCCAAGATCACCGACTTCGGACTCGCCAGCCTCGAGCGGATGATCCAGGCCGGCGAGATCCGCTCGGGCACACCGGCCTACATGGCCCCCGAGCAGTTCGCAGGTCGGGAGGTCACGGTCCGCAGCGACGTCTACGCGCTGGGGCTGGTCCTGTACGAGCTGTTCACCGGCAAGCAGGCGTTCGAGGCCTCGTCCCTGACCGGGTTCGCCCGGCAGCACAGCGACGCGACCCCGTCGAAGCCGTCGAGCCACGTCTCGGGTTTCGATCCGGGCGTGGAGCAGATCATCCTGAGCTGCCTGGAGAAGGACCCGGGCGCGCGACCGGCCTCGGCGCTCGCCGTCTCCGCGGCGCTGCCGGGGGGTGATCCTCTCGCCGCCGCCCTGGCCGCAGGGGAGACACCCTCCCCGGAGATGGTCGCCGATGCGGGGGAGGGGCAGGGCCTGAGGCCTCCCGTCGCCCTGGCCTGCCTGATCGCGATCCTCGCTGGCGTCGTCGGAGGTGCGTGGTACTTCGGCCGGTACCACTTCCTGGCCCGCGCCGGTCCGGAACGGTCGCCCGAGGTGCTGGCCGCCGACGCGCGGGGGCTGCTGGAGCGGCTTGGCTACCCGGAGCCCGGGCTCGACCGGGCCCACGGGTTCAACGTGGACTGGAGCGCCCGGGGCGAGACCGCGGATGAGCGTTTCCTGATCCCGGATCCGCCACCGCTGCTGCCGCTGCTGGTCCAGTTCTGGTACCGCGAGAGCCCGCGACACCTCGTCAGCACCCGGACGACGTTTTTCGGCTCCCCGATCACCCGTGACGACCCGCCCCTGGACGTCTCCGGCATGCGCAACGTGCGCCTGGACACGCGCGGCCGCCTGCTCGAGCTCGTGGTCGTCCCACCCGAGGTCGACGATTCCGAGGGGCCCTGGCCCGAGCCGCAGTGGCCGGTCGTGCTGGAGGGGGCAGGCTACGCCGCGGACGCGGTGACCGCCGTCCGGCCGGTCTGGAACGCTCCCGTGACCAGTGACGTGCGCGCTGCCTGGGAAGCGGCCCACCCCTACGATGCCAGCGTGGCGGTGCGCCTCGAAGCCGCGGCCTACCGCGGCAAGCCGGTGTTCTTCCGGACCGTCTACCCGTGGACCCGCGCGGAGCGTATGGAAGCCCATCGGTATTCGACCGGCCAACGCATCGCGGACGGCGTCTTCGTGTCGGTCCTGGTCTCGCTGGTGATCGGCTGCGCGCTCCTCGCTCGCCGGAACCTGCGACGCGGAAGCGGAGACCGGAGGGGAGCCGCTCGCGTCGCGCTCTTCGTTTTCCTGGCGGCTGCGGGGATCCGACTCCTCATGGACCATCCCCTCGCGCCGGAACTCTCCGTGCTGGGTCTGGTTCTGACGAACGTCGGCCGATCGCTCCTCGACGGCGCCCTGGCCGGAACGGTGTATCTGGCGCTCGAGCCCTTCGTCCGACGGCTCTGGCCGGAGGTCCTGATCTCGTGGAACCGGCTACTGGAGGGACGACTCAAGGATCCGAGACTCGGCCGGGACATCCTCGTGGGCGGCGCGCTCGGACTCGTCACCGACCTGCCCCGGGCCGCTCAGCTCGCCCTGCTTCCCGACGCCGTGTTCCAGGGAACGAACCCGATCTTCCACTCCGGATGGAGACACATGACGGCGAAGGTCCTGCTGGACGTCGCGTATGCCTGCTGGCCCCCGCTGTTCCTGCTGGCCCTGTTCCTGTTCCTGCGCTTCTTCCTCCGCAGGCAATGGATCGTCCTGACCGTCATGTTCGTCTTCGGGACGCTCGCGGGCGGAAGCGCGGCCGTCGGCGTCCTGGGGTGGATCGGGGCCGCGCTGGGCACGGCGGCTTTTCTCTTCGTCCTGGTCCGCTTCGGCCTGCTGGCCGCGGTGGCGTACTGGTACTTCGGTTTTCTCCACTACTTCCCGTTCGTCCTGAAACCCGGGGCCTGGTATTTCGACAGCTCGATGTTCTTCCTGGCTCTCCCGCTGGCGCTCGCGGTCTACGGGTTTGCCGTGTCCCGCGCCGGGCGCCCCGTCCTGGGCGACCGCTTCCTGCTGGGCGAGGCTTCGTGATCGGGAACTCCGGGCGAGACTCCCGGTTCACTTCAGCGAGGCCATGTCGATGACGAAGCGGTACTTCACGTCGCCTTTCAGCATGCGCTCGAAGGCCTCGTTGATCTGCTGGACCGGGATGACCTCGACGTCGGCGGTGATCCCGCGCTCGGCACAGAAGTCGAGCATCTCCTGCGTCTGGGGGATGCCGCCGATCAGCGAGCCCGCGAGCCGCTTGCGCCCGAACAGCAGCCCGAACGCGGCGACCGGCGTGGGCGTCGCGGGAGCGCCCAGCAGGGTCAGGGTCCCGTTCCGCTTCAGCAACTCCACGTAGGCGTTGACGTCGTGCTCGGCGGAGACCGTATCGAGGATGAAGTCGAAGCTGCCGGCCTGCTTCTGCATCTCGGACTCGTTCCGGGACACCACGACCTCGTCGGCGCCCAGGCGGACGGCGTCCTCGGTCTTTCCGGGCGAGGTGGTGAACACGACAACCCCGGCGCCCATCGCGTGGGCGAGCTTGACCGCCATGTGCCCGAGACCGCCGAGCCCGACGACGCCGACCTTCTGCCCCTTGCGTACGTTCCAGTGCCGCAGCGGCGAGTAGGTCGTGATCCCGGCGCACAGCAGCGGCGCGGCCCCCGCCGGATCGAGGGCGTCCGATACGCGCAGCGCGAACGCCTCGTCGACCACGAGGCTCGCCGAGTAGCCGCCGTAGGTCACGCCGCCGAGCTGCTTGTCCTCCCCGTTGTAGGTGAACGTCGGCATCGCCTCACAGAACTGCTCCTCGCCGTCCCGGCAGGCCGAGCAGCTGCGGCACGAGTCGACCAGGCAGCCCACCGCCGCCAGATCGCCTTCCTTGAACGCCTTGACCTCGCGCCCTACCGCGGTCACCCGCCCGACGATCTCGTGGCCGGGCACGCACGGATACACGGTGGGCATCACGCTCTCCCACTCGTTCCGGACCTGGTGCAGGTCGGAGTGGCACACGCCGCAGTACAGGACCTCCAGGCCGACGTCCCGCGGGCCGGGCTCGCGCCGCCGGATCTGCGTGGGAGCCAGGGGCGATTTGGCATCGGGGGCCGCGAAGGCCTCGGTTTCGTAGGTTTTCGTGGCGGTTGCCCGGCCGGCGCTCGTGCCGGTCGTCGTTTCGTCGGTCATGACCTTCCTCCTCGGCTCACGGTTGCGCTCGGCTGAACACTCTAGCATCGGCAAGACGGAGACGAGGGGTGCACTAGGGCGCGAGTCGCCCGCGAATGGCGGCCCCGACGCGCGTGAGGATCCCGGTGTCCTTGTGCAGCAGGTACGCGATGTCGGCGCCCGTGAGCATGGTGCTGAGCTCGAGGGCGAGCTGCTCGGGCTCGGTGCTCGCCGGAAGCCGACCGGCCTTGACGGCCTGCTTGACGTTGTCGGCGAGCAGGTCCACCCACTGTCGCTGTCCGGCGGCGATGCTGTCGCGCACGGGGCCGGGCCGGGGGCCGACCTCGGCGGCGACCGACGCGAAGAAGCACCCGCTCGGCCAGACCCGCCGCTCGACGTAGTCGAGGTACCCCCGACACAGGGCGAGCAACCGTTCGAGTCCGCCGGGCGCCTCGAGGGCCGGGGCCACGACCTCGGACAGGAACACCTCGCGGGCCCTGTCGACGGTCGCCAGCTGTAGCTCCTGCTTGGATCCGAACAGGCCGAACACGCCGCTCTTGCTCATTCCGGCCGCCTCGGCCAGGCGCGCGAGGGAGAGGCCCTCGAGCCCCTCGACCGAGGCCAGCCTCTCGGCGGTCTCGAGGATCTTTTCTCTCGAACGCTCCCCGTCGGAGCGGGTTTTCCTGGCCATCCCGAAATCTCCACTTGACATCTTAGCACGCACGGTCGTACGATCTATAAATCGCACGATCGTGCTAACTAGCAAAGGAGGTTCGAGAATGAAGAGCAAGAACTCCGTCGTCGCCCGGCGCCAGGAAGGCCTCTACCGCGACTACGTCAAGAACCCCGAGGCGGCGATCACCGCCAAGCGGGTCACGACCACCCAGCGGCAGAACACCGATGCCCTGCACGGGACCGTGGTTGCGCCGGACTTCCGAGAGGTCCGCTGGGAATACGGCATCGACGCCAAGGTCGGCGGGTACGACGACCTGCCGAACCCCGGCCACCTGCTGTGCGCCGCACTCGCCGCCTGCGTGGACAGCACGATCCGGATGATCGCCGACCGCCTCGAGGTGGGAATCGCCGACCTGGAGGTCGATGTGACCGGCGACGTCGACGTGCGCGGATGCCTGGCGATCGATCCCGACGTCCGCCCCGGGTTTCGAGGCCTCCGCTGCGAGGTGCGGCTGCGACCCGCCGCGGCGGCGAATCGCCGGTCCGTCGAGATCCTGCTGGCCCAGGCCGAGCGGCTGTGCGTGACCCTCGACACGCTGCGTAACGGCGTGCCCGTCACGGTCGCGTCGGAGGTGGCGCACGAGCCGTGCTGAGCGGAGTGGAAACGGGCTTCACCGCGCGAGCAGCGCCAGCAGCGCCTCGGTCCAGCGACGCGGCGCCTCGAGCATCGGGTAGTGGCCGACGCCTTCGAGCAGGGTCAACCGGCTGCCCGGGGCCTCGGCCTGGTGCAGCTCGGCGACGTCGCGAACGGCGATCGGATCTTCGGCGCCCCAGAGGAAGGCCAGCGGCAGCCGGCTCTCCTTGAGAGCGCCCACCCAGCGATGCCAGTAAAGCACGCGGTCGCGCAGGTACTGGGTGACCTGGGGCAGCACCGCCCTGCCGCCGTCGCGGGTCAGTAGCTCCCACATCGTGTCCAGATCGGCCTGGGGCAGGACGGCCGGATCGTGCCACAGCCGGCGCATGTTGCGGTCGAACACGCGCTGGCTGGACAGCCGGGCCACCAGCGGACCGAGGATCCGGTTGCGCAGCAGCTTCTGGATCGGACGCAGCCGCGCCAGCTCGATGTGCACGCTCCCGTTGCACAAGGTGACGGACTCCAGCGGCACGCTGCGGAAGCCGCGGTTCCAGCGGGCCAGCAGCTCGGTGGCCAGGCTGGTGCCGTAGTCATGGGCAAACAGATGCGCGGACTTCACGCCGAGGTGCTGCCAGAGCAGCAGGGCGAAGTCCGCCTGCTCGTGGATCGCGTAGGAGTAGTCGCGGGGCTTGGCCGACAGACCGAAGCCCAGGTGGTCGTGCACGATGACCCGATAGTGGGCGGCGAGATCCGGCAGCACGCGGTAGTAGTCGTGGGACGAGGTGGGGTAACCGTGCAGCAGGACGAGAG
>JBFKMV010000145.1:0-13404 GCA_041629655.1 Candidatus Polarisedimenticolaceae bacterium
CGCGGCGAGCACGTCCACCCGCGCCTGGAGTACGTCCCCGCCCTGAGCTACTACGGCGGGCGCGAGACCTTCCCGGCGCGCCCGGCGTGGCTCGGCGAGATCGGCGTGCTGCGCAACCAGCGCTACGTGGCGGTCCACGTCGCCCCCGTGCGCTACGACCCGCTGATCCGCGGCCTGCGCGTCGCGGGCCGGCTGGACCTGACCGTCACGTTCGAGGGGGCGGAGCAGGGGGAGACGAGCCTCGCGGCGGCAGACCCGCATTTCGAGAGCGTCTACCGTGCCGCCTTCGTCAACTACGGTCAGGGCCGCACGTTCCGGCTCGGGCCTTCCGACGGCGGCGTGCTGGCCTCGGGCGGCGGGGCAGCGGCCGCCGAGAGCAGCGGCCCGCGGTACCGCATCCGCGTGCGCGCCAACGGCGTGGTCCGTCTCGACCACACCCGGATGTCCGGTACGGGTTTCCTGACCGAGCCGCTGTCGACCTGGAAGCTGACCAGCCGCGGCGAGGAGGTGCCGCTGCGGGTGCGGGACGACGACGGCGACGGGATGGCCGAGCCGACCGACGGCAACGACCTGCTGGACCCCGGCGAGTGGGTCCAGTTCTACGGCCAGGCGCTGGACGACGAGCCCGAGACGGTGCTCAACACCGACCTCGGCGGTCCGATCGACCTCCACGAGATGCGCGACTTCTCCGACGAGAACGTGTACTTCCTGACCGTCGAGGCCGGCCCGCGCAGCCGGATGGCGGAAGTCGACTCCGCCCCGACGCACAGCCGCGTCCCGCCAAACGACTTCGAGGCCGTGGCCCGCGCGGAGGTCGACGACGCGTGGCGTCCGCTGGGCGCGGCGGACCCGTGGTACTGGTCTCCGACACTGTCGCAAACCGGGACCAAGTCGCGCACCGACGACGTGGCGCTGCCGGGCCTGGCCTCGGGGACCGCGCCAACGCGCGTCGTGGTCAACCTGCAGGGCCGCAACGACGACGAGGCCGTCAACCCCGATCACCACACGCAGATCACGCTGATGAACGCGTCGAGCCAGACGCTGGACAGCGACGCGCAATTGTGGGACGGCCGCAACCTGTTCCTGCACGACTTCACCTGGACCTGGCCCGGGTCGGGCGCGCAGCTGACCAGCCCGGCCAAGGTCAAGTTCGAGGTGATCAACACCGCCGCCTCGCGCAACGAGGTGATCCTGGACTACATCGAGGTCCACTACCGCCGGAGCTTCACCGCGCAGGGCGACACGCTGACCTTCGACTGGCCGGACCAGGACGCCGAGTTCGTGGTCGGCGGCCTGCTCGGGTCCGCGCCCGAGGTGTACGAGATCACCGGTTTCTTGGGCGGCAGCGGGATCGTCGACGCGGTGCGGCTGACCGGCGTCGAGGTCACGGGCGCCGGTCCGTTCAGCGCCCGCTTCCGCGTCGACGACACGCTGAGCGGCGGGTCGCGACGGTTCGTCGTGGCGGGCGGCGGCGGGGTCGCGATCCCGGCCAACCCGGACTTCGAGCCGGACACGGTGTCCGACCTGCGCGACACCATCAACCAGGCCGACCTGCTCGTGATCACGCATCCCGACCTGCTCGACGATCCCGCCAACTGCGCGGACGCGGCGCTGACGGCGCTGCTGAACCACCGCCTGAGCCAGAACGGCATCACGTCGCGGGTGGCCTGCCTGGAGGACGTCGAGGACGAGTTCAACGACGGCCTGCACGGCCCGCTGGCGATCAAGAACTTCCTCGCCTGGGTGCTCTCGGACGCCCCCGGCGAGGGCTGGGCCGACCCCGAGCCCGCGTTCGTGCTGCTGCTCGGCGACGGCTCCTACGACTACAAGGGCGGGCCGGCGGACGGCAGCTTCGTGCCGACCCAGATCATGTTCAAGGACGACCCCTCGATCGGCTACTACGCCAGCGACAACGTGACGGCGGCGGTCGAGGGCGGCGACCAGCTGGCCGACCTGATGATCGGCCGGCTCCCCGTGCGCACGCCGGGCGAGGCCGACTCCGTGCTGGGCAAGCTGCTGGACTACGAGCAGTCGGCAGCCGCGGGCACCTGGCGCGGGCACGCGCTGACCGTGTCCGATCGCGGCAAGGGCTACGACGACTTCGAGGCCACCGAGTTCGAGCGGATCAACGCGCTCGGCCCGGCGAAGATGAAGAAGCCCCCGCACACCTCGCGGGCGCTGGAGTACTGGAGCGGGACCGATTACTGCAACAAGACCCCGGCCGCGTGCAACGAGTTCGTGATGAACGGCGACATCATCGACGCCGTCAACGGCGTCGCCGGCGACGGCAGCGACGGCACGGCGATGATGCAGTTCATCGGCCACGGCAACTTCGACCTGTGGTCGGACGACGTGTTCTTCTGCGGCAACGAGAGCAGCTCGTTCTGCATCATCGACGACACATCGCAGCTGACCAACGCGCTGCGGCTGCCGTGGCTGCAGGTCCACAACTGCCTCACCGGCGGCTTCCACACCCCGCAGCTCAAGTCGATGGGCGAGAGCTGGCTCAAGCGCGCCGGCGGCGGCGCGGTGGCCGTGCTGGCGCCCTCGGGCCTCGACTTCCGCTTCATCGGCGAGCGCGTGACGAACGTGACCTGGAGCAGCGTCTACGGGCCGCGCAAGGAGCGCACCCTGGGCGTGCCGGTGATGGAAGGGTTGATCGAGCTGTGCGGGCCGGGGAAGACCTCCGTCGACGCGTGCCAGAACTACGTGCTGATGGGCGACCCCACCACGCAGCTCCAGATCCCCGCGCCGTCGCCGCCCACGGATCTCGCGGCCGTGGCGGGCAACGGCGTGGTGGACCTGACCTGGACGGCCAGCCCGACGCCCGGCGTGCAGTACGACGTCTACCGCAGCACGGTCGCCCAGGGCGTCTACGGCAAGCTCAACGGCGCGCCGGTGGCCGGAACCGCCTACTCCGACACCAGCGTTCAGAACGCGACGACCTTCTACTACCACGTCGTGGCCGTGGACGGCGACGGGTTCGACGGCCGCCTGTCGAACTTCAACACCGACTGCGATCTCGGCGATCCGCTGCCGCCCGACGCCGACTGCGTGCGCGGGACGCCGCTCAACCCCGACCCGCCGGCGCCGCCGGGCGGTCTGGCGGTGGTCGATCCCGAGACCGGCGGGCGGCTGGAGCTGGACTGGGCCGACAACGCCGAGAGCGACATCGATTTCTACACGGTGCACTGGGGCCTCGCCTCGGGGGTCTACCCGAACACCGAGCAGGTCGGCCGCAACTCGGCGCACCTGTTGACGGGATTGACGGACGGCGTGGAGCACTTCATCGCCGTCACCGCCACGAACACTTCCGGGCACACCTCGGGCTTCTCGCCGGAGCAGAGCGGCACACCGACGTTCGTGCGCGGCCTGAAGTCGCCCGGGTTCATCTCGGACCTCCGGATCGACAAGTCGGGCAGCGACGCCGTGCTGTCGTGGACCGAGATCAGCGAGGACATCTACGGGAAGACCGAGTCGATCGACGTCTACGAGGTCTACCGCAGCACCGACCCGGCGTTCGTCCCGGTACCGGGCGACCTGATCGGGACCGTCACGGCCCCCACCACCGAGTTCACCGACGGCGGCGCGCTGTCCGAGCCCGACGACTACCACTACCTCGTGCGCGCGGTCGACCTGGACGGCAACGTCGGCGGGCTGGGACTTCAGCTTCCCGACGGGATCGGCGCGTTGCAGGTGGACAAGCTGGGCACCTGCTCGATCACGGTCGGCCAGAGCTGCACGACGGATGCGGCGTGTCCCGAGACGGAAACCTGTGACCTCTCCGCGGGCGACCTCGAGCTGTCGTGGCCCGCGGTGACGACCGACTTCGACGGGCTGCCGACGACGATCGAGCGCTACGACGTCTACGCCTCGGGCCAGCCGTTCGACCGGGCCGCGATCCGGGACGGGCTGATCCCCGTGCTGACCTCGACGGCGGGGACCGCGGTGACCGTGTCGCCGGCGCCGGGGGACCGCTACTACTCGGTGATCGTGATCGACACGCGGGGCAACGCGAGCTCCTACTGACCCGGGGCCCGACGGGGCCCCCGCCGTGCTACGCTCCCGGCCCGGAGAACGGGTCTTGACCAAGTCCATCGACGAACCGATCGCGGCGGCGGTGCCGGATCCGTCCGACGACGCGCTCGTGCGGGCCGCCCGGGACGGCGAGGAGCGCGCGTTCGAGCTGCTGCTGGAGCGCCACGAGGGCCGGGTGCTGCGGGTGCTGCGGCTGATGGGCGTCCCGCGCCAGGACCGCGAGGACGTGGCCCAGGAGGTGTTCGTCCGCGTGTTCCGGCACCTCGGGGGGTTCCAGCACGGCCGCCCGTTCCGCTCCTGGGTCTACCGCATCGCGGTCAACGCGTCGCACGACTACCGCAGGAGCCGGAGCCGGAGGACGGACGACGCGCCGCTCCCGGAGCAGGAGCCCGAGGCCGCGCCATCGGCCGGGGGCGCGGCGGAGGCGGTTTCCGCCGCGGAGTTGAAGCGGAGGCTCCACACGGCGCTGGGCCTGCTCAGCGACCGCGAGCGGGCGGTGTTCGTGCTGCGGGAGATCGAGGGGCTCGACGGCCGGTCGGTAGCCCGCGTGCTCGGCATCACGCAGATCACCGTGCGCCGGCACCTGGGACGCGCCCGGCGACGGCTGCAGGTCGCGCTCGGACCCCGGGCCGGGGGGAACTCGGAAGGTCGTTGAACGCTTGCCGCTCCGCTGCGGTACTACCTGTTGACCGCGGGGGAACGCGGAGGAAGCGATGAAAAGCGATAGTGAAACGAAAGTCTGTCTCGACCGCGCGATCCGGGCTTCCCGCGACGGAGACGTCGAGCGCCTCTCGGGTACCGCCAGGCAAGCCGTCCTGAGGCGCGCCACGGCCGCCAGAGAGCCGCTGCGGCCCCTGCGGCGGCTGTTCCTGCCCTGGGGGCAGATGGCCCTGGCCGGGGCGCTTCCCGTGCTGCTGGCCGCGGTGACGGCGCTGGCCTGGGTCTCGGGGATTCCCAGAAAGGCGCCCCACGTGGTGGACTCGAGGATCGAGGTTTCCAAGGTGGGCGACCAGGTCGTGTTCACGATCGCCAACGGCCGCACGGACCACCAAGTGGTCAAATCGGCCCGCCCGGACGAGTTCGACCCGGCGGGGGCAGCCCCGGTCTCGGACGGCTCGTTCAGCGACGCGCTGCATTCGGGCGCGGACCTGGTGTTCTACCGCATCGATTGAGGTTATGAGAGGTATTTCGACCATAGTCATCGGTTTCAAAGGGTTCGCCGCGAAAGAGGCGCTCCCCGGGAGAAACCCCTTGACGACCCCGGATTTCTCGGTAAATTCTGGTCGTTCGTCAGGTGTGGGGCTCCTGCCGTCCGGCCCGCAGGGGACGCGGCAAGGGGCTTCTCCGGAGCAATATCCAGAGCGGCACTGACCTCGGAGGAGAAGGAATGAGCAAGAGAAGCTTGACGGCAGGGTTGATCGTCGCGGTTGCCCTGCTCGGGGTAGGAGGCTTGTTCGCCTCGAACATGGGGTTCAAGCTGAACTACACGATGCAGAACCCCGCCTCGCAGGGCGGCACCGGCATCGGCGCCAACACGCTCGCGCTGCCGTTCAACCGGCAGTCCGGCATGAACACGGCGCAGGACCTGATCAACGACATCGGATCGACGAGCGTCGTGAACGTGCAGCGCTACATCGAGTCCTCGAACAGCTTCCAGACCCGCGACAGCGCCAGCGGACCGAACTTCAACCTGGCGGCGGGCGAGGGCTACTTCGTGACCATGAGCGCCGACGTCAACTACATCGCCGTCGGCTCGCACGGCCCGACCGTCCAGGTGTCGCTGGACCAGCCTTCCGGCGGTGCCAGCATCGGCGCGAACCTGTACGCTCCCCCGTACCACCAGACCGCCTCGACGGCGCAGGAGCTGATCAACGACATCGGCTCGACCAACGTGGTCAACGTGCAGCGTTACATCGAGTCGTCCAACAGCTACCAGACGCGCGACAGCGCCAGCGGTCCGAACTTCAACTTGCTGCCGGGTGAGGCGTACTTCGTGACCATGAGCACGACGGTACTCTACACCCCGTCGCACTACTAATGAACGGGGGAGGAAGCAGGATCATGAGGAAACTGACGAATATCTTGTTTGTGCTGATGGTGGTCGCGCTGGCGGCGGCCGTGGCAACACCCGAGGTGTTGGCCGGCTGCAGCCCCTCCACGCGCGCCTCCAACGTGCAGCGCCCGAACTTCGATGACGCGCGCTATCTCGGCTTCTCGAACGCCTCCGGCTGCTCGGGTCCCGACTACGGCGGCGCCGGCTGCACGGGCTTCGTGGGGCACTGGTGGAAGACCGACAACCCGGCCGTCAACAACGGCAGCTACGGGGCCGACGAGTGGCTGCACGGCCAGTACGGCGCGAACTTCTGGTTCTTCCAGATCGCCACGGGCGCGGCCGGCACGAGCGCCGGGTGCGTGACGGGGTGCATCACCGTCCAGGTCGAGGACACGGCAACCGACGAGTTCTTCCTCTGGACCGGTGACGAGGGCATCCGCTTCAGCAACAACTTCGACTTCTCGGACGTCGACGGCGGTGGGTTCACCACGGCGGCGGCCGGACCGAGCCCGCGGCCTCGGATCTCCGGTGTCGCCCGTGACGGCGCCAACCAGGTGACGGTCAACTTCGACGTGCTCGATCCGTCGCCGGGCGTGCGCTCCGAGACTACCGACTGCGGCGTGACCGGCGCGATCGACAACATCAACGTCTACTCCCAGTGCTCCGAGGGCCAGCCGGCGCTCGACAACCTGGGTGGTTGGACGCTGCAGTCGACGCTGGCGGCGACCGGTGGCGCCGGCTCGTTCAACTTCGACTGCGCCGCCTGCGGCACCGCCGACCTGTGGGTCTCCAGCGGCGTCGTGGTCAGCGGCAACGTCCAGTTCCTGACCAACCCCGCGATCGTCGAGTGCGACCCGAACCTCGCCGATCCGAAGCGGAAGTTCAAGCAGATCGACCGCGACCAGGGGCCGGGCACGATGAAGCCGAAGAAGATGTAGTTCGGCTGCATCTTCTGTGATGACGAAGAGCGGAGCCCGACGGCGGGCTCCGCTTTTTCTTTTTGCGGGGGCGCGAGAGCCGCGCCACGTTGCGCGGCCGCGCGGCCACCGTCTATCATGCGCCGGGTCATGAGCGTCCGGATCCCCAGGCTGATCTGGTTGGTCCTCGCCGTCGCGCTGCTCGTAGCCGCGTTGTCGTCGTGCTCGGAGGACCGCGCGGAGGTACGGGGAATCGTGCTGGTCTCCGTCGAGGCGCTGCGCGCCGACGTGCTGGCGCTCTACGGCGGCGACGTCGCACTGCCGCAGCTGGAGCGGCTAGCCGCGCAGGGCACCCTCTACGAGGACGCGGCGACGATGGCGCCGCTGGCCCGTCCTGCGGCCGCGACGCTGTTGACCGGGGTGGCGCCCGATCGCAGCGGCGTGCGCGACGACGTCAACGACGTGCTGCCGGAAGACATCCCGACGCTGGCCGGGCTGCTGGCGCCGCGTGGCTGGGTCACCGCCGCGCTGGTCGGCACGCCGTTCTGCTCCTGGGCCAGCGGGCTCGACCGCGGCTTCGAGCTGTTCGACGGGGCCGAGGACGTGCTGTTCGGCTCGCCGCGCTACTTCCCCAAGCCGGTGCCCGCGGCGACCGTGGCGGAGCGGTTCGGTCAGTGGATCGAGACCGTCGATCCGGGGCGACCGTTCTTCGCCTGGGTGCACCTGGCCGACCTGCACGGGATCGCGGTACGCGAGCCGACCGGGGAAGAGTCGCGAGCCCGCTACGGCGAGGCGCTGCCGCTGCTCGACTCGGCGCTCGGGGAGATCGTCGCCGCGCTCGAGGCAAAGCAGCGGTTCGCCGACACGGCGATCGTGGTCGTCGGGACGCACGGCACGCTGTTCGGCGAGGACGGCGCGCGCGGGGCTCCGTACTGGCTGCGCCGTGAGACGCTGGCGGTGCCGCTGGTCGTGAAGCCCGCGACCGCGAGCGGCGCGGAGCAGGGGGGCACGCGATCGCCCACGCCGGTCTGGCTGCCGGACGTGCCGCGGACCCTGGCGGCGTGGGCCGGCGTGACGCTGGATCCCCGGGCCGAGGGGCTGGTGCTCGGAAGCGCCGACGCGGAGGCCGCCGCGCGCGTCCGCCATGCCTGGACCTGGGCGCCCGAGGACGAGGTGGGATGGCCGACGCTGACCGCCGTGCACCGCGAGGGCCGGTGGACCAGCTTCGGCTGGGACGATCTCGAGGAGGGTGCCGACGCCTCTCCGGCGGCGGCCACGGCGCGGCAGCGACCGGCGCGTCCGCGCGAGCGCGAGCTGGACGCCGAGCGGCGCTTGGCGATCGAGCAGGCGGGGCTGGTCGAGGCCTGGGTCGATCGGCCGACCCCGGAGCCGGAAGCTGCAGAGCGCAACGCGTTCCTGACCGAGCTGCAGGAACTGCGCCACCCGCCGCGCCGCTCGATGCTGCCGCGGGTGCAGTGGACGCGGGCCAAGCAGCTGCTCCAGGAGCGGGAGGGCAACCTGGCCGTGCTCGAGCACTCGTTCTCGCTGGTCGTGATGGGCCACGCCGCCGAGGCGGCGGCGGAGCTGCGCGACCGCGCGTTGCCGCGCTACCCGCTGCGGCCGGCGGTGATGCACTGGTCGGGGCACGCCTACTGGCTGGCCGGCGACACGGCCAACGCCGAGCTGCTGATCGAGTCGGCGCTGTCGATGGTCGGCACCGATCCCGACATGGTCTACGACCTGGCCTGCACGCGCGCGCTCCAGGGCGATGCCGACGCGGCGCTGGGCTGGCTCGATCGCGCGATCGCGGCCGGCTTCCGGAAGTGGGAGCACATCGAGCAGGATCCCGATCTGGTCTCGCTGCGCAACGATCCGCGTTACGCCGAGCTGATGCGGAGCCACGGGCGGTGAGCCCGGCCGGGCGCTTCGTCGGGCTCGCGCTGCTCTTCCTCGCCGTCGCCGGCTGCGCGGACACTCCACCCCCGCAGACCGTCGTGCTGATCACGCTGGATACGACTCGCGCCGACCGGCTCGGCTGTTACGGCTACACCCAAGGGGAGACGCCGAACCTCGACCGGCTGGCCGGAGCCGCCGTGCGGTTCGAGGAGGCGCAGGCCCCCGCGCCGATCACCCTCGCCTCGCACGCGACGATGTTCACCGGACGCTACCCGAGCGCGCATGGCGCGCGTTACAACGGCATGTTCCGGCTTCCGGACTCCAGCGTGACCATCGCCGAGCTGCTGCGCGACGGCGGTTGGCAAACGGTCGGCGTGCCGGCATCGTTCCCGATGATCGTCGAGACCGGGATCGGCCAGGGTTTCGCCACGTATCACGACATGTTCCAGGAGATCCCTCGCGAGGAGTGGAGCGAGGAGCTGGAACGCGCGGGCGCCGACGTGACGGATCTCGGCATCGCCGCGCTCGATGCGCAGGCCGGGGAGCCGCTGTTCCTGTGGCTGCATTACTGGGAGCCGCACTACCCGTACGTGCCGCCGTTCCCGTACTCGGCGCGCTTCCGCGACAGGCCCTACGACGGCGAGGTCGCGGAGATGGACCGGCAGATCGGGCGCTTCCTGGATGCACTGCGCGAGCGCCGGCTGTGGGAGCGGAGCCTGATCGTGGTCGCGGGGGATCACGGCGAGGGCCTCTACGACCACAACGAGAAGACCCACGCGATGCTGGTGTACCAGAGCACGCTGCGGGTCCCGCTGATCGTCAAGCCGCCCGGAAGCTCGCGCGCCCGTGTGGTCGCGGAGCCGGTCACGCTGGCCGACGTCGCACCGACGATCGCGGACTACGCCCGGCTGGCCGGCCCGAAGATGGAAGGGATCAGCCTGCGACAGGTGCTGGAGGGCGACCAGCCCCCGCGGCGCGCGCTGTACTTCGAGTCGCTGGCGGCTTCCTTGGTCTATGGCTGGGGGCCGCTGGCCGGGGTGCGCTGGGGGCCATGGAAGTACACGCGCTCGGCGACGCCGGAGCTCTACGACCTCGAGACCGATCCGGACGAGCAGCTCGACCTGCATCACAACCAGCCGGACCGGGTGGCGGACTTGGAGGCCGCGTTGACCGAGATCGAGACCTGGTCGAGCGACGAGGAGCGGGATCCGGGCGCGGCCGTCGCGCAGCTCGACGCCGCGTCCCTGGAGATTTTGGCCAGCCTGGGATACGTCGGGGGCGTGGCCGGCGGCGAGCGCGAAGGAGCCCCGCACCCGCGGGACATGATCCACCTCGAGCGCGACGTCCAGGCGGTGCGGACGCTGGCCCGCGACCACGACTTCGAGCGGGCGCTGGAGCGTTGCGATGCGGTCCTGCAGCAGGATCCCGGGAACCGCTACATCCTGTGGACGGCCGCGGACGCCGCGGTGAAGCTCCGCGAGTTCGGGCGGGCGCAGCGCTATGCCCGCGAGGCGCTCGAGATCTACCCGGAGTTTGCGCCGCTCCGGATCATCCAGGCGGACCTCTGGATGCAGTCCGAAGAGTTGGAGCGGGCGGTGGCCTCGCTGCGACGCGGCGTGGAGCTGGCGCCCGACGACGCGGCGCTGGGACACCGTCTGGCCGTCGCGCTCTACGCGCTCGGCCGCACCGACGAGGCGCTGGCGACCGCCGAACGGTTCATCGATGCGGGCGCGGAGGAGCCGGCGTTCCTGGTCGTCCGCGCGGCGGTCGCGGCACGGCGTGGCGCTGCGGACGAGGCGATGGCCGCGCTGCGCCTCGCGGTTGGGCAGGGCTACCAGCCGCGCAGCCCGCTGCTTGACGAGCCGCTGCTGAAAGCGTTGCGGCCGCTGCCCGGGTTCGACGAGCAACACGCCGCGATGCGGGAGAAGCGGGGATGAGCCGCGGGATGATCCACCGGGTCCGGCGGCCCATGCAGTTGTTGCTGCTGCCGGGGCTTTCGGCGGCCATCGGCTGCGGTGGGCCGCCGGAGGTGAGCGACACCGGCTACGAAGGGACCTGGAGGCGAGGCAACGATCGAGCGCAATCAGTGATCTCGATCGCGCGGGCGGACGGAGGGTTGCGCGTGCGGGTGCTCGTGGAGCGTGACGGCAAACCGGGACTGGTTTGCGATTGGAACGGGGACTGCGAGCGCCGCCACGAGAGCGGGGAAGTCGACCGTTACCGGTTCCGGTCCGAGCTGGATCCGCGCAGCGGGCGCCTGATCGTCAGCTACGATATCACGACGGCCGCGGATCCCGATCAGAGCGAGCGCTACGTCGACGAGTACGTGCTCGAGCCCGATGGGCGGTCGCTGCGCGTCGAGACCGTGGAGAGAAACGGCGAGACGTTACCGCCGGGCGCCCGTCCGATGCGGGTCTTCAGCAAGGTCGACGACCGGGTGCTCGCTCCTCCCGGAAGGTCGTCGTGACGCGCCGTGCAGACGCATGACGAGCTCGAGGACCTGGAACGGCGGCTGGGCCACGGCTTCGGCGACCGCGGCTTGCTGCTGGAGGCGCTGACCCACCGGTCCTACCTGGGCGCCCCGCGGGACCAGGCGGCGGGCCACTACGAACGGCTCGAGTTCCTCGGCGACGCGCTGCTGGGCTTCGTGGTCTCGGAATGGCTGTGGCGCGATGACCCGGCAGCCAGCGAGGGGGTGCTGACGCGTCGCAAACAGACCGTGGTGCGTACACCCACGCTGGCAGCCGCGGCGCGCCGTCTCGGTCTCGGCGACGCGCTGCGGCTCGGCGGCGGCGAGCGGAGCAGCGGGGGAACCCGCAAGCCTTCGCTGCTGGCCGACGCCTTCGAGGCCGTGGTCGGGGCGGTGTTCCTGGATGCGGGCATCCGCAAGACGCGCGCGTTCGTGGTCCGCCAGCTGCGCGACGAGCTCCGCGCCACCCGCTCGACCGAGATCGTGCCCGAGGACGCCAAGACGCGCTTGCAGGAGCACGTGCAGCAAAAGCTGCGCGCGACGCCGGTCTACCGGCTGATCGAGACCACCGGCCCGTCGCACCGTCCCGAGTTCGTAGCCGAGGTGCGGGTCGGACGGCGATGCCTCGGGCGGGGCCGCGGCTCGAGCCGCAAACGCGCCGAGCAGCAGGCCGCGGGCGAGGCCCTGCGCGCCATCGCCGCGGGTGGGTTGACAGGCTCCGGCACGCGGCGAAAATAGAATTCGGAACCGCCCACAATCCGGATCGTTCGAGGAGAGCACGGTTTGCTGGCTCACGCGCACCGCCGGCTCGGTCTGAGCGTCGTCCTCGGCGCGTTGCTGACCACCGCCGCGTGGGCCGAGCCAACGCTGCTGGCCCGGCGCGCCGACGGACAGCTCGAGATCGGCAACGAGAACCGGCTGGAGATCGGAGGGGTGCGCGGGGCAATCCGCGTGAAGGCCGGGCCTCCGGGGCAGCTCCGCTTCCTCAGCACGACGCCCGGGGACTCGCCGGAGGATCTGCCGGTCGAGCTGTGGTCCGAGGGGCGGCGACTGTGGGTCCAGGCGCCCGAGGGCGAGGGCGAGCGGCCGCGCGAGCTGTGGGTCGCGCTTCCCGTCGAGCTGGCGGTCGAGATCGCGCTCGACGACTCCAGCCTGACCGTGTCGGATCTCGAGGGCGGCGTCGAGGTCGCCGGGACCCGGCTGGAGGTCTCCGTGCTCAACGTGGGCGGCCCCGTCGAGCTCGAGCTGCTGGCAGGCACCCTGAAGGCGCGGCGGCTGTCCGGAGACCTCGCCCTGACGGGCGAGAAGCTAGCCGCGGAGGTGTCCACGGTCGGGGGCGACGTGCTGCTGACGCTCCGCGACTCGCGCGTCGGGCTGTCGCAGGTGCAAGGGCTCGTGGAGGGACGGGTCGAGCGCACCGAGCTGACCCTCGAGCAGCTCCACGGCGCGCTGCGCCTGGAGGCCGAGGGCGGACGCGTCTCCGCCACCCAGCTGATCGCGGGCGGCGAGCTGAGGCTCGCCGAGACGCCGCTCGCGCTGACCGGCGCCCGGGGCAGCGTGTCGATCGAGGGCGACGCCGAGATGCAGCTCCGCGACAACTCCGGCGCGCTGATCGTGCGCAGCTTCGGCGGTTCCGTGCTCGGGGGCGGCAACAGCGGCGCGATCGAGGTCGAGGCCGACGGCACGCGGATCTCGCTCGAGGGAGGCACGGGTACGGTCGACGTGCGGGGCCGCGGGCTCGAGGTCGGCCTGACGGGCATCGGCGGGGCGATCGCGCTGCGGCTTTCGGGCTCGTCGGCGAGCGTCGAGGACGCCCAGGCCGACGTGGACATCGACAGCGAGTTCGGCGAGGTGACGGTCGACGGGTCGTCCAAGGACGTCCGGGTCAAGAGCCGCTACGGCGACGTCCTGATCGCGAACGCCAACGGCGCCGTCGAGGTCGACGCCGACACCCCGCGGGTCGAGGTGGCCTGGGCCTCGATGTCGCGCAACAAGAACAGCACGATCAAGAACACCGGCGGGGATGTCAC